>CAZBXU010000223.1:0-5234 GCA_964495755.1 uncultured Spirochaetaceae bacterium | reverse complement strand
GGTGTCAAAGAGTTGGAATTCAGCCGGCAGCGGGAGGGTGTCTACTCCCCTCTCAAGCTTTCTTATGATAAATCGGAGCAGAGATACGCATACGAGCTCAGGATAGACACCGAAGAGCTGGAAGACGGCCCGCAGGTCTTTTGGTTCCGGGCCGAAGACAACACCGGATCGATAGCCTATATGGCTTTTCTCCTGTTCGTGAATAATGAGAAGCCTGTGCTCGAGATTCTCTCTCCTCAGCCGGAGGACTCGGTAAACGGCAGACTCCTGGTGGTAGGCAAGGCTTTTGATCGCATAGGTTTGAAATCTCTGTCCTACGAGATAGGCGGAGAGAGCGGCGAGGTCGAACTGGTACTGGGGAATCCCTTCTGGGTTCAGGAATTCGATCTGAGGGACGGGAAAGCAGGAGCGCTTCAGATCAGTTTCACCCTTGAAAACCTTACGGGCAACCAGAGGACGGAAAAGCTCAAAGTTCGGGTCGACCCTGAGGGTGACAAGCCTCGGGTGGTGATCGCCGTGCCCGGGGAAGGGTCGCAGATATCCAACGGCACGCCGGTGATCGGCTACATCATGGATGACGACGGCGGCAAGAGTGTCGAGTATACCGTTGACGGAATGGGTCCCGAGACGGTGGCCGCAGGCGACGCCTTCCGTTTCGATCTGGACGATCTTGCCCCAGGGCGGCACACGTTGGGTGTCCGGGCAACGGATATCCACGGATCGATCGGGGACGCTGAAAAAGTCCAATTCACGGTAATCGGTGCGGCGCCCGGCATATCTCTGACCGGGGTCGTTGTCGGAGAGGCGGTTGAGGCCTACGCTCCTGGGTTTCTCGTCCCCACGGACCAGAAAGCAAAACTCAATGGAGAGATCCGCTTTTCCGGTTCAACTATAAGCGCCGAGTACAGCCTCCAGGGCAGCGAGTTCAAACGCCTGTCGCTGCGCAAGGGCTCTGATCCCCGTATCCAGCAGCTTGAGATCCCGCTGGCAAAGGAGCTTGCTCCAGGGCGGGTGGATGTGCGTATCCGCTGCACGGACGGTTTCGGGAGTGCCGGCGAGTATGCCGGATTCGTGTTTCTCGGTAACGACGATGGGTCGGGAGACGAGATCCTGTTCGTGGACGCCCGCATCGGGGAGGACGGGAGCATTGTTCTTGGTGACGGTCAGCCCCTTTTCGGGTATGTGCCGGGAGGGGGGGGAGGCTCGGTGACTCTGGATCCGCCCACGGACCTTCTGAGTGCCCGGCTGGAAGGCTCTCTGGTACGAATCGAAGCTGCAGCATCAGGGGTGAGTGAGCCGCTGAGCGTCAAGGTTTCCACGGATAGCGGAGGAACACTGCTGTCGCGGCCGCTTCGCTTTGTAACCGACGGCGAGCCGCCGAGTATCTCCATGAGCGAACCGGCAGTGGGAGCATGGTTCGCAAACAATCTGACAATCGCGGGGACTGTGACCGATGCCAGTGGTATTGAGAGACTCGAGTACGCTTTGGGCGAGGGGATGCCTTTTGCAGAAATTGAAACGAGTGAAATAGAGGGGGCTTTGAGTTTCTCGAAATCCCTTTCCGCCGATGCTTCTATGGACGGCCCGCTCCTCCTTCTCCTTCGGGCTGCGGATTCCGCCGGTAACGTGGTCCTGGAACACATTCCCCTCTACAGGGATACCACCGCACCTGCGCTAACAGTGGTTGCACCGGGCGCCGAGGATGAGCTGAACGGGCAAATCACGCTGGTCGGGCAAGTCGAAGATGCGGGAAGGGTTGTCCGGATTGATTTGAGCGACGATGACGGCACATTTGAAGAGATCGGATCTGGGAACAATTTTCGCCATGATCTGAACCTTTCAGAATATGAATCGCTGCCGCAGAGTTTCCGCCTGAGGGCGGTGGATGCGGCAGGCAATGAGGGATTCCTCGTTCCGACACTGACCGTCAACCCGGAGGCGGACAAACCCGTCGTGGAGATACAGGTTCCCGGTGCGGGAGAGGTGATCAAGAATGATTTCACAATATCGGGGATGGTCTTTGATGATGACCGGGTGGGAGCTATTTCCTACAGTCTGGACGGGGGGGAGTTTTTCGAGCTACCGGTGGGAAACAACTTCAGCATTCCGCTGTCCATCGACAGCCTCAGCGACAATGAACATACCATAGAAGTGAGGGCGGAAGACATCGGAGGGCTTTCCGGCGAAGTTGCTTCTTCGACATTTATGGTGTCCACCTCCGAACCGGAGTCCGAGCTCTCCGCACCGAGCATCAGCGAACACGTGCGGGGCGTCATCGAATTGACAGGGCAGAGCGATGATCCCAACGGAATTGCCGGGGTATTCCTATCCCTCGACAATGGCCACAGCTTCCAATCGATGGAGGGGACGGAGCAGTGGCATTACAGGCTGGATACAGGACTACTGGCCGGCGGCACACACGCTGTCTTAATCAAAGCGGTGGACAACACGGGGACCGAAGGTCTTTTTACCTCTACGATCAACATCGACAACCGGGCTCCGCAGATCGTTTTAGACACCCCGTCAGACGGCGAAGTATTTACTCAGGTGTTGCATCTGGACGGCAGAGCAATCGACAACATAGGGCTTACGGTTCTGAAGGCCCGGTTGACACCCGCCGTGGCTGCCGCAGGTGTTGAAGGCGGAGGTGTGGAGTTTGCCCTGTCGACCGACGGCATCATAGTCCGGGAGTTCGATATCCAGAACCTGCCCGTGGGCTGGTATAATCTCAGTCTGGAGGCGGCGGATGCTGCGGGGAACAGGACGTACCTGTCCCGAAACATTCAGGTAAAGGAATCCCTCGAAGCGGAGAGGGTCGATCTGATGTTTCCCGCCGCCGGTGAGGAGATAGCGGGAAGCTTTACAATAAGCGGTAGGGTCGTGTCCCAGGCAGATATAGCCAGCGCCATGGTCCTTATCGACGGTGTCGTTGTCGATAACGCCGAGGTGGATCACAAGGGCTTCTTCGCCTTTACCCTCGGACCGGAAAATGTGGGGCGGGGACCGCATACTCTGCAGGTTCAGGCTCCCCTGCCCGGAAGCTTGCCTCTTCTCTCTGAAGAGCGGCGAATACAGTACATACGCACGGGACCGTGGGTGCAAATCACCAGCCACTCGCCGGGAAGCTTTGTCACCGGGCGTCCCTATCTGGAGGGGCAGGCAGGGTATTACCTCGAAGCCGTCGATACTGAGGAGGAACAGACGGCCAAGGACCGCAAACGTACCCTGGCCGAGCATGCGGTCCAAAAGGTTGAAGTCAGTTTTGACAACGGAAATACGTTTCAGCGGGCAGACGGAAAAGATACCTGGCGTTTCCGTTTGGAAACTCAAGGCCTGGCGAACGGGCCGTTGCGCATCCTGGTCAGAGCCGCCTTTGCCGACGGAGTCGCTGCGGTGACAAAAACGCAGCTTCAGGTGGATACCAGACCACCGGAGATCGCTCTGTTGAGTCCCGAAGAGGGAGAGAGGTTCAATCAGGAGGTACACCTTCGGGGGACCGCCGGTGATGAAACAGGTCTTGAGAGCGTGGAGATCAGCTTGAGGGAGGGCGATAAGAGCCGCTACGGAGTCCCGGAGTTTATACAGGGGTTGTACCTCGATGTTCACGGGATGGGTGCAACCTACGCCGATCTCGGACTGGGACTGACCTTTTTCGACGACAACGTGAAACTTCAGGTTCAGGTAGGCATGTCGCCTACCGGACGTTTTTCCGGGCTGGTAATCGGCGCCAAGCTGCTCGCCAATATCGTCACCGTTCCTTTTGGTTATTTTTTCGGACCCTCATGGGACATTTTCTCCATGGCCTTTGCGCTCGGCGCGAACTTTTCCTACTTTACGATGTCCGAGGATAGGATTGCTTTCACCGAGGAAGGCCTGATTCTGGCCGCGGTGGTGGGCCAGCTGGAATTTGCCCGTTTCGAGATCCCTGACTGGCGTATCTTCAATACCTTTTCCCTCTATTCAGAGTTTCAGCTGTGGTTTATCTCCTCGGATGTGGAAGCCGGTCTGGCAGCACGCATCAGCTTCGGTTTTCGGATGGGGCTGTTATAGTTATCTTCGAAGCAGTATAATCTGTCTGCGTGATTCTCCTACTACTCATCGGCGGAGCCGTGGCCCTGGCACTGCTGGCCTCGTTTCTCTACCTCCGGTACCGGTTCCGACTTCCTCTTCCCCAGGTCGAAGGGACGCTTGAGATCGCCGGACTGAAGGAGCGGGTCGCGATCATTCGGGATCGCTGGGGTGTTCCCCATATCTACGCGGCCGGTCTCGAGGACCTATTCTTCGCTCAAGGGTACGTACAAGCCCAGGACAGGCTCTGGCAGATGGAGCTGAACCGCCGTTTGGCCAATGGGAGGCTCTCGGAGATTTTCGGCGAGGCGTCCTTCGAGGCGGACCGCTTCGTGCGCACCGTCGGGATCGCCAGGGCTGCTGCGAACGATCTTGCCTGTCTGTCTCCTGAAAGTCGCTCCCTTCTCGATGCGTATCTTCGGGGAGTGAATACCTACATGGAGATGAACCCCCGCAGGTTGCCCCTGGAGTTTATCCTGCTCGGATTCAAGCCCGAACCCTGGCAGCCGCTGGATACTCTGGCTTGGGCCAAGATGCAAGCCTGGCAACTCTCGGCGAACTGGGCTACGGAGCTCCTCAACGCCGCCCTGGTCGGAAAGGTGGGTTCGGAGCGAGCGGCGAGACTGTTCGGCGGGTATCCGCAGGACAACCCCGTGATTCTGGCCGGACAAGAAGTAATCCAGGCGGCGGAACAGGTACTGGAAGCGTTCGGGAACCTGGAAGCCTGGTTCCCCGCCGACGCCCTGGCCGGACGGAGCAACAGCTGGGCTGTTCGCGGTCGACGGTCGGTCACGGGAAAAGCCCTGTTCGCCTATGACCCGCATCTTGGTTTGACCATGCCTTCCCTCTGGCACGCCTGTCATCTGGTTTGTCCGGATCTCGAGGCCACCGGAGCTACTTTTCCAGGTATGCCGGGCGTCGTGGTCGGTCACAATGCAAAGATCACCTTCGGGTTCACGACTTCCTTTGCCGACGTTCAGGATTTATATCTGGAACGGTTCAACCCAAAGAATCCACGGGAATATAGATACAATGGTAGGTGGCGAAAGGCCGAGCGAATCGTCGAGGAGATCCGGGTCAAAGGGGAGAAGGAATCCCGCCGGATCGAGGTAATCCTGACCCGCCACGGCCCCACGGTGGGTGAGCTGCTCCGCATCGAATCCGGT
>CAZBXU010000222.1:0-5291 GCA_964495755.1 uncultured Spirochaetaceae bacterium | reverse complement strand
CCCCGGAGAGCTTCTGGACATACATCGCCTTCAATAAAATCGGGTACTCGTTTAAAAGCTTCCCGTACTCTCTCAGGGCTTCCAGGGTTTCCCGTTCTTGATCCCTGGCGTTCTCCGCCCAAACCTGCTCTACCGCCATCCTGGCTACGGCTTCCTCCCGTGAGCGATCCCTGATTTCTACCAGCTCTTTATACGACTGTCGCGCCAGATCGTACAACTCGAGATCCGGTACGCGCACCGTCTCGGTGCGGAGACTCAAGATCTTGAAGTCGGGAAACTCACGGGCAAGCTCCCGTTCCATCTGCTGATTCAGCGTTGCACTTTTTAGCTTGTCCATGATCCGGTTGGAGATCTGTTCGGCCTTTGCCTCGTAGAAATCATCCAGTGCTTCAGGGGACAGCTTCTCTTCGGCAACGAGAGCGGGCAGGCTCTCCGGGACGATCCCGAACTGAATCGTAACGTTGCCGCTGAGAGAGAAATCAGGATTTTCCGGGAGAATCGAGGAGTACAGCTGTCCGGACGGCAGGCTTCCCTCGAAAGAGACCTCCAGTGTACGAGGGTGGAGATCAAAGGTATACAGAGTCATATTTGTGGGAATCAGACGCTCCCATCGCCAGCTGAACTCTCCGGGACGAATCACCTGGTCGTCGTATCCGCCGATTTTCGTAAATACCACGGCGTAATTCTCCGGCGGCAGAAGGATCTGAACCCAGCCGAAGTAGAAGGCGGTCCCCGCCAGTACCACAAGAATCACCAGGATGATTAGAAATGCTTTCATTGTCTTTCCTTCCCTACATATATTACGTAAAATGACCGAAATTGCAAGCCGATTATCGGCAGGAGGTCGCACCTTTGAGACGAAGCCGGGGACAAATTTTTCTTCTCTCCTCTCTGTACTGGCTGGTTGCCAGAGGGGTGGTGTTCTTTTTTATCTTCTCCCTCCTCCTCTTCCTTCTCTACCTGCTCGGGAATTTTCAGGAGTTTCTCGATTCGACGCAGATTTTCCTTATCAAGCTGCTCAAGATCAGTCTCCTGACCGAAGTTTTTCTCGGAGTCCTGTACATTGTGCTGGTATTTGTCCTGCGACGGCAGCGTAGGTACTATCTGAAGTTGATCTTCTGTTCTCTGTCTGTTGTGATTTCCTACCTGTTGTTACTGGCCTTTTCCTTTCTCTCCGCCTGGTTCCAGTTGTAACCTTTGTTGACAGGTTTTCGTCGGCGTTGTTATACTCGGATCATTCTCAAGGTGGTAGGACGATGATGAACAATTTTGTATTGCAGATGCCTCAAGGTATTTTCTTTG
The DNA here is from genome assembly GCA_964495755.1 of uncultured Spirochaetaceae bacterium. Classification (GTDB taxonomy): domain Bacteria; phylum Spirochaetota; class Spirochaetia; order SZUA-6; family DRHE01; genus JAFGQJ01. The sequence goes on along the minus strand of CAZBXU010000222.1, from coordinate 3,989 downwards.
GACCGGGAGAGTGGAAAAAACTTCCGGATCTGTTGCCCCGTTTTGGACGGCGGGTTCTTGTCTTCAGCGGACAACGCTGGTTCTCCGAGTCCGGATGGCAGCACAGATTCCGCGAAGTACTTGCATCCTTCGAGGTGCTTTCCCTTCAGTGCCCGGGAGGAGAGCCGGAGGTTGAGGGACTGAATGGGCTGCTGGAACAGGCACGGAATTTTAAGCCCGAGGTGATCGTCGCGGTGGGGGGCGGTTCGGTACTGGACACGGGCAAAGCTGTTTCCGGATTGCTGCCGGTCAGGGACAAGGTAGAAGATTTCCTTGAAGGCATCGGAAAAGGCCTGAAGCTCAACGTTCCGGGAGTTCCCTGGCTCGCTCTGCCTACGACCTCTGGGACCGGGGCGGAAGTCACGAAGAACGCTGTCCTGAAATCCAAGGCCCAGGGCGCAAAGAAGAGCCTGCGTTCTCCTTTCATGCTGGCAACTTATGCCCTGGTTGATCCGGAGCTAACCGTGGGAGCTCCGCTTACCTTGAGCGGAATCGTCGGTATGGATGCTTTGACCCAATTGGTCGAGGCTTTCCTATCGAAAAAATCCGCTCCTATCCCGCGAGCCCTGGCCAGACAGGCCTTTCCGGGCATGCTGTGGGCCCTCAAGATGATTCCGAAGGATCCCGACGATCTGCAGGCCCGCGCGGCTGCAGCCTACGGCGCCATGTGCAGCGGGATCGCCCTGGCCAACTCCGGCCTTGGCGCCGCCCATGGATTTGCCTCCGGTCTGGGAGGGTTGTACGACATCCCTCACGGATTGATCTGCGCCCTGTTCATCAGGCCGGTTCTCCGGGCCAATGCTGAGGTGATCCGGGAGGATTGCGGTTTGCTCTACCAGACAGCACTGGAGCAGGGGGTGGCGGACAAGCAGGGAGCAGCCGCCCAGGATGATCCGGTGCAGTGGCTGATCGGGGAGATCGACTCCCTGTTCTCCATCTACGATCTTCCGGTAAACCTTAAAGGATTCGCCGTAGATCCGGGGCAGATCCCGGAAATCGCTCGCCGTTCCTCCGGCTCGAGTATGTCAGGTAATCCAAAGGAGCTGCTGCAAGAGGAACGGGAAGCGATCATAGCCGGGCTGCTGTAGAAGAGGATGATGTGATTCGTTCGGTGCGAGGGGCTGCCGGTGTCGGCAGGAACAATGCGGAGGATATCCACTGGCTGGCGTTACAGCTCGTTCAGGAGATCCTGACCCGGAATCACATCGGGGAAAGTGAAATCATCAGCGTTCTTTTTTCTCTGACCAAGGACCTGACCAAGGGCAACCCGGCCACGGGAATACGCTCCTCCGGTTTCGCCGACACTCCGTTGTTCTGCCTTCAGGAGGCTGATATCGAAGGGGCCCTGCCGAGAATCATTCGGGTACTGCTGACCTATTCGACAGAGGGGGATCGCCGACCCATACCGGTGTACCTGGGTCGGGCCGCGGTCCTGCGCCCGGATCTCACAGATGCGGCGGGAGGAGAGGACCGGAGGTGAGTCTAAAGTGCGGGGTTTGGCATATCAGTCGGGAATGTGACGGTATTGCCGAAGCGGGGGGCTTGAAAGATGTCGTGGCCGGACTCTCCGAAGCTCTGGCCAAGGAAGGTGTGCCCACCGCCGTGGTGTTGCCTCGATACGGGTTCATCGATCTTCACCGGCTGGATGCGGAGAGAACAGGAATCCACTTCGAACTGCAGCTTCCCTCCGGTTCCGCAAGTTTACCCTTGAGCACGGAGCGGGTGGAAGTTTTTCGCTGTCGGCACCAAGGCGCTTCCGTGTATCTGCTCGACTGCCCGCATACCCGCGGCAAGCGGGCGATCTATACCTACACGGGGGAAGATGAAAAGGAGGACCCGCAGAAACGAAAGGGATCGGGGCATTGGGACGCCCACCACATCAACCTGATCCTCCAGCGGGGCGCGCTGGAGCTGGCCCTGGTTCTGGGACCCCCGGATGTGTTTCATTGCCACGACGGCCACTCCGCTTTCCTTCCCGCCATCATGAGGAATTGCTCTGACTACAGGGAGGCACTTAAGGACTGCCGGGCTCTGATAACGATCCACAATGCGGGGCGAGGATACCACCAGGAAATCTACGACCTGAATTTCGCAGCCCGGCTGACTCGGCTGCCGCCGGACATTCTCTCCAAAGGCATCCTCAACGGCGCGGTGGATCCCTTCTTGGTGGGCGCGGTTTACGCTCCAATCAACACGGTATCCGAGGGGTATGCCCAAGAGATAAACTCGGGCCGGTTGGACGAGCTGACCGGTGGATTGGGAGCAGCCTTCGAGCGCTCGGGGGTGAAGCTGTTGGGGATCACCAATGGCATCGCGCCGAAATCCTTCGATCCACGTTATCCCGGGCAGAGCGGGCTTCCCTTTGCCTTCGATCCTGCCCGGAACGACTTCTCAGGAAAGCAGAGCTGCCGGGATCGCTTCGTCGAGCTGCTTGCCGGAGTCGAGGGTAGAAACTCCTCCGCCCCTGAGCTGACCGGACTGGAGATCTTCGGGTCCTTGGAAAAGGCCTCCGATCGGCCACTGTACACCTTTGTCGGCAGATTGACAGGCCAGAAGGGCGTCGACATTCTGGCCGGCGCCGTAGCCCGCTGTTTTTCTGAAAACAGGGATGTTCAGTTTCTCATCCTCGGCCAGGGGGAGAAAGATATCGAGGAGCAGTTGATCGAAATCACTCGCCGTCCGCAGGCGGAGGGCAAACTGTGCCTCTTGGTCGGGTACAACAGCCGGGCCGCCAAATACATCTACGCTTCCGGAGATTTCTTTCTCGTCCCCTCCCAGTACGAACCGTGCGGACTGACCGATCTATTCGCCCAGATGATGGGAAATCTTCCGATCGTTCATGGGGTGGGCGGGCTGATCAAGGTGCGGCCGGGTTATACCGGTTACAGCTACAAATCCCATTCGGTCCGGGCTCTGCTCGAGGCGATCGGAGAATCGATCTCAGACTATCGGGAGGACCAGGATCGTTTGAAGCGCCTCCAACGCCAGGCCTTCTCCGAGGTGTTCGAGCACTACACCTGGGAGAAGGTGCTCCGGGAAGGGTACCTTCCTCTCTATCGAGCAGGGAACTAGTGGACCTGGATATTCCTCTGAAAACCTCTGAAGAAGTCGACGGCATCCGGAAGAGCTGCCGAATCGCCGCCCGTATCCTCCAAGCAGTGTCTGCGCATGTGGAAAAGGGTATTTCAACTCTGGAGTTGGACAGAATCGCCGCAGCCCTGATGCGCCAGTATGACGCTCTACCGGGAGTGACGGCGGGATTTCCCGGTTCCACCTGTATCTCCGTCAACGAAGTGGCCGTCCATGGCGTCCCCTCGCCTCATAAGCTGCGAAAGGGTGATATCATCACCATCGACGTAGCCGTGCTCTGGCGCGGGTGGTTCGGAGATTCCGCCGCCAGTTTCGGTGTCGGCGTTCTCTCTGCGGAGAAGCAGCGGCTGATCGAGACGGCGAAAAAAGCTCTGACTGCAGCGGTGCAGGCCGCCCGTAGGGGCTCCCGGATGGGGGATGTAGGGGCCGCGGTGCTGGCGGTAGCCGGGGAGAAGCAATGCGTTGTTCTGCCGGAGTTTGTCGGACACGGCATTGGCAGGAAGCTGCACGAAGAGCCGGGGGTACCCCATACCGGAGAGAGGGGGCAGGGCCTGCCGATCGTGGCGGGTATGGTCTTTACCCTCGAGCCTGTCCTCGGGCTGGGGGGAGTGCAGGTCCGGAAGGAGGCCGACGGCTGGAGCCTGCGCAGCCTGGATCGGTCACCGGTTGCCCAATTCGAGCACACCGTCGCCGTGTTCGCCAATCGCACAGAAGTGTTGACCCTGCCATAGGTCGCGTCGAAGGGCGCGTGGTGCAAGCGCTTCTATTACGATGACAGTCGAAAATCTTGTTTTTATAGCAAGATTTTCGCACTGGTTGAGGACATCGCAATCTTCCTTTCAGTTGCGAAGCGAAGATTG
>CAZBXU010000221.1:0-5342 GCA_964495755.1 uncultured Spirochaetaceae bacterium | reverse complement strand
CAATTGGCCCTTGACGACCTCTGGGCAAGTTTTATTGCTGATGGCTATCATATACCGGATTATACGCTCAAGGCGGTAATTCAAGCGAAGGGAATTGACAGATCGATTCTCGTATCCGACCTTGCCCATCTTTCGGGGCTTCCCGATGGGGAGTACAGCAAGTATGAGTTCACAGTGGTGCTTCGAAACGGGGGACTATGGGTGAAAGGTAAAGGAACCGATCTGTTGAGCGGAGCGGTCAAGACTTTAGACCAAGATTGCGCATTCCTTGCCTCTCGTTCAGGATTCTCAATCGAACAGTCTTTAACCATGGCTACACTAAATCCAGCACGCTACTTCGGAATTGAACAGGAATTCGATATATTTCCCGGAGCAAGGGGACGGTTCGCACTTTTCGCTTGGGACGGTAAAAATCTTGACGTGGAGTATGTACTGAAATAGAGATGGAAAAGCTTCCCAGAGTTAATCTTGGTGAGATCATTGCTGACAAGATCCACCATGACATTCTCGATGGAAAACTGAAGCCCGGAGACCGACTCCCACCGCACGATATACTTTGCGAGCGCTGGGGTGTGAGCCGTGTCACGCTGAGGGAAGCGTTGAAAAAACTCGATACTAAGGGATTGATAGAGATTCATCAGGGAAGAGGGACATATGTTCGAGATCACAATAGAGGTCTGATAGAAAAACAGTTCGAATTCCACAGCGCGTTGGGTGAAAAGACTATCCTCCAGCTCTTTGAAGCACGGAAGATCATAGAGACGGCACTCGTCGATCTGGCAACCCGGCGAATTACTGAAGACGATATCCATTCTCTTGATTCGATTCTCAGGGCTATGGCTGAGCCGGTGAAAGCGGGTGATCCCCTGCAATTCGCCCGAATTGATTTCAAATTTCATAAAGCCATTGGCAGCATGGCCAAGAACGACATATTGCTGATGATGCTCGAAAAAATTCAATTATTAATTGAAACCCAGCAGAGAGAAATGTTTGAGTACGCCCACAACGCGAACCAGCTGAAGTCGTCATTTCAGGATCATCGAAATATCTATCGAATGATGCGGAGGCGAAACGCAACGGGAGCGGCGGAGAATATGTACCAGCACATCCAGCACATGGAAAACCGGGTACAATCGTACTATAAAAACAAACAAAACAGGATAGATCCTCCTACACCACGAACCCAATCCGAGGACATAAACACCGACTCGTTTGCATCTGATTTTGTAGATGAGGGCGGAAGAGAGGTTTCCGAATGAGTGAGTATTGTTTTGATGTCAGCAAAATCCCTACACAGATGAAGGACTGGGGGAGTCTGAAGCCGCTGTTCGAAGGTGCAGCCATCGGGGCCGGCAGTGGTTTTACGATGGGTTATATCGTCTATGACAAACCCCACTACTCCGGTGTGCACGATGACCATGAGGTTATCTATGTAATCAAAGGCAAGGGGAGCGCTTTGATTGGCAACCAAGAGGTCAAATTTCAAGATGATTTTCTACTCGTAATTCCTGCGGGCGTTGAGCACTCAATCGCGCAGGTCACCGATGGTCCTGTGAAAGCTTTACTGGCCCATTTCACTTAATTATAATCATCGACGAATGAAAGCAAGAGCTCTCGAAGGCATTCGCATCGCCGATCTCAGCCACGTATTGGCGGCGCCAACGGCCTCGATGATTCTCGCGGACCTGGGAGCTGAGGTCATCCACATCGAACCACCGAGCGGAGACGATGCTAGACAATTCGGACCCTTCATCGAGGGGCAGAGTGCCTACTTTATCAGTATCAATAGAAACAAAAAAAGCGTGGTACTCGATCTGAAGAAACCGGAGGGCAAGACAATCCTTCGGGATATTATAGGAGTATCGGATGTTGTGCTGGAGAACTTCAAACCCGTTACGATGAAGCGCTTGGGTTTCTCCTACGAAGATTGCAGAAGGATCAACGAAAAAATAATTTATGCATCCATCTCCGGATTCGGCCACGACGCACCTGCTGAGTATGCGGAAAAGCCGGCATACGACATGATCGCTCAAGCCTATAGCGGACTGATGAGTATCTGCGGCCCCGAGGGCGGACCCCCGGTGCGCGTAGGCACTTCAGTCGGTGACATCATCGCGGGACATCAGTGCGCGGTCTCGATCCTTGCCGCGATCCGTCACCGCGACAGGACCGGGGAAGGCCAACGGATCGACCATTCTATGGTGGATGGATTGTTGTATATCCTGGAAAACGCCCTTGTCCGATATACCGTGGCCGGAGAGATCCCTGGACCTCTGGGTACCATGCACCCTTCCGTCACTCCTTTCCAGGCCTTTCCGACAATTGACAGTTGGATCGTAGTCGCCGTCGGTAACGACTCGATCTGGTCCCGATTCTGCACTGCTGTTGAAATGCCGGAACTCATCGACGACGAGCAATTCAAGACAAATGTCTTGAGAACTCAAAACAGAGAACGTTTAATCCATATCCTGGAAAAAACGTTCAAGCAAAAGAACACCTCGGATTGGCTGGAAATTTTGCAGAGCCAGGATGTTCCCTGTTCTCCGATTCATTCGATCGAACAGATCCTGAGGGATCCTATCGTGGCCCACAGGCAGATGCTTGCCACGGTTCAGCAACCGGGAGCGGGTCAAGTGAAGATCGCAGCTTCTCCCTTCAGATTGTCTGTCACTCCAGGGCAGGTGCATTCCCATGCTCCGCTGCTTGGAGAACACACGATCGAAGTTCTGCAAGATGTCCTGCATTACTCTGACGATTCAGTCCGAGTCCTCAGAGAAAAAAAAGTCGTCTATTCGAGCGAGGATCTAGGCCAGAACCCTCAGGTGCCGTAATTAATCCAACCATGCTCCAGTGGAAAAAGAATCTTTACATCAGTTCGGTGACACAAATTTTATCTCTGACCGGCTTCGGCTTCATGATGCCGTTCATTCGTCTATATATCCAGCAACTTCAGCATTTCACTGTTTCTCTCTTTCGCCTTGTTATTCTTCGCCCGCCGGATGAATAGAAGACGATCCATAAAAATTGGTTTTTAGGAGGTCTTGCATGTTTGATAAAGAATTATTGAGTAAGAAAGTCGCCCTCGTTGTCGGCGGCTCTTCCGAGAGTGGTCCTGCCGTCTGTTCCACCCTCGCAAATTACGGAGCTGAGGTAGCCATAACCTACAACAACAACAGACCGGGTGCCGAGGAGGTTGCCGAGCGCTGCCGAGCCCGTGGAGGGAACTCAGCCGTATTTCAATTTGATCTAAGCGAAACGGAATCCTTCCCTGGTTTGATCAGCGAAACGGTGAACAGTCTCGGGGGTTTTGACATCTTGGTCAATCTGGGCGGTCCACCCCCCGTCTATACCGATTTGAGGTCCCTGTCGATATCCGAGTTCGACCTGATGATGGATACGCACTTCAAAGGGTATTTTTTCCTTGCCCGGGAGGCTGCCAGCTGGATGGAGAAGCACGAAGGAGGCCTAGTTGTCAATATATCGGCCACCAGCAGCATGAAGTACAGTCATTCCGTTTACGGGCTGGCCAAAGCCTGTGTCAACGACATGTCCCGATTTCTGGCGTTTGCTTATGCTCCCAAGGTACGGGTACTGAGCATCATTCCCGGCATGATCGATATCCAGGAAGTGGAGGCGGATTTACGGAAAACACGGGCGGACGACTCACCCCTAAAAAGAATCATCACGCCGGAAGAGATCGGTTTGCTGGTCGTTGCAGCCGCTTCACCTGCTTTTCGCAGCGTTACGGGGGAAAGCCTTATCAGCGACGGCGGATTCTGGCTGCTGCATCGATAATCACAATCGGAGCTGGAAAAGCCGCATCACAGTGAAACAGAATTGCTCCAGACAGGATGTCCCTTGGGTGTGTTACTGCTCGCCGGCGTAGCAGTATACTGCCAACATCTCCATCAGTGGATCGGTCTCCGCGGCGGAAAACCCGAGATGGGAGTGCCGCCTCCACCCTTCGGCGTACCGGCCCCTCCCTGCCATCGCGGCGACTTCCGCAGACATCTCCCGCATCGTATGCAGATAGCTGTCCAGTCCCTGTGTCTCATCAAGCCAACGTTTCTGGCTCTCGTGACAGGCCAACATCTGCTCCTTGTCGTCGATCACAGAGGTGATATCTACGCAAAAATCAGGGAGGATGCGCCGGCGCAGCCCATCCTGCAGGCCGTAGGGCAGAGCGTGGTAGAGCACGACATCCTGATAGGTCGCCTCTCGGGGCGGATCCGTCGGAAAGTTGGGGACGCCCCGACTGAAGGCGGCGGTCACCCCGATCCGACAGGTAATCATGTGATCCTCCATGTAGTCCTCCGGCGAGGGTAGAAGCATGATATCCGGCCGGATCTCCCGGACCACAGCGGTGACCTTGCCGATCAGCTCGGGGGTATAGAAGACCTCCAGGTCGTTCGCCAGACTTTCGTGATAGACCGCTCCCAGATATGCCGCGGCGTTCCGCCCCTCCTGACGACGGATCCGTGCGGTCTGATCGCGGCTGTACTGGGTGGATCCGCAACAGCCATTGGCGAGATTCATGTAGTGCAGGGAACAACCCGCAGCTTTCAACAGCTGCAGGGTCCCCCCCATCATGAACTCGATATCGTCGGGGTGGCAGGCCAGGGCAAAGACGGTTGTGCCGTTCATAGTGTTTTCCGACATGACCTTTGATCCTCCCTAGTGCATCTCCGCAAAGCAGGTTCCGATCCCTCCGCGGAAATAGTTGAACCGGACGTTGGGGTGATCCGCCAGCAGCGACATCGGCACGGCGCTGTCGGGGATCTTCTTGGAGATCATAAACGCCGTCAGCCTCTGCCCGAAGGGATTGTCGTGGGTTCCCGCATGCCAGATCGAGACTTTTTCAGATTTCCAGGTTTCCACCGGTCCAACCGAGATCGCCTGGGAGGGCACTCCTGTTACCACTCCGCCGCCGGAGGTGCGGGCGTTCTGGATCAGGGTCATGGGGTGCAGGTTCACGATCCGAGCACCGAGACGGCGATACTCCTCCGGGGCTGGAGGCTCGTCCTCGTACTTGCCTTCCCTGGGCAGAGGATCGTTGAATGCCCAATGTGTTGCCTCCCCCTGCCCTCCCTGCATGAGGAGGCAGCGAAATTGATCATAGCTTCGGCTGTACTCCTCGATGTTGTCGGCCCGCAAAAAGTGCAGATTCTTATCGGGCATCCGAAGGCGCTTGTCGATCCTGTGGAAGCACAACTCCAGGTCCGCTTTGGCGAAGCTCAAGGGGTGATCCAGGGGAGCCTCTTTTCCATCGATGTACCACTCGTCCATGGCCCAGAAATGGCCGGACCGAACGTCGATCTCCAGGTCATTCACGATTTGCGCCA
>CAZBXU010000220.1:0-5353 GCA_964495755.1 uncultured Spirochaetaceae bacterium | reverse complement strand
CGCTTGGCGGCGCTGTAGTCCCGTTCCCAGAGATGCTTGGCCATCTCTGTGTAAAAGTCGTAGTTTATTTCATCCTCGATTCCCGCCTTGACCTGCTGCTCGTGCAGAACGAGAGATTTTCTTCCCAGAGACACGGCGTAATCCTTGTCTCCGAAGGACACGGGGAAACCGGGCACCTGCTCGTAGAGCTGACCCAGAACGTAATAGGAATCGGCGTGGTCCGGGTCCGCCGCCACGGCCTTCTGGAGAAGATCCCGCATTGGCTTCGCTTTGAACAGGGAGTTTAAGATGCCCTTGATCTGTCCCCAGCGCCCGATGTTGGCGGACTTCCAGTAATAGCCGAGGTGATTGCTCGGGTCCGCATCGATCGCCTTTTGCGCCTGGGCCTCCCCCTGCTCGAAGTAGGCCAGAAGCTCCTCGTCGACGATCCCCCGGTCTTCAGCCTCGTCTCCCAGGTTCAGCCAGGCTCTTGCCAGTCGCCAGTGCAGCTCGGCCTTTTCGGCACCGCTTCCCGCCTGAGCCATCGAATATTCAATATAGCTCTTAGTCTGTTCGTAGTCCTCCGCCTCGTGGAGCTTGTCCACCCTGTCGAGGACGTCCTGAAAATCCGCCATGCTCAGCGGCACAACGATAAGCAACAGCGCCAGAATCGTGCACAGTCTCTTCATGTCTGCTGTCCTCCATCCACAGGTATTAAAGGGTCTGCCAATGCTACGGTACAGCCATGTCGCTGTCAAGGAAAAAGCCGTGAAGGGAAACAGCCATGCCTTGACACCCGAGGTAGGCGACTTATAATGGGGCCCTCGAGGAGGTTCGATGCGCTCCAAACTTACAGGAACCGATCCGCAGCAGGCTTTGCCGTGACAGCGGCAATCACCGGGGCATCCGGCCACGTGGGTGCAGCACTTTCGCGGGCCTTGCTGGCGGCCGGAGTTCGGGTGCGCCTGCTGGTTCACGAGGATACCCGGGCTCTTGAAGGGTTGGCAGTCCACCGGGTACGCGCCGACCTGGCCGATTCGAACTCCCTGCGCCGGGCGTTTCAAGACGTCGAGGTCGTCTATCATCTGGCAGCATCCATCTCTCTCGACGGTCGGCACATCGATACCTTGCGACGGGTCAATATCGAGGGCACCCGCAATGTGATCCAGGCCTGCCGAAGCTGCAAGGTCCGCCGGGTGATCCATTTCAGCTCAATCGAGGCACTCTCGGATCTGAATCCCCAAAAAGTAACCGACGAGAACAATCCTCTGGCGGGGCTTGAGGACACGACCCTATACGGGTGGACAAAAGCCGAATCGGAACGTCTCCTTCTGGAGGCGGTAGCCGAAGGGCTCGATGCGGTGATCATCTGCCCTACAGCCGTCCTCGGTCCCTTCGACTACAAGCCCTCCCATCTGGGCAAATCCCTGCTCGATCTGTACCACAACCGTCTCCCCGCCCTGATCCGCGGGGGCTTCAACTGGGTCGATGTCCGGGATGTGGTGGCAGCTTCTCTGACAGCCCAGCAGCGGGCAGGCAGGGGTGAACGCTACATTCTGAGCGGAACCTGGCGATCCCTGCCCGAGATGGCCGCGCTGGTGCAGAAGATCACGGGGCGGAAGACCCCTCCCATTGCCCTTCCCGTGTGGCTGGCCCGGGGCGTGTCGAGAATAGCCGGGAAGCTGCCCGGTCTGAGCTCGAAGTATCCAGCCTTCACCCCCGATGCTCTGCTTGCGATCAGCAAACACCGCTGCGTATCCTGCGAAAAGGCGAGGCAGGAGCTGGACTACAATCCGCGGCCTCTCGAGGTGACTCTTCAGGACACGTTTCAATGGTTTCGGGAACAGGGATTTCTTGAAGATTGACCTCAGGCAGCTTAAGGCAGGCACCCCGTCGGCGAACCGCACCCACTACAGCCCGGAGAGGAAGGTGAAGGCTCTGTCCATGAAACCGGGTAATGCCTCGTGCCCGAAATCCGGATAGATCACCATCTCCTTTTTCGAGCGGATCTTGTTGTAAGCGGCAAACTGGGTTGAGGGCGGGCAGGTCTGATCCATCAGGGCGGTACCCATCAGCACGTCCGCTTCGATCCAGGGCGCCAGGTTCTGTACATCGATATAGCCGAGGGTGCGGAACACCTCCTGCTCCCTGGCATGGGTCGGATCGAACAGGCGAAAGTAGATCTTCAGCTCCTCGTAGGCCCTTTCGGCCAGGTCCATCTCCCAAACCCGCCGGTAATCACAGAGAAAGGGAAAGGCGGTGGAACAGGCTTTGATTTTCGGTTCCAGGGAGGCACATACCAGACTGAGCGCACCGCCTTGGGAGCCGCCGTGCGTACCGATTCTAGTTTCATCCACTTCCTCGAAGCCCATGACAATCCGGGCCAGCTGAGCTGTGTCGAGGAAAATTTGGCGGAAGAGAAGCTTGTCCGGATGGTCGTCCAGTCCGCGTATGATATGACCTCGGTGGGTGTTTCCCACCACGGCGCCTCTGTCCTCGGACTGACCGCCTTGCCCGCGGCAATCCAGAGCGGCCACGGAGAATCCCTGGGATATGAAGGAGAGTTTGTCCTGCCAATCCCCCGAATTGCCCGTGTACCCGTGAAACAGAAGCACCGCCGGATGAGGCGCCCCGATCTCTTTGGGGCGCAGATACTTGGCATGGATGCGGGCGCTCCCCACGCCCGTGAAATACAGGTCGAAGCACTGGGCGGCAGTGCTCTGAAACCCCGTGGGAATCAGCTCAACCTCACCGTCCGTCCCTTCAAGCTCCTCCAGAGCTCGCCGCCAATACTCCTCGAAATCCTCAGGTTTCGGATTGATTCCCCGGTAGCTGCGGAGCTCCTCCAGGGGCATTTCAAAAACCGGCATCGAATCCTCCTGATACCTACAGCAGGGAATCCCGGGCGAGCAGCTTTTCAAATTCCTCTGCCGGTACAGGTTTGCTGAACAGATAGCCCTGCATCTGATCGCAGGCCATGGCCTTGAGGAGCTCGAATTGCTCTCTGCTGCTCACCCCCTCTACCAGGACCTTCTTCTTTCTGCTCTTTACCGTTCGGATGATATGGGTCAGATAGTCCTGCTCATCCTGGCTCTCCTCCAGAGCATCGATGAACAGCTTGTCGATCTTCAGAGTCACGGCGGGAAGCCGTTTCAGGTAGCCGAGGGAGGAGTATCCCGTACCGAAATCGTCGATGAACGTCTCTACCCCGATATCGAGAAGGGATTGCATCTGCTTGATCGTCTTCTCGGGATCGTCCATACATTTGGTTTCGGTGATCTCCAATTTGAGATAGGCCGGATCGAAGTCTTGGGACTGTTTGATCGCTTTCTGGATCGCTTCCAGGAGGGTCGAGTCGGAGAATTCCTTGGCGGACAGATTGATCGATACGTAGAGCTTGTGGTTTTTCATCCAGGCGGAAATCTGGCGGCAGGCTGTAAACAGTGCCCAACGGCCTATGGGGATGATCAGACCCGTCTCCTCGGCTATGGGGATGAAGTCCATTGGCGGGATGCAACCCCGCTCGGGATGGTTCCAGCGAATCAGGGCTTCCGCCCCATGGATCTTGCCGTTTGTGTCCACCACCGGCTGGTAGTGCAGCTCGAACTGCCCCTTCTCGAAGGCCTTGGCAATCTGACTTTCCAAACCCAGCCGAGCCACGGCCTGCTCGTGAAGAGACGCATCAAAGAGAAGGAAATCCATGTTCCTCTTCTTCGCCTCGGCCAGTGCAGAGGCGGCTTTTTGGACGATTGTGCTTTTATCCGCCCCGTCGTCCGGATACAGAGCGATTCCGATATGACAGGTGATATTGATATCCGTCTCTTTGAAGCGGTAGGGAACGGCTACGTTGTTGTAGATCTTCTGGGCAACCTTACCGGCGTCCGTATTCTTGGCAATATTTGTCAGAATCGCCGCCAGCTCGCTGCCGGCAAAACGGAACACGAAATCGCTGCTGCGGAGGGTGCGGCGGATGCGCAGACCGCTGTTCTCCAGCAGCAGGTCCCCGATTTCGTGGCCGTAGACCTGGTTCACCTTGGCCAGATTTTCCAGGCTTACAAACAAAACCGCCCTCAGTTTTTCATACTTCGACCGTTTTGCTTTCTCGATCTCCTTGTCGAGGATCACGTCCAGGGACCTGCGGTTGAAAAGTCCGGTAACCGCATCTCGATATTCATAGTTTGTGAGCTTGGATTCTATCTCCCCAACCGAGGTGATGTCGTGGGAAAATACGGCCACATGGGTAGTCTCATCGTTCTCCCGGTAGGGATAGTAAGACACGTGCATGTACTTCTCGAAGGGACCGAATTTGAAGGTGTCGATGTAGTGAACCTCCCGGCCTTCGAAGCACTGATTCAGGTAGCGTTTGAGTGAGTTTTCGAACTTCTCCTTGCCCCAGATTTCCGCCACACTGCGGTTGATGATCTCTTCCCGGCTCCGTCCCATCTCGGTGCAGTACGAGTCATTCACGATCTCGTAAACGTAGTCCCGGTTGATCAGGGTGATGAAATCCTTGGATATATTTACGATGTATTCATACGCATCCATACGGCTGCTCCTATTCTACGTTCCCGTCCTCGATGTGTCAAAGCAAAATTTTGTTCGCATTTCAATCCCCGTTGATAGAAGATGACCAATTAACTATGATATTCGACATGAAGCGACGAGATTTTCTGAAAACCATGGCCGCTGCCTCCTTCGGCCTGGCGGCCCGGCGCCTGTTCCCTCTCGATATCGGGGCAAGCACCGAAGTCGGAGTCGTCAGATCCACCAACATCGAAGCCGCGGTAAAGCAGGCTGTCGAGATAGTGGGCGGGATCGGACGTTATATCGGAGGCGGAGATGTTGTGGCGGTGAAACCGAACATCGCCTTCAACTCTCCGCCCCAATACAAAGCCACCACCGATCCCCTCGTGGTGCGGACGATCGTTGATCTCTGCTATCAAGCGGGAGCCTCCAAGGTATACGTGTTCGATCGCACAGTGAGCAACCCCAAGCTGAGCTATATAACCTCAGGTATTCAGCAGGCCGCCGAAGAGGCCGGCGCCAAGGTCCTGTACGTGGACAATGTCAGCTCCAAGCTGTACAAAAAAATATCCGTGGCCGGAGGGGTCTACCTGAAGGAAACCCTGGTCAACAAGTACATTCTTGAGTCCGACGCCTTTATCAATCTACCCGTGGCCAAGCAGCACTCTACGGCGGGACTGACGATCGGCATGAAGAATCTGATGGGTATCAGCGGGGACAACCGCTCCCGCTGGCACTGGGATATTCATCAGGCCATTTCCGACATCAACATGGCGGTGAAGAGCGACCTTACCGTGGTGGACGCAACTGCCATAATGACCCGGAAAGGTCCCACCGGCGGAAGCCTGAG
>CAZBXU010000219.1:0-5380 GCA_964495755.1 uncultured Spirochaetaceae bacterium | reverse complement strand
CACGCACAAACCGCAGCCGGTACAATCTTCGGGGGATACCTGAACACTGAACTTCATTCCCGCAAACTCTTTTCCCCGGGCGTCGGCGGATTTGAAGGCAGAGGGCGCTTTCTTTAGATGCTTCGGATCATAGGCCTTGATGCGGATGACCGCGTGGGGACAGATCAGGGAGCACTCGCCGCACTGAATACAGATATCCGGTTCCCAAACCGGGATATCCTCGGCGACGTTGCGTTTTTCGTATTGGGTGGTTCCCGTAGGGTAGGTCCCATCGTCGGGCAGCTTGGAAACGGGCAGCGACTCCCCCCGCCCGGCGATTATCTCTCCGATCACTTCCTTGACGAAGGACGGAGCATCCTCCGGAGCCAGGGGCACCATGTGGATGTCCCCCTCGGTCTGCCTCGGGTAGTCCACCTCTTCGATCGCTTTGCGGGCGGCCTCTACGGCCCGCGTGTTCATATCTACGATGTCCTGGCCCTTGTTCCCGTAGGTATCCTTTACGGCATCCCCGATCAGCTTCACAGCCTGCTCCTCCGGTAGGACGCCCGAAATCAGGAAGAAGGCGGTCTGCATGATGGTATTGATCCTGCCGCCCAAACCGACCTCTTCGGCGATCTTGAGAGCATCGATCACGTAGAATCTCAAGCTTTTGTCGATAATCTGTTTTTGGACCTCGACCGGCAGGTGCTCCCAGACCTCGTCTTTACCGAAGGGGGAGGCCAGCAGGAAGGTCCCCCCCTTCTCGGCGGTGGAGAGCATATCGAACTTTTCTAAAAAGCTGAACTTGTGGCAGGCCACGAAGTTGGCCTTCTGGATGAGATAGGAGCTCTTGATAGGCTGCTTGCCGAAGCGAAGATGGCTAACGGTACGGGCTCCGGATTTCTTCGAGTCGTAGACGAAGTAGCCCTGGGCATAGTTGTCCGTGGCCTTTCCGATGATCTTGATCGAGTTCTTGTTGGCTCCAACGGTGCCGTCGGCGCCGAGTCCGAAGAAAAGAGCCCGGTGCACGCCCTCGGCTTCCGTGGAGAAATCTTCGTCCCACTCCAGACTGGTATTGGTCACATCGTCCCGGATGCCGATGGTGAAGTGATTTTTCGGTGTCTCCTCTTTTAGATTATCCAGAACCGCCTTGGCCATACCGGGGTTGAACTCATGGCTGCCAAGACCATAGCGGCCGCCGACGGTCGCCGGATAGCCCTTCAGCTTCGTCCCGTTGCCGATCATCGCCTCTCCGATGGCGGTGCACACGTCCTCGTACAGGGGCTCCCCTATGGCCCCGGGTTCCTTGGTCCGGTCCAACACGGCGATAGCCTTCACCGTCTCAGGGATTGCTTTCACGAAGTGCTCGATGCTGAACGGACGGAACAGACGGACCTTGATCAGTCCGACCTTTTCCCCCTTGCCGACCAGATAGGCCACGGTTTCGTCCATAGCCTCCGCACCGGAGCCCATCATAATCACGACCCGCTCCGCATCCGGGGCACCCACATAGTCGAAGAGGTGGTAGTGCCGGCCGACGATCTTGGCGAATTTGTCCATCGCCTTTTCCACGATCTTCGGAGCAGCCAGGTAGTACTTGTTCACCCCTTCCCGGGCGGTGAAGAACACGTCCGGGTTCTGAGAGGTCCCCTTGAGCACCGGCCTGTCGGGACTCATTCCACGGGCTTTGTGGGCTCGGACCAGCTCGGGATCGATCATGGCCTGCATATCCTCGTAGGTCAGCTGCTCGACTTTGGCCACTTCGCTGGAAACGCGAAAGCCGTCGAAGAAGTGCAGGAAGGGGACCCGGGCTTCCAGGGTCGCAGCCTGGGAGATAAGTGTGAAGTCCATGACCTCCTGAACCGAACCGGAAGCAAGCATACCCCATCCGGTTGACCGGGCGGTCATGACGTCGCTGTGATCTCCGAAAATGGACAGGGCTTGGGTTGCCACGGCCCGGGCGGCGATGTGGAACACCGTCGGCAGAAGCTCGCCGGCAATCTTGAACATGTTTGGAATCATGAGCAGCAGGCCTTGAGAGGCGGTGAAGGTGGTCGTCAGCGCTCCTGTAACCAGGGATCCGTGTACCGCACCGGCGGCTCCCGCTTCTGATTGCATTTCTACCACTACGGGAATAGTCCCAAAGATATTTTTCCTCCCGTTGGCGGAGTACTCGTCCGCGAACTCTCCCATGGCGGAGGAAGGTGTAATCGGGTAGATGGCGATTACTTCGTTCGTGGCATGGGCCACATAGGATGCGGCCGTATTGCCGTCGATTGTTACCATTTTTCGTGCCATGAAGTCATCCTTTATGAATTGATGTGGGAATACACCTCAGTATAAAAGGAATGTCCCGGCTTGGCAAGGCATTCATATCTCCGAACTTTCCCGCACGAGATATATGCCGGGAATGCTCAACACCGTTACCACCCCTTTCAAGATCAGGTTGGCAAGGAAAATCGACCAGACCGTTGCCGGCGGAAGAACTCCCCCGAAAGCTGCCCAGCAGAAGATCAGGCTGTCCAAGGGCACGCTCACCGCGTTGCTGATCAGGACCCGGGCCCATTGGTGGCGGCGGGTGATCCGGGTGACCCAGAGCTGATAAACTTCAGTATCTACCAGCTCGGCGGCTATTTCTGCGGCGATACTGGCGATCACGATCCGCCACACGGGCCCCAGTACCCTGGAAAACTCTCCAGCCAGTCCCCAGGAGGGATCGCCGGGCAACCAGGCGGAAAATGCGAAAAAAGCGGCCATGAAGAGATTGATCCCCCCGGCTAACAGGATTACCAGCCGGGCGGCCTGTTTCCCCAGCCGCTTGTGGATCAGGTCTCTCAGGGTGAAGGTGATCGGATAGATGAAAGTCCCCGCATCGACGGACAACCCGAAAAGAACGGCAATTTTCAGACTGGATACATCCGAGATGATCTGGGCGGCAATGAAGAGCGAGATGAGAACGATCCCTGCGGTGGACAGGGCGGCAGACCGGTCGGAGGTGTCCATCAAGGTTTGCGCGAGAAAAACCGACGGAACAACCCTGTGATTCTCCTTCTGCCAATCGGGAGCTTCTCTTCGGTGAAGGCGTCGATATCCTCCTCCCTTCCCCCGACCAGAAGGATATCGTCTCCCTGGATACGATACTCGGGGGCATAGAAGAAGTACTCCTCCTTGTCCAGCTTGCGGTAGGCGATCACGTTCAGGTTGTACTGGCGGCGCATGTCCACTTCGACCAGGCTTTTTCCATAAAACTTCTCAGGAACCTTGACTTCGGCGATTACCAGCCCGGCGCTGATGGGAAGATAACTGAAAATCTGAGAAGAAATCAGAAACGGCGCGATCCGCTTGGCCGCCTCCTGATTGGGAAAAACAACCTTCGTTGCTCCTACCAGTTCGAGGATCTCTCCATGCTCAATGCCCTCGGATCGTGCAATGATCTCCTTCACTCCCAGCTTCTTCAGGTAGTTTGTTACCAAGATCGAAGCCTCGATCCGATCTCCAAGATCGACGATGGCCGCGTCGATAGACGGCGGGATGAGCTTGCGGATGATCTCCTCGTTGAGAACGTCGGCAATGTAGGCGGAGGCAACCTTGTCCTTGTACAGCTCGATCACGTCTCTGTCTTTGTCTATAATGATTATCTCCGCGTCCGTTGCCAGGAACTCCTCCAACAAACGACGGCCGAAGCGGCTCAGGCCTATGATGGCAAATTGTTTCATTATCCGATCAGTACCTCCCCTTGAGGATAGTCCAGCAGGTGGACAGGATAGTGCCTGGCTGGCGGAATGGCCAGGGCCAGGAGACCGATTCGTCCCATAAACATGGTGACGATGAGCACGAGTTTGCCGACGGCCGTCAGGGTTGGCGTGGCCCCGAGGGACAGCCCGACCGTGCCGAAGGCTGAAAAAGTCTCAAAGATGAGGGAAAACACATCGACCTGGTGCTTGGCAAACCACATCTCTGTGACAGTCAGAGCGAAGAGGCCGGCAAACAGAAGCAGCAGGGCTTTGAGCATGAACATGGTGGCATAGAAGATCCGGGAACCGGCGATTTTTCTCTTGAATACGGTAACCTCGCCCCGCGAATCCGGTCCCTGAAAAACCATCAGCAGCACGATGAAAAAGGTGTTGACCTTGATTCCACCCGCAATAGAACCGGAGCCGCCGCCAATGAACATAAGAAGCATTGTCATGGTCTTGGAGGGTGTGGACAGGCGGCTCTGGGGAATTGTGTTGAAGCCCGCGGTGCGGGGGGTCACCGCTTGAAACAGGGAAGCCATGATCTTCTGAACAGGTGTGAGAGAGGCCATGCTACGGCCGGCTTCAAAGGCCAGGTACAGGCCGGCGGCGGCGACTACGAGAATCCCGGTCATAAGGAAAACGATCTTGCTGTGCAGGCTTAAGTGTTTCTTTTCGACTACGATCGTGGCGGCGACATCCTGGAGCACGACGAATCCCAAACCGCCAAACACCACTAAAGCGATGACTGTTAGGTTTACAGCAACGTTCGTTGTATAGCCCTCAAGATTGTTGGAGAACAGCGAGAACCCGGCGTTGCAGAAGGCGGAGATCGCATGGAAGAGGCTGACGAATAGCCTCCTCTCTGTCACGGCGGCTCGGAAGGCCTGATACAGGATCAACGTTCCAATCAATTCAAAGCCGAGTGTGACGGCAACGATTCGCCGGACAATATTCACCGTACCCAGCCCGGCCGACTCCAAGTAGTAGCCGCGGATGACCCTGTGGCGTACCAGGGATATTCTTCCCCGCGGCCGAGCCAGGTAGATCGTGCTGAAGGTGATGATTCCCAGTCCGCCGCCCTGAATAAGGAGGAGAATCACCGCCTGTCCCACAGTGGTGTATGTTGAAGTGTCCACGGTTATAAGCCCGGTCACGCAGACGGCGGAGGTTGCAGTAAACAGAGCATCGATGAAGTGAAGCCGTCCCGGCCCGCCCCAGGAAAAGGGGAGATAGAGAACGACCGTTCCGAAGGCGATAACTGCCAGGAAGTAGGAGAAGAGAAATAGCTTTTCTGACTGCAGAACTCTTCTCAACTCTTACGGCCCCTCCCCATCATGATGCCGGTTCCCGTGTGGACACGGGATCAATGTATTCCCTTCGATAACGTGTCAACAAACTGAAACCCCGATAAACGCGATTGGCACCGTCACCATTATCGCATTTACCGGGATTACAGGAAAGGTGTAATAAAAAAACACGGCGAGGATACTCGGGGATGTTGAGGGCATCTAGTTTTTCGTAATCGATAGCATCGACGTCCTCCTGATCGTGCTTCCGTTCATTTATTCACGATAGAGAGGATATCACTGCATCGGATCATTTTCAGGACAAAAAAATACCTGGCAACGACCTACTCTCCCACCCACAAACGGGGCAGTACCATC
>CAZBXU010000218.1:0-5494 GCA_964495755.1 uncultured Spirochaetaceae bacterium | reverse complement strand
AGCTCTGGCTGATCGATCAGCGGGCGGTGATGATCAAGTCCACCCAGTCGGAGATTCAAACGCTGCTCGATCTATACAACCGCAAGGTGGTGGACGACAGATATGTAGTTTCTACCGTGAAGCCGCAGCAGCTCAACGAGATCCTGCACCCGGTGATCAACCCCGATTCTGTGACCAAGATGAAGGCCTTGGACGGTGGAATCACCGGCGCCCCGGGTGCGGCCATCGGCCGGGTGTTCTTTACCACAGAAGGGCTGATGAACGCTTATAAGGATGCTCAGCTCAAGGGTGAGGATACCCGTTTAATCCTGTGTATGCCCGCAACCTTTGCCGAAGACGTGAAGGCTATCGAGGTTGCCACCGGGGTCCTTTCCAACGAGGGAGGATACTCGGCCCACGCCTCGGTCGTAGCCCGCCAGTACGGAAAAGTCTCCCTGGTGAAGCCGGAGCTTCGAATCCGGGGCAAGAAGGCCACGGTCGGGGATGTGACTATTTCTGAAGGAGACTATCTCACTCTCAATGTACCCTACTACGGGGATCCGGCGATCTATCTGGGGACCGCCGAGCTGATCGAGCCGGATCCGAAGGATTCGGGCTTGCTGGAGTTCAACAAGCTGGTGCAGAAGCACCTCGATATTTCCGCCTTCCATGTACGGGCCAATGCCGACACGCCGAGGGATGTGCGGCTGGCCAAGAGCTTCGGGGCCGCCGGGATCGGCTTGTGCCGGACCGAGCACATGTTCTTCGACGAAAAGCGGATCAACATCTTCCGGGAGATGATCCTGTCGGATACTCTCGAGGAAAGAAAAGCGGCTCTGAAGAAGCTTCAGGGGTTCCAGAAGGCCGATTTCTACGAAATATTTAAGGCGATGAGCCCTCATGAGGTGACGATTCGGCTTCTCGATGCTCCGCTGCACGAGTTTCTCCCTCACAATGATGAGGAGATGAAGAAGTTCATCGCTCATTTAAAGTCCAGCCAGGGCGGAAAGGCGATCTCGGAGCGGGAGGTTCGTGCCCGCTGCGACGGTTTGGCCGAGTTCAACCCCATGCTGGGCCATCGGGGTTGCCGCATCGCCGTTTCCTTTCCCGAGATCTACGAGACGCAGATTCGAGCCATCTTCGAGGCGGTCTACAAGCTGCAGAAGGAGAAGGTCCCCGTTCATCCGGAGATCATGATCCCGATCATCATGAACGAGAGCGAGCTGAAGCTCATGGTGTACGGAAAGAAGATCGAGGGTGGATTTATCCGCGGACTGGTCGATGTGGAGGAGGAAGTCCGCGCGGCTGCGAAGGCCACCAAAGTCGATTACAAGATCGGCACCATGATCGAGCTTCCCGTGGCTGCCCTGGGCGCCGGAGAGATTGCCCGCTACGCCCAGTTTTTCTCGTTCGGCACCAACGACCTGACCCAGACCACGCTGGGGTTATCCAGGGACGACTTCAACTCCTTCATGCCCGATTATACCCAGTTCGACGTGTTGGACGGAAATCCCTTCCAGATTCTCAACCCATACGTGAAGGAACTGGTCGAGCTGGCTGCACGAAGAGGCCGTCTGACCCGACCGGACCTGGTTACAGGATTATGCGGCGAGCACGGAGCGATTCCGGAGAACATACGCTTCTGCATGGAGGCGGGGCTGGACTACGTTTCCTGTTCCTCCTACTCCGTACCGATCGCGGCTCTGACCATAGCCCAGGTCAACATCGAGAAGGCGTCCGGCGGCGATAGTTAGGGATACTCAGGGCAAATCGGTAAGGAAAAGGGGGGTTTTCCGCCCGGTTAACCTACCCGGTTAGGGCGTGTCCTGCCAGATCGTAAATTTATTGAGTCCCTTCACGATCAGTTTCGCAGCTTTGGCGGCGTCCGCCTTGGGCACTGCGGCTTCTCCACTCAGAGTCTTCTGAAAAAAGGTCTCGATCGATTCCAGTACATCTTCGACGTTGTAGAAAATCAGAGCGAAATTGATGCCCGTAGGCTTGATGATGGTGAAGGACGAGTAGGTCATCACCGCTTCCCGGCTCACCATGACACGGGTTTGGTTTCTAGCCACCGCGGTTTCCACCTCGCTGAAGCGGTGGGGAATCTGGTAGGCCGTATCGCGGGTGTACGGTTCGATATGCTTATTCGTGTAATTGGCCGGTTCCGCCAGAACGAACAGCTTGTTTCCGTCCGCCTGGAAAAGCAGTCCCTCCTCTGTGGGGTAGATCGTCTTCACACTGTTGTAGGCGACGACTTCGTATTTCGAGTATGCCGAGGTTTCCTGAAAAAACGATGATATGATATACCCACCTTCAAAGGGTAATTTCCCCTCGGCGAAGGCTCTAAAAAGATCGAGTGCTTTGACAGCCATATTTTGCGGTTCCTCCTGTGACTTTCAGTCTCTGTTATACTAGAACGGAGTAAAGGCTCGTTATTTCAACTATTTTTCTTCTGCCCATGGGAACTTTTCCGGCCTCTGCCGCCTTCCTCGGCCCCGGATTGGGCCTGTTTCAGTTCTTTGGCCCTCTTCACGAAGCGCTCGGCGAACTGATTGTTCCCCATCTTACCGTAAATCTTTCCTAAACTGCTGTGGGCCTGCCAGTTATTCGGATCGAGGGAGATGACGCTGCGAAAGATTTTTGCCGCCTTTTCCAAATGTCCCTGGGCCATATACAGCGATCCCAAGCGAAGCTGCAGCCAGGGATCGTCCTTGAACAGTTTGATTGCCTTTTCAAGAATCAGAATCACCGTCTCACGGCTGCCGCTTTCCTCGAGGCAGAACACGAGAGGTTTGACCAGATCCAGTGATTTCGGTGTCTCAAGGATAAGCTCCCTGTACAGGAGAATGGCTTCGGGAAACTTCTTCGTCTCTCGATAGCTGTGGGCCAGCATGATCCGATACTCCGTGTTTTTCGGCTCATAGGGAAGGATCTTTTCGACCTGGGTGCAAGCCTGAGCATAGCTCGCCTGAGAATAGAGAAACTGAGCGAAATCCTTGCGGATCTCGAAATTGTCCGGGTAGTGACGCAGGTATTCTGAGTACGCGCGCCGGAGGTTGCTCCTTTTTCCCAGGCGCAGGTAGATCTCGATAAGCCGGAGCAAAGCCTGCTCAAAGTTGGCAACCCGATCTAGAGTTCGCTGAAACCATCCCTCCGCCAGATCGGGGAGATCCGCGCGCATATACTCCTGCCCGAGAGCATTCATCAGGTGCGGATCCGGCCCACTGCGGCGGATCTGCTCCTGGAGAACCGGAATCGTCTGTTGGAAATCGTCGGCCAGATGGGGTAGGCTCAAGGCCCGGTAATAGAGGGCAAAATTGTCTTCCGGCTGGGCACGCAGGATCCGATTCAGCAGGGAGTTGAGCTCCTTGTACTCGCCACGTTCCCACAGCACTGCGGCCAACCCGTACCTGAACTCCAGCCGGTTTTTTCCCTGTTCCAATGCGCGAAGGTAGTGGTTCTTCGCTTTTTTCAGCTCGCCAAGTTTGCTGAAAGATTCCGCCATAATGGCGTGCATGTCTGCATCGCGATACGAGTGGCGCAGAACTCGGCGGGCACTTTCAAGAGCTTCCCGATGCCGATGGTTTTGGAACAGCACAATGGTCATGAGTCGGAGAAGACTTTGAACATCCTGGGAGGAAATCTTCTCTCTGCCTAATAGATTCATGGCCCGAGCCATCTCTTCAAAGGCGGCGGGATTATTCCCTTTTTGCAGGTGGATAACCGCTTTTTGCAGATGAAGCACGGGGTCTTTGGGAGCCAGATGAGCGGCTTCTTCGAAGTGGAATAGGGATAGATCGGCATCCCCCAACTCGCGATAGATGCTGGCCAGATAGAGATGGGCTACCAGGCTGTCGGGGCGATGCTTGCGGATGAACAGCAGGGTATCCCGGGCTTCCTCGTAGCTATGTCTGTAGAACAGGCGGATCGCATAGGTCAGCATAGCGTTCAAATAGCCGGTGAAGATGCTTCTGTTGTCCGGCTCCAGTGCAAGGGCTTTCTCGAAAACGGCGATCGACGCCTGAGGGCGGCCGCGTTTGAGCAGGGTCAATCCCAGCAGGCCGAGAGCGGGCACGAAGGATCCATCTAAACGCGTAGAATCTTTCAGATACTCGAAGGCGTGGTTGAACAGACCGAGAGTGAAATAGGCTCGGCCCAGGAAAAAATGCCCCTCCGCTGAATCCGGTTGGAGTTTCAGGAAGAATTGCAGTGCTTGAATGGCCCTGTTGAAATCTCCAGAGGCGTGGTAGGCTCGGCCGAGATAGAGCAGGGCTGCCGGCATCTGATCGCTCTGCACCAGGATCTCTTGGAGCAATTCAATCGCCTGATGGTAGTCTCGATTCCGCCCCGCTTCCAGGGCTCTGTTGAAGAGATCCTGAATATGACTATCTTTCATGAACCTGTTTGGGTGCTGCGTCTGGACCAAGCTTGCCGCTGCGCCTGTTTGGCTGCTGCGCCTGTTTGGGTGCTACGCCTGTTCGGGTGCTACGCCTGTTCGGGTGCTACGCCTGTTTACAAAACTGATGATATCATATAAGTATTAGCTTATGGTAGAGGGGGTTACGAGTATCGTCTTCGCCCAGGTGGTGAAGGTCGAAAAGAGGACTGCCGTTGTCCGGATCATCTATTTCTTTGGCCTCTTCGCACTATTGATTTCTTGCCGCAATCCGTTAATCTCGGTTACCATCGATCACCTTATTGCCCTCCTTGCCCTCCTGCTGGTGGTGGGATATTCGATTATCCTGCTCGTTCTTATAGGGCGGAATTCTTTTCACGAGCGACTCGGGCATCTCTCGAATGCCCTCGATGCCATTGGGGCGGGGGCGTTTTTCGGCCTGTTTCTCGTTTTTCCCGCGGAGGGAATTCGGGATCTTGCGCTTGTGCTGGCGGAGATCTACTTCTTTGTTCCGATTGTAATCTCAAGCGCCAAAGTGAAGCCTTCCCATGCAATATCAAGCGCAGTCTTCTCCTTTAGTTTTTCGGGAGTCGTTATCGTCCTTCATCTCCTCATCAACGGTTCGAGTTCCCGAATGGGATATCCGGTTTATATTCCGGGAGTGGTGTTGCTGTCGGGGATCGCTATGTGGGTCACGACGTTGACCTTTGACCGATTGCTACGAGAAAATATGGTCACAGAAGACCTGGCTCGATCCTCCCGGCGTCTGCGTATGGCTATGGAAATCGTGCAGATCTCTGTAATGAACCTGGATGAGTTTGTGAACAACCTAGATCGAATATCCAATATCCTCTCGAGCGGGGCTCATAATCAGGCAAAAAGCATCGAACATATCGCTACCTCTGCGGAGAACCTGAAGGCGGCGATGGGGGGCATCACGGAATCCACGAGCCGTTCCACCAACTCGATCAAACAGACCGTGGATGTTTCCAACCAAGGGAATCAGACCATGCAGCGAATGATCGTTGAAATCGCCGATATCCACGAGGCCGCCGAACAGATGGATGCCTCCCTCGATCTGATCAACGAAATCGCCGATCAGACCAATCTGCTAGCCCT
>CAZBXU010000217.1:0-5512 GCA_964495755.1 uncultured Spirochaetaceae bacterium | reverse complement strand
GTATCTGGAGAAGAAGGGACAGGGGCAGATCCTTACCGTAGCGACCCGAGTAGGAGGTCGCAATCCTGCCTACGCATCATCGATGGGTAAGATTCTTCTGGCTGACCTGTCCGAAAGCGAGCTCAAGGGGATTCTCGGCCAGGGAAAGCTGAAAAAGCTCACCCCCAATACGATCGACGAAATCCCAAAACTGATTAAGGAGCTTGCCAGTATTCGCAAACAGGGCTTTGCCTTGGACAACGAAGAGACCTTTCCGGGCATCCGCTGTGTCGGCGCCCCAATCCGGGATGCAAGGGGGAGGGTGATCGCCGCTGTCAGTGCGACTGTGCCGGCTCAGCGAATGGACGACAAACGGATCAGGGAGTTGTGGCGTTTGGTCACCAACACCGCTCGGATGATTTCCGAACGGGTCGTGGCCAACAAAATGGAGGCTTAAGGTGAAGAACTTGCAAAAACTGGTACGAAACGGGGTGTTGTCCATTAATGCCTGGCCGACGGGAAAGCCGATCGAGGAGATACAGGCCGATTTGGGACTGGAGTCTCTCGCTCTCATGGCCACCAACGAGAACCCCCTGGGTCCCTCCCCCAAAGCGGTGGAGGCGATGAAGGCGGAGATCCACAAGGTAAACCGCTATCCCCAGGGTCCCTGTACCTACCTGAAGCGCAAAGTCGCGGCCAGACTCGGCATCGGCGAAGATATGATCATTTTCGGAAACGGAGCGGATAACTGTTTGCGCATCATCGGTTATGCCTTCCTGAACTCGGGGGACGAGGTCATTGTCGCCTATCCCTCTTTTCCCGTCTACGGGATCGTGGCCAGGACCATGGGAGCCGTGCCTGTCGAGGTGCCCCTCAAAGATCATGTCCACGACCTGAGGGCCATGGCGGAGGAGATCGGGCCTCGAACCAAGTTGGTTTTCGTCTGCAACCCCAACAACCCCACGGGGACCATTGTAAGGAAGAAAGAACTGAATGCCTTCGTGGAGGCGCTCCCGGATCACGTGGTCCTGATCCTTGACGAGGCCTACTTCGAGTTTGTCGACGATGAGGAGTATCCCGACGCTATAGACTACATCAGGGAGGGACGGCACGTCGTGGCCCTGCGCACCTTCTCCAAGCTTTACGGGATCGCCGGACTGAGAATAGGCTACACCCTGGCCTCCCCGGAGCTGACCGCGGTGATGGAACGGGTGCGGGAACCTTTTCCCGTCTCCAGGGTCGCCGAAGCGGCAGCCCTCGGGGCAGTGGATGATGATGAGTTCAAGAGCAAAGTGTTGGCCAACAACGGGGAGAGCAAGAGATTTCTCTGCAAAAGCTTCGACAGGCTGGGGTTGTCCTACGCTGAGACCCAAACCAACTTCATGTTCGTGGATTTGAAGGTCGATGCCAAAGAGGCCGCCCAAGCTCTACTGGAACGGGGATATTTGATTCGTCCGGGAACACTGTGGAAGCACCCGACCTTCGCCAGAATAACCTTCGGCACCATGGAGGAGAACCGGGGGTTTGTAGCAGCCCTGACCAAGGTATTGGGCAAATAAAGGGGTGGGCGATGAGAAGTGTCGGGAAGGATAAGAGTCGGATAGATGCCCTGTCGCACAGCCAAGAAAGCAACCGAGCGAGGTTTCGCTCGTTTACGGTAGATAGTACCGAAGAAAATTTGAAAGAGGAAGGGAAGACGAGATATGTTACTTCAAGACCTTTGCAAAGCCGTGGAGACGGGAGACCAGGACAAGGGAAAAGACCTGGTTCAGAAACTCGTGGACGGAGGAACTAATCCCCTCGAGATTATCGCCGCCCTGACCGAGGTGATGAACGAAATCGGAGAGAAGTTCGCCCGACTGGAGATCTTTCTGCCCGAAATGATGATGAGCGGGGAGGCCATGTCCAAAGTCGTGGAGATATTGACTCCCCACCTAAAGAAGGGCGGCGGGGGCGAACCCAAGGGCAAGGTGGTTCTCGGTACGGTCAAGGGAGACCTGCACGCGATAGGCAAGAATATCGTCAAGCTGATGCTTGAGGCCGGCTTCTTCCAGGTCAAGGACGTCGGAGTGGACGGCGACCCGGTTGACTTTATCAAAGAGGCGGAAAGCTTCGGGGCGGACATCATCGGGGCCTCTTCTCTGATGACCACCACGATGCCCCATCAGAAGGAGATCATCGACATCCTCAAGGAGAAGGGCAAGCGGGACAAGTACAAAGTGGTGATCGGCGGGGCGCCGACCACACCGGAATGGGCCGAGCAGATCGGTGCAGACCTGTACGCTCCGGACGCGGGTTCCGCCGCCAAATTGCTCTCCGGCTTGTTGAAGAAATAGAGGAGGAAATAGATATGAGCAATCCATACAGACTGTGGGAGATCCAGGGCCGCTCCAACACCGGCCCCTTCTGCGACGAGGACGACTTCCTGCCCAAGATCTTCGCGCCCAAGCTGCGGGAGATCGTCAAGAAGTACGAGATCAAGTACGATCCCAAGACCCCTGTTCCGGCGGACGACAAGATGGCCGACCGTATCTGGCAGGCCGGTTGGGAGCTGTTCCGGGAGGTGGGGCTGTACAACACCGACACCCACCGGATCATCAAGCTCTCCGATGAGGAGATCAAGGAAGCCCTGTACGCGACTTCGGATCGCTACTGGGTCGGCGCCGGCAAGGATGCGGTGCTGTGGAAGCACAGAAGTGTCGAGGACACCGAGCCTCCCTTCTGTATCTTCTCCCCCGACTGCATATGTTCGGAGGAACTGTTCTACTCCTACTGCCTGGCCTTCCTGAAGGAACCCCTGCTGGACGGTTTCTGCGCCCCGATCCTGGAGGAGTCGATGGGCCAGCTGATTCGCTCGGCCAGCCCCTTCGAGATCAACGGCTGTACCGAGCACATATACAAGATGCGCCTGGCCGCCAAGCAGGTCGGACGGCCCGGAACCTTCTTCGTGGCCGTGGGAACGGCGGAGCACGACACCGGTCAGATCGCGGTATCCAACAACGAGTGGGGCGTCAGAACCACCGATTCCCGCATCATCGGCACCCTCACCGAGTTCAAAACCGCTGACACTCTGCTGAACCGGGCTGTTCACTGTGCCCAGTACGGCTGCTACGCCGGCAACCTGACCGGACCGATCTACGGCGGTTGGTGCGGAGGATCGGAAGGTGTGGCCGTTACCCTGGTGGCCTACAGTCTCAACGGCCTCTGTATCTACGGCGCCCAGTACAACCAGCACTTCCCCTTTCACCTCAACTGGGGATCCAACACCACCCGGGAACTGCTCTGGCCGATCTCCGTGGCCGGTCAGGCCATGGCCCGGAACAGTAAGCTGCTTTATACCAGTAACGGTTTCGCCAACGCCGGACCCATGACGGAGATGCTGTTCTACGAGACCGCCTGCCACGCCCTGGTCAGTGTCGTGACCGGTTGGCACCTGTGGGAGATGGCTTCCACCCGGAATAAGTTCCGCAACCGAGCCACGCCGCTGGAGGCCCGTCTTGGCATGGAGGTGGGACACGCGGTGGCCCGCCAGGGAATGACCCGCGGCCAGGCCAACGAGATCGCCCTCAAGCTGCTCTCGAAGTATGAAACCAATGCCGGGGATGCTCCCAAGGGTGTGGAGTACCAGGAGTGCTACGATGTGGCCAAAGCCAATCCGACCCAGGAGCACTACGACATGTACCGCAAGATCAAGGACGAGGTGGCCAAGCTCGGGGTCGAGTTCCCCTACTAGTAGAAATATATCGTGCTGCACCCTATGTTGGGGTGCAGCGCCTGTATTGCCGGGTGATGGTTTGCCGTAGCATGTGCACGGCCCCCCTGGTCCTATGGCTAACCGGAGTTGCAGCTCGCCTTATTATGATGACAGCCGCAAATCTTGTTTTTATGACAAGATTTGCGGCTGGAAGAGGACATCGCGAAAGCGCCGGCACGAAACCGGCATGGAGCAGGTGGTGAAAGTCCACCACGTAGTAAGGTGTAGCGAGCCGCTACGGCCCCGAGTTATGCGTCGGCTACCCGTAAGGGGGCGGCGAAGCGTTGGCGCGGGGATACGCAGGCGAGGTATGGAGCTCCGAAATCATCCTTCTGGAGCGTCGACCTGGTGCGATGAAGGGGAAGACAACATGGTACGTAGCGGTAAGCGAGTTGCGCACCGGCCCACGGAGTCTAAGACCCTCTGCATGCGTAGATACTCCATGAGCGGGAGCCGGGAGAGCCTGGATGCGACTGACGTGGTCCCGAGGTCAGTCCGACTGGGGAAGGTCTGTGGCCGAAATCCCAGTATGTACGCTACCAGGCAGTCGGACAGGCCAATAGTACTGAAGATGCCGTCGAACAAAGGTCCTCAACCGGAGGTACCGGCCAACGACCGGAGGAGATGGTGGAAGAAAGTGAGCCTGGCTGAGGGGAACTCGTTGTGGTCCAGCACACCCCGAACACAGAGTCGGAAGGGGAGATATGGCGAACTCTAAACGGGCACGAAGCGGGAAACCGAGGATACAGCCAAGAGGAAGTACCTGCGTCGAACCGAAAGGTGTGTCACAGGGGCTGGAACGAGTGCGAAAGGCAGCGAGAGGAGACTCGAGTCTCAGGTTCACCAATCTGCTGCACCACGTGACGGTGGAGCTAGTAGGGGAGGCGTACAAAGCGCTGAACCCGAAAGCCTCGCCGGGGGTGGATGGCATGACGTGGCATGAGTATGGCGCAGGTTTGGAAGAAAGACTGAAGGACCTGCACGACCGTGTGCACCGGGGAGTCTACAGAGCTCAACCATCGAAGAGGACCTACATACACAAGGAAGACGGCCGTCTGAGGCCGTTAGGCATCGCGGCGCTGGAGGACAAGATCGTCCAGTTGGCAGTGGTGTGGGTGTTGCAGGCGATCTACGAGGAAGACTTTCTTGGGTTCAGTTATGGCTTCCGTCCTGGTCGGAGCCAGCATAATGCGTTGGATGCCATCTGGGTAGTTATCGTACAACGGAAGGTGAACTGGTTGTTGGATGCGGACATCCGAGGATTTTTTGATTGGATCGTTCATGATTGGATGGAAAGGCTCATAGAGCACCGCATCGGGGACAAGAGGATACTCCGGCTGATCCACAAGTGGCTGAAAGCCGGGGTATCTGAAGACGGTGAGTGGTCGAGCACAGAGGTAGGGACATCTCAGGGTGCAACGATTTCGCCCTTGCTGGCGAATATCTACTTGCACTACGTGCTTGATCTATGGGTACAGGCATGGCGGAAGCGCCATGCCAGAGGCGAGGTCTACATCGCGCGATACGCAGATGACTTCGTCATGGGGTTTCAGTACCGAAGCGATGCAGAAGCGTTCCACCAGGCTCTGGAGGAGCGCATGTGTAAGTTTGGGCTGGAGCTGAATGCGGAGAAGACCCGACTGATAGAGTTTGGTCGTTTTGCCGCTGAAAACAGGGCAAAACGAGGGGAAGGAAAGCCGGAGACGTTCGATTTTCTGGGCTTTACCCACATCTGCGCGTGTCAGCGTAAGGACGGACGTTTCACAGTGCGGAGGAAAA
>CAZBXU010000216.1:0-5537 GCA_964495755.1 uncultured Spirochaetaceae bacterium | reverse complement strand
CTTCTTCATCGAGATCAGGGTCTCGTGATTGATCTCCATCCCCGTTGCCATCTGCCGGAGCTCCCGCATGTTCATGAGTGTTAAGTCATTGATGTTGAGCTTCTCCCGGCCCTCACCCTGGGCTCTTTTGTATCCTTCCCTGCCGCCGTGTTTGTGGCGTGACTGTCCGCTTCCCTTCACCGGCGGCGGAGCCGGGGCTTTCACTTCAGCGGGAGGAGGGCCGTCAGCAGGCTCTCGCACTTCGACCTCCGGAATCTGATCTTCCGGCTGATCCACCTCTTTGATCAGCTCAACCCGTATTCTCTTCTTTTGGGTCCACTTCGGGGCTTGTGTTCTATTGGCCGAGCTTTCCTTCTCCGCCACATCGGGTTGCCCGGAAGGATCAACCGACGAATCTTGCGATGAGCTCACGGAGTCCACCAGTTGAGCATCCGTGCCGGGATTGCCGGAACCATTTCCGTCCTCCGAAGAAGATTCCAGTGCGTTTACTTCGTCAGTCTCACTATCTTTCTTTCTCTTTCGAATTATTGCCATGTGTCGCTCCAGTTAGAATTTTTGAGCTGGGGATGAGATCCTATACATTCTGCTGATAGCCGGATCCATGGAAGTCAGTTATAGATTATTCTTGCACGCCTTTTTTTGTTCGTCTAGAGTGGTGCATCTGCCATGCTATTGCATGCTTATTGGTTAACATTACTTCAGAAGGCAAGAACATTTTCAGGCTGTAAAAAAAAGAAACGCTGAATACATTGTCAATATAGCCACAATACAACAGAGTGTCAATACTCCAGATCCGGTTCCACACCGAGCAGTGCGCACTCGGCAAGAAGGAGGGCGGCCACGGCGCTGCGTCGACGGATAGAATCCCGATTGCCGTGAAAGTGGAAACCACGGTAAAGCTCCCCGCCGCGGCGATAGCGTGCGGAAATCCATACGGTCCCGACCGGTTTCCTCTCTGTTCCTCCCTCCGGACCCGCGATTCCCGTAACCGCCACGCCCAGATCCACGGGGGTACGCTGCAGCAGCCCCTCCGACATGCCTGAGACGACCTCCGCAGACACGGCACCCGAGTCGTTCAAGACATTCTCGGAAACTCCCAGCAAACTTTGCTTGGCTTCATTCGAGTAGGCAACCAGCGTTCCCCAGAATACCTGCGAGCTTCCGGGGATATCGGTAAGCAGCTTCGAAACCAGGCCGCCGGTACAGGATTCTGCCAGGGCAATGCGCTCTTGCCTCTGCAGCAGGGCATCATACAGTAAACGGCTCGGTTGAACGTCGCCCCGGCGGATCCGAACAGAACCGAAACACTCGAGAAGTCCTGATAAAATCCGCTGCCGTTCCCGCTGATCCGATCCCCGCAGGGTCAGAACGATCCGGTCATGGGCTATGCGGGTGCTCCACAGCATCCCCCCTTCTGTTCCGCTGATTCTCTGAAGAGCCTGCTCCAAGACGGACTCCGGTATCATGAGGGTCGTAGCAATGATTTCAGCCGATTGGAGATCCTGTGCACCGAAGAACCTATTCCTTATCAGTGGTACAGCCTGGCTAAGAAACATCTTCTCCAGCTCCGCAGGAGGACCCGGCAAAGCGATAACCATGCACTCCCCCATTTGGCCGCAGAAACCGGGAGCCGTGCCTATCGCGTTCGGAAGTATTTGGAAGCCCGACGGTATCTGGGCCTGCTTTCGGTTGGTCGAAGCGATTGTGCGGCCTTGGGTCGAATAACGGGCGACCAGATCTTCCCAGATCGACGATTCAAAGCGCAAAGTCGTACCGGCCACATCAGCTACGATTTCCCGGGTCAAATCATCGCTGGTAGGACCCAAACCCCCTGTAATAATCACCAAGACGCTGCCTTGCACCGCATCCCGGAGCTCCCGACGGAAAATATCGGGATCGTCGGGTATCTGGACGCAGCGGCGGGTATAGAAACCCATGCCTTTGATCTCGGCTCCGAGAAAACGAAAATGTGTATTGAGAATGCTTCCTTCGGTCAGCTCCGTACCTACGGAGAGGATGGCTGAGGCGGGGGGATCTGTCATGGGGAAGTCAGATACTTTGGGTTGCCTTTTTTATATTTCCCACAGGGGCTGAAAAGATATCCAGCTTGTCAGGATTCTTTATCATCTCGCACTTGCCTTCGAATACAACTCCGTCGGCGATATTCAGCTTGGCGGTTCGAATATTCCCGAATACTTTACCCGTAGTGAGCATCTCCAGCCTTTCGCTGGCCTCGATGTTGCCTCGCACCACACCACCAACCACGACAGAGCCAACCTTGATATCCGCCTTTACCGTCGCTCCGTTCTCGACGTAGAGAAAACCGGGAGATTCGATCTGCCCCTCGAAGGTGCCGTCGATTTTCAGGGACTCTTTGAAACGCAGCACACCGTTAAAACTCGTTTCTTTGCCGAGAGTGGTGGTGATCTTCTCTATGCCTTTGTGCTCGTTGTTTTTCGGCATTATTGTCCTACTTGGTTTTCATGACGAACACTCCGTCCCAGTCTTCGGGTGGGAGGTTCTGAATGTAGTGCTTGCAGCGGGCGAAATATACCTTTGAGGGACCGTCTTCTGGATTCAACTTCAACGCCTTGGCAAAGGATTTCTGGGCCTCCTTGAATTTCATCAGCTTGTAGTTCTTGCGGCCCTCTGAAAACAGATCAAGTACCTTCTTCTTGGTTTCCGAAATCATGCACCGGCCTCGTCATCACTCTGATTGCGTTTCTTCCAGTTGGGTAGATGCTTCTGCAGCTTCTTTTCAAGCTCATCGAGAGACAGATCTCCCATTTTGAGCTTGTCCCCCTTGTTCTGCAGTTCCTCGATTTCATCCTCCAAGCCCTGCAGCGTAGCCAGGATCTCAGCACCTTCATGTTTCACCAGACCTGCAAATTCGGAAAACCTCTTCTGATCCGAACCATCGAGTTTTTCCGCTGCAGCGATCAGGCCTGAAATGGGTTTCTTTATATGCTGGGTGAAGAAGATAAGGGAATTGTTGAGCGATTCCACCACCGCAATTCTTCGCTCCCGCCGGGAGACCTGCCGGGCAAGCTCTCGGTTGCGGAGAACCGCGCGGATCCGCGCCAGAACTTCTGAAAAATTGAAAGGCTTCGTGATATAGTCGTCGACACCGAGCTCGAGACCTTCGATTTTGTCGCTGACTTCATCCATCGCAGAAAACATGATGATCGGGGTCTGCCGATACTTGCGATACTCCTTATCCTGCTTGAGTTTCTTTGTGACCTCCCAGCCGGACAGTCTGGGCATGATGTTGTCGAGGATGATCAAATCGGGATCAGTTTCTGTCACTTTCTTCAGGGCTTCCTCGCCGTCGGCGGCCTTTTCGATCTTGAATCCCAGCTTGCTCAACATCACGTCGAAGAACTCGAGGTTTATAGGCTCGTCGTCAACAATAAGAATTTTGCCCTTTGATTTCATTTCCCTGTCAGCCTTTTTGCTCTCATTTTTACCATCTTTCCCTCCGTTGTCAACACCCTGAGCGACGGCTGGAAGCCGGAGCTACGCTGACCTTCGGTCACCTTCGGAGGCCAGGCGAGCGAAGCGAGCGTGGCTTCCGCAGAAGCCGGTACAACAACCCTGCCGCCAAACCGGCTAAGGCCAGAATCAGCACCAGCAGGGCGAACCAGTCGCCCCAACGGGTGTACAGGGTTTGTTCTTCCGTGTATATCGGAGCTTCGGCGATCAGGTAGTCCTCTGTAAAGGGAGGCAGCATGGCGGTGATACGCCCATTTGGATCGATCACGCAGGTGATCCCCCCGTTGGTCGAACGCACCATAGTCCGCTTGTTCTCCAACGCCCGAAACAGAGCGATGCTCATGTGCTGCATCTCGCAGGCTACGGCGTTGGACCAGGAATCATTGGTCATGTTGACCAGGATCTCCGCACCATGCAGTACGAACTCTCTGCCCAGATACCCGAAGGTATCCTCGAAACAGATCGGTGTGGAGAAACGTCCCCCTCCGGCTTCGAACACCGTGTGTTCTGTGCCCTTTTCCCAGAAGTGGGTGTCTGCATCCCGCAGCCATTGGTACACCCGCGGCAGGGCTCTTCGGTAGGGAAAGTCCTCGGTAAAGGGAACGAGATGGAGTTTTCTGTAGGTGTCGATGATTTCGCCTTTGTCGAAGAGAATGGCGGCGTTGTAATCCACCCTGTACTCCCTACCCTGCTCGTCTTTAGCCAACTGCCCGTCGTCGTTGCCCACAACGAAGGGCACAGGCTGCTCGGCCAGGAATTCTCTAAGCTCTTTGACCAGGCCGAAGGCAACCCTGTCGGTTCTGTAGCGGGTGTGCCAGTCGATGGCGGGAACAAAGGATGTCTCCGACCAGATAACGATATCGATCGACTCATCTTCCTCGAGAGCCTGTCGGCTCAGACGGGTGAGTATCTCGAGAGTTTTGGCATAGGTCTTGTTGCCTCCCCGCCAGGGATCGACGTTCTGCTGAACCAGGGCTACCTTCCATTTATCTGTGGATTCCAGATCCGCCGTGCTGAGCAAGCCGAAAACCACAACAGCGACGAAGATCGCGGCGTATACCAGGGCGGGAACCCGCATGCTCCGCAGGAAGGGTACAAATCCCTTCAGCCCCTTCTTCAACCCATTTCCCAGCAGAGCCGATGGGAATACCACGATCAGGGAAACCCCCCAGACTCCGGTCACGCTGCTGATGCGGGCGAGTGGGAGAAACAGGTACTGAGAAAATCCGATGATCCCGTAGGCATAGCCCAGGAAGCCCTGCACCTTCACGAATTCATAGGCCACCCAGATCAAAACCTGGAGCAGGAAACCGTGGCGGGGGAACAGGGTATCCGCTGCTTTGAGCAGGGGAAATACGAGCAGAAGATAGACGGAATAGATCGGCGGGACGATGATCAGGGTTAACGGATGAAAAGAACCCAGCCAGTAATTGTGCAGAGCGTAGCTGGCGAAGCCGAAAAACGCGCCGTACAGTACCGTACGAACCCACCCCGCCCGGTGTACGACGATGAACACGGGAGTGAGAGCGACAAAGGCAAGGGGAAACCACCCCCACCGAGAGAGGAAACTTGGAAAGGAGAGGGCGAGAAGCAGCGCCGAGCTTGAGAGGAGGAGAAGCTCGAGACCGACCGTCGCAACCAGGGTACCGGGTTTTTTCCCCCGGATCGGGGAAGAGACGGCTGCTGCGGGCTTCAATCTATTTCCTCAAGGACCAGGCTTTTTTCTTCAATTCCCTTCCGGGGCGAAACACGGCGACCCCGTGGTTTTCCACCTGCACGGTATCACCGGTCTTTGGGTTTCTGGCTTTTCTGCCTTTTCGTGTCTTGATTTCGAAAGTACCAAAGCCCCGCAGCTCGATAACCCTGTCCTCGAGAAGGCCGTTTTTAACCTCGTCGAAGAATAAGTCCAGAATGGTATGGATATTCTTTTTACTTACTCGAACCTTCGGGTAAATCTGCTCGATGATCTCTGCTTTGGTGAGTTTGTCCATACCCACCCCTTGCCTCACTATGTTTATATTTTCAGGATGCCTTTTCCATGCCCG
>CAZBXU010000215.1:1547-5570 GCA_964495755.1 uncultured Spirochaetaceae bacterium | reverse complement strand
CTGGGCAAGGACCAGGCTCAGCAGGAGCTCGTTGAAGTTTCGGTAAGCAAGTTCGAGGACGTCGCTTTCTGGGGTTCTTCGATGATGTTGGACGACGGCATAACCACGATCAGGCGCTTCGAGGGTTCTCCTCTGGATAAGCAGGCGATTCCTGGTGAAGAGAGCAGCAATATCCAAGAGACGGATCGGTACGTGCTCGGCAGCAAAGTACAGTTTTTCCGCAGGGGCGAGAGCTCGGTTGCGATATTTCCTGTCCGACCGATACCGATAGAGGGGATCACCAAGACCATTTCCGTATGGGTCGTCGGCAGGAATTTCAACCACGTGCTGAAAGTGATCGTGGCGGATTATTTCAATCAGCCCAGAGAAATTACCATGGGCAAGCTTAACTTTATGGGCTGGAAACAGTTGACCGCTGCGATACCGCCGCGCATTAACCAGGACGAGTATCACTTCACCTCGGATCGGGGACTGAAGCTGCTCGGTTTGAAGATCGAGTTCGATCTCATGGAGAGCTATGGGACTTACTACGCGTACTTCGATGGTCTGCGGGCGGTTACCGATCTGTTCGCCGAAACCTACCGTGATCCGGACGATATGACAGACGGTTGGTAATCCCGATCCCGGGACGTGATAACAGAGCCCTCCCCGCGGAGGGCTTTTTTTCTCCGGCTTGCACGCCTTTTTCAGTTCATGGTAGATTGAGGCATGACCCCCGAAGAAGAGCTTAAGACTTTGAACCGCACGATCCGGCAGTTCGAGTCTGTATATAAATCCACCAAAGACCCATACCAGCGGGACCGCGTGACCAAGGAATTGAAAAAGCTCAAGACCTATCGGGACAAGCTTGAATCCTTTCACGAATTCGACCCGGCCGATCTCGAGGAGCCTGTAGAGGTTGATGAGTGGGAGGGGTTGTCCTATCTGAAGATGATCCTGGAAAAAATCGGCAAGAAGAGCAAGGATAAGAAAGAGTCCTACGAAGACTCCTTCGGGGATCGAGAGCTGTACTACCTGTATCTGTATCTCAATTTTTTCGAGGAAGAGTTCCTGACGATCCTCAGCGAAACAAAGCTGAAGCTCGATTTCAAGCACTCCCTCGAGAGGGACAGCTTCTACCACCGCTTCGAGAACCTGCGCCGGCTGTTCGAGAATGTGAACGAGGATTCCTCGACTGTCGATCTGTACGCCGGTCAAAAACACGAAGAGGACATGCGAAAACGAAGCTTTAAGAAAAAGAGAAATGTCATCGTCGAGGCGGACAAGTTCTTGCGAAGTGTCGCCCGCTTCTCCGCGGGACTGGTCATAGATATCGAGGCCGGCGGTCTGATATGTCTCAACGCCGAAGATACCCTTCACTTCGACAGGATCGAGGGGAAACGCTTCTTCGAAGACCGGAAGGTACACAGAGCTCTGGTAGAGCTGAAAGCCTTTGCTCGGGAAGTGATCGAGTTCCTCAACGTTCCCCGAATCGAGTCTCAGGAGTAAGAATGCAAATCGATATTGAAGCCAATTCCACTATTGGGGAAGATTCCTTTTTAGAGGGTCGTTTTTTGGTTAAGGGAAACATGCGGATCGACGGTACCTTCGAGGGAAAGGCGCTTCAGGTGGATCAGCTGCAAATCGGCGCTAAGGCCAAGGTCAAGACGAACATCAACGCCACAAGTGTGGTCATAGAAGGTCTGGTAATCGGGAACATCTCCGCCACCAGGAGGATTCTTCTGCTGTCTACCGCTCGAGTGCTTGGAGAGCTGAAAACACCCGAACTGATCATCCAGGACGGGGTGATTCTTGAGGGACGGTGCACCATCAGCCACGTTCGTATAGACGACACCAGGGCGTATATCGAATCGCTGTACGAGAGAAAGTGAGTGTAGCTTGAAGGACCTTTTCTCCTTTTTAAAAAAGGTCTATTTTTTTCAAGAGCTTCCCGATCAACAGATCAAGAAGATCCAGCAAGTCTGCCACCAGATCGAGTACAACCCTGGGGACATTCTTTTCGAGGAAGGCTCTCAGGCGGACCGCTTCTATATCGTCGCCGACGGGGCTGTGGAGGTTTGGAAAGACTATAAACTTCCGGATAGAGATCTGTTGGCGGTGCACGAGCAGGGGCACCTGTTTGGAGAGATGGCTCTGATCGATGAGCTTCCCCGCAGCGCCACGGTTCTGGCCAAGGAACCGACCCGCCTGTTCTACATCGACAGAGATGATTTCCACACCATTATCCAGGACAATTCCAAGATAGCGATCTCGATATTGAAATCCGTATCCGCTATGGTGCGGAAGAGCAATGAGTACTTTGTGGACAACCTCCGGGAAAGAGCCCGGGAATTGGAAAAAACGAATCAGGCC
The DNA here is from genome assembly GCA_964495755.1 of uncultured Spirochaetaceae bacterium. Lineage (GTDB taxonomy): Bacteria > Spirochaetota > Spirochaetia > SZUA-6 > DRHE01 > JAFGQJ01. The sequence goes on along the minus strand of CAZBXU010000215.1, from coordinate 3,218 downwards.
CTTCAGGAGGCCCAAGAGGAGCTGCTTCTAAAGGACCGGTTGTCGACTCTAGGCAAGTTTTCCTCTCTGATCCTGCACGATATCAGAAACCCCCTCTCCATACTTCGCAGCATGGCGGAGATGATCGTTCTCAACAGCTCGGAACGGAAGAAGGTCGAGCGAAACGCAAAGAAAATTATTTCCGAGGCGGATCGGTTGAATCAGATCGCCAGCGAGTTGCTCGATTATTCCCGGGGTGAGATTCGTTTGAACATGTCCATAGTGAACCTCGACAGCTTTTTCAACAGGCTCCTGGAGGCTGTGGGGGAAAAGTTCCAGGCCCGGGATATTACCGTAACTACGGAAATATCGATCTCCGAACCCGTTATCATGGATGAGCAGAGGATGTTCCGAGTCTTTTTTAATCTCGCCGACAATGCCCGTAAAGCCATGCCGCAGGGAGGCAAGTTCTCCATCAAAGCGTTCAAAGCGGATCAGACTTTTAAGGTAGAGGTTGCAGACACGGGAGTCGGGATGGACCTCAGTATCCAGAAGAAAATCTTCGATCCTTTTTTCTCCTACTCCGATCAGGGGGGTACGGGTCTGGGCATGTCGATCGTAAAAAGCATAATCGAAGCTCATCACGGTACTCTCTTCGTTTCCAGCAAACCGAATGGGGGCACAACCTTTCGTGTCACGTTGCCTCTGATCAACTAAGTTCTTGACTCTCGAAAATAAAAATGATAATTTTGCCCTGCTGGCGATGGTGGTCGTCGGCTCAAAGTGTATCGATTCCCGGTGGTGTAATTGGTAACACACAAGACTCTGGATCTTGCGTTGGGGGTTCAAGTCCTCCCCGGGAAGTGTATGGCCCCTTCGTCTATCGGGTCGATAGACGAAGGGGATTTTTTATGTTAATATTGATGGTCAAATGCTGCCCACCACTCAGCTATTTTATACCTTCAAAACGAAGGATCGAAATCTCGTCCCTCGTCACTTCCTCGACGCCCCTGATTTGAAGATCCCATGAAAAATGTACTATGAAATCTGGAATGCAAAAATCTCTCAAAATATCTGGATTATTGAAGTGTTCAACGGCAGCCATCCGGACAATCCCTTTGTTAGTGCCTGTTTTCATTACCCCCCCCTGCCGTTGTTGAAAATGCAACCATATTTGAATAGACTATCAATTGAGGTTCGCTAATACACTAAATGAATTGGCGTGATTTTTTCTCCGGCGATTTTTCCCATGATTTCGAAACGTATGAATCCTTCAGCAAGCGAGTCTTTCTTAACATCGTTAGTATCTTGGGATTTTTACTATCCTTCATCTTCTTGATTATAAACCTTTTCACCTATAGGTTCTCTTTAATTTATCTCTATGTTCCCCCTCCTGTGCTTTTTTTAAGCATCTTCGTACTTTTACAGAAAACTGGAAAGTTGGAGCTTTTAAGCGGAATACTGCTCCTCTCTCTACTGCTTTCTTTGGGTCTTTACTCAATCGGCTTGAATGACCTCGGAGTTCTTTTTACGTGTGTCTTTCCTCCGATAGCTTACTTCCTATATGGAAAGCGAAAGGGTTTACAATGGGTGATTCCCCTCAACATAGGCTATGGAGTCTTTACTATCCTCATTTTCCTAAATCTCATCACAACTTCCTTGCCCCCTTCTCTTGTATTCTTAGGTTTCACC
>CAZBXU010000215.1:0-1537 GCA_964495755.1 uncultured Spirochaetaceae bacterium | reverse complement strand
GATACTAATAAGTGCTAGTTCCTATCTGATCGAAGCTCGGAAAGAGCGATTAGGTTCTCTTATGAGGGACCGTATCTATTATGACCAACTAACCCAGCTGCCTAATCGACTCCTACTTCTAAGACATATTTCCGAAGCCAAATCACCGGCTCTGATACTTATAAATATTGATGATTTCAAAGAAATCAATGCGACCTATGGATACCGTGCTGGGGACAGAGTACTTCAGTGTGCGGCCGATAAACTGAACCAAATCCTCCCGGATTCCGCAACAGGGGTATATCGGCTAAGTGCAGATGAATTCGCTGTGCTACTCCAGAAGGGGGAAGACACCAGATTTCAAAAATCTCTCACCAATATTACTAATGTGATAAACCGATTTCTCCGCCATGAAAAATGTATCTATCAGAACATAGAAATCCGATTTCGTGCCAGTATGGGGATTGCAATCGCTGATGAAGTCGGAGTAGAGAAACTCTTCGCCTGTGCCGATATTGCCTTAAAAACCGCCAAAAGCACCAATGCGAGCTTCCTTTTCTACAGACAGGCACTGGATACACAAAAGCAGTATGAGGAAAACATTAAGTGGGCTAATGTACTCACAGATGCGCTCGACAACGGCCGAGTAGTGCCCTTCTATCAGCCGATCATGGACAATAAGACTGAAGAAATCATAAAGTATGAGGCTCTAGTACGGCTTATCAACGCTGAGGGCGAAATCATAAGCCCCCACTTCTTCTTGGATATTGCAAAAAAATCCAAACTTCATACAAGAATCACTAAAATAATGCTGATAAGAGCAACAGAATTCTTGTTGACTATTCCTACTGGAGTTTCTATCAATCTGTCGTTTGAAGATATATTGGACCAATCGGTCAGGGATTACATAGATCGAATCTACACACAGAATCCTACCATCTTTTCTCGGTTGTGCTTTGAAATAACCGAATCGGAAGGAATCAAGAATTTAGATATTGTCTCTCGCTTTATCAAAGAGATGAAGCAAAGAGGTTGCCAAGTGGCTATTGACGATTTTGGAACAGGGTATTCTAACTTCGATTATCTAATCCGCCTCGATGTAAATATTTTAAAGATCGACGGATCTCTGATTAGATATATACACCAGGAAAGAAATCCACGGCTGATCGTAGAGAATATCGTCGACTTCACAAAAAAAATGGGAATAAAAACGGTCGCTGAGTTTGTAGAATCAAAAGCTCTTTTGACTGAAGTCAAGAAGTTAAAAATCGACTACTCACAGGGGTATTATATTGGCAAGCCCAAACCTGTGACTCGTGAATTTGAGATTGATACTAAGGTAGAGGAAGCCGAACATTTGCAGCGTGAGGTGAAAGGCTGACCGCTGGCGGTTACTGAAATATGCCGTTAGGTGTGTAATTCATACAGATTGTTTTCGTTTTATGAGCAGTAACTCTCGCTTATAATTGAGATTATCGAAAGAGGCGTCCAGTCCGAGTTGTTCTTGTGTTATAGACTGTGCACTAAAGGGCCTTACCTATAGCCCCAAATGTAGCCA
>CAZBXU010000214.1:0-5660 GCA_964495755.1 uncultured Spirochaetaceae bacterium | reverse complement strand
AGGTCGAACGGATCCTCATGAATCTTCTGCGCAATGCCATCAAATTCACCGAAAGCGGTTCGATTACAATCAGAACAAGGAAGAGTCAACACGCCATAGTGATCGAAGTCGAGGATACGGGCATCGGCATACCCCGCGACCATCTGCCCCATATCTTCAAGAGATTTCAGCAGGTAGACGGTTCAAGCACCCGAAGATACGAAGGAACTGGATTGGGGCTGACAATTGTCAAGGAAGCCATAGACCTGATGAAGGGTTCTATCGAGGTCTTCAGTGAGGAGGGGAAGGGAACCCGCTTTGTAATCCAGCTGCCGGACAACCTCGATCAGCTGGCCCCGGATGCTTTCATCGAAAGAAGAATCGATGAACGGCGCAGGCTGAGCTTGACCGTTAGGGGTGATGAGCGCAGAAAATCCAAACGTCGAAAAGAAGATCTGGCAAAAATATCTGTGGACGACCTGGCTTTGATCGAGAAGGAACTCTACCCTATCGAGCTGTCGGAGGATGCGGAGACTGAAAAGGACTCCGGGGAAGCCGGCGATGTGGTTCTCCTGGTCGAAGACAGCGTGGATCTACGCAATTACATAAGCAAGATGCTCAAACGGTTCGGCCATAGAGTGCTTACTGCGGAGGACGGTCTGGATGGTTGGCACAGGGTTCGCAACGATGCACCGGATATCATCGTCTCCGATATCATGATGCCGAGGATGGATGGGTTCGAGCTGGTGACCAAGGTGAAATCGGACGAGAGTACCATGCATATCCCGGTGATTCTCATCACCGCCAAGTACGAATTGGACTCAAAAATCCAGGGGTTGAAGACAGGGGCGGACGATTATCTATCCAAACCGGTGAATATCAGAGAACTGGACGCACGGATAAAGAACCTTCTCACCATGAGAAAGTTCCAACTCGCCCTCGCTCACACTGAGGAACTGAAGACCCGTATGGAGGAGTTGAGCATGAGCTTCTCCCAGTCCCTCGAGATCCGCGATTTCAAAACCGCCGGCCATTCCAGGGATGTACTCGCGCTGGGAACGATGATGGCTGAGGAAATCGGATTGGAGATCGATCAGGGGCTTCGCGATTCCCTGCTCCTCCATGACATCGGTAAATTGGGCATCCCCGACCGGATCCTCCTGAAAGAATCCGGTCTTACCGACGAGGAATGGACGGTGATGAAGAAACACTCGGAGCTGGGAGCGGATCTACTCGGTCATTTCGAATCTTACAAAGAGGTGAGTAGAATCGTGCTGGCTCATCAGGAGCATTTCGACGGAACCGGCTATCCAAACGGTCTGAAGGGCAAGGAAATACCGCTGCACGCCAGAATCATCGGCATCGCCGATGCGTATCACGCGATGACCAGCGACAGACCCTATCGGAAAGCCCTTTCACCCGTCACAGCCGCCAGGGAATTGCTGAATCACAGCGGCCAACAGTTTGACCCCAAGTTGGTCAAAGCGTTTCTCGACGGTCTGCTTAAAAAAGGCAAAATTACCGAGAACGACCTTCAAACCGCGGAAACAGCAAGTTAGAAGATCGACTCAGCTGCGGCGGAAGAGAAAAGCCTACAATTTGCCACTGCGGGACAGCGGCCAATAGCGATAGATCACCTTCCCCAGTAGCTGATCCCGCGGCAGAGGTCCCCAGGAACGGGAATCACTGGAATCTTGGCGGTTGTCGCCGAGAAGGAAGTACTGCTCTTCCTCGAGTGTAACCGGCGGAAGCTCGCCGGAAAAGGGAAACTCCTTGGCCCACCCTTCCGGCAGCCCTGTGATAATTGTCGTGTAGGTTTGGGGAATCAGCTCCTGCTCTTCTGCATAGGTATTGCTGCCTTCCGGTTCAATATATACATTGAATTCGGACATTTTAATCGTATCCCCGGGAATCGCCACGATTCGCTTTATCATATAGGCCGGGATCCGTCTTCCCGAAACATCCCGCACCGCGCTTCCCCGCTGAAAGGAAAAAAAACGGAGAAACGGTTCAAGGATCGACAGAGGCAGGTTCGGTTTGGTGTACATCGGGGAGCGGATCACCACAACATCCCCGCGAGCCGGATCCCGGACAGCGGGAAGTCGTGCCGAGAAGAAAAGAAATCTGGCCCCGTAGGTAAGGGGTGAAACGAAAATCCGGTCCTTCGGTTCGAGAAACGGCAGCATCGAGCCGGACTCCACCTGAAAGGTGGATAGAAACATACTGGAGATGATCAGATAGAGGACAAGGGTCAAGACAGCAAGTTTTGCCAGCTTTCGGAGAAAACCTCTACCGAAACGCGCACCAAATCCGGAACTGTATCGTTCGAAGGTGGAATACATCTAGTGAATGCCACCCAGCCGTGCAAGCGGCCAGTAGCGGAACAGTGCACGGCCAAGTACTTTTTCTACCCGTACAGGACCGAAATAGCGGGCATCCCGGGAGTCATCCCGGTTGTCTCCCATCGGAAAGATCCTGTCCTCCGGAACGTACCAACCCCGCTCGAGAACGCGCCACTGGCTTTGAAAGAGGTGGCTGTAAGGTTTGAGCGAATAGAGGGTCTTGTATCGCCACTTCTCCACCTCGGCGTTATCGATCAGGCTGCGCTGACGCCAGGACACGCTGCCGCTGTCGTTCTTGGACGTCAAAAAGTAGCGATTGATCGCAACATCTTGCTGTTCCGATGGTTCTATGCCACTGTCGAGCAGAGCCAGACCAACCCCGGCTTGTCGGAAGTAGGCGTATTCTTGAGGCTGGAACATCCTGCGAGTTTCGTAGGTGAACCCGAGGATTTCCTTGAGTTCTTCTTCCGGAATCCATTCGGTTTTGCCGGGCAGGAGGAACTCGACATTCCCCTGGTTTAGGAGAATGCGGTCTCCGGGCATACCCACGGCCCGCTTGATGAGGAAGTGGTGCTTTGGATTTCCGAACTCATCCTTGTCGATATCCACCAGGGAGAGGGTCAGCATGTAGATCATCCGCTGCAGGATGTCCTTGACCGGGCCGATCGGAATATAGGAGGGATTTTCGAAAATCACGATATCCCCTCTTCGTGGCTGCCGCGGCCCCGGCAGCTTCATCATCCCCGGCACCAGTTCAGGACCGTAGATCAGCTTGTTTACAAATATTCGATCTCCGATCTCGAGTGTCGAGACCATCGACTGCGACGGGATTTGATACGCTTGGAGCAGAAACTGGTTGATCAGCAGAACGATGACTACGGCTGAAAGGATCGCTTCCAACCAGTCCAAAATGACGTTTTTCTGCTTCTGCCGTTCTTTCTTGGCCAGTCTCCGTTTCTTCCGCCAGGTGAGAAATCGCTCGGTGTTGCGCTGTATGTTTTCACCCCATTGAGATAATTCCATTGCCGCTCCCGTCGTGAACCAGCTCTCTCTATCAGTGAGTTCCTCGTTATTAGTAGCACGAAACCTTTCGGATTGACAAGGCAACCGGCCCTTCCTATAATTCTGCAGCAATGGCCAAGAAAAAACGGAAACCTGTACGACGCAAACCCCAACCCTCCGATACTCAGGAAAACCAGATCGAGGTTCGTCTTAAACCGTTTCTCGGAATATCTCCTGTAACCTATCTGAGCATTCTCTACGGTATTGTAATCCTTTTTATCCTATTCATGCTGCTGTTTTTCAAAGGTCTTCGCGATCAGGGTGAATATATCCAGGTTACAACCTTCCCTCCCGGCGCCTCCGTGAAGGTCGATGGGTTGTACGTAGGTTCTTCACCCTGTGAAGCACTGGTTCTAAAAGGTTTCCATAACGTTACGATCAGCAAACCTTATTTCGAACCGTTCGTTCTGGAAGACACATTCCAAGGTCCTGTTTTCGCTACCTTGTTCTTCCGCCCTCGCCGCAGACTTCAAATCAATTTAGAGCTCTCCGATCCCCAAGGTCTTGCAAGACAGGCGCTGAGAGATTTTTCGGCAAATCCTCATATACCCGAAATTCTCAGCGAAACCGTATGGGCCGGGTATCATTCTCCTTCTGGAAACGAAGAATTGTATTATTTTTTAGACAAAGCAAAGTATTTCGTTACAAATTCGCTCCAACTTCATGACTTTATTTACGCCCTCAATTCTCTCGAAGCTAACGTCGGTTTCATGACACCAAGCAGCATGATTTCAACAGTACAAAATATTGTACAACTTAATCAAAAATATGAGAATTTCCCATTTTGGTTGGCAGTGATTCTTCAGGAGGAGTCAGGCCAACGATTCGTGGACACGGCCTGGTTTTCCGGGTTTTTGTCCGACTACCGCTCTCAATACGGACAGCTTCAGGAGCGAATCGGTACGACCAGCCAACCAGGAACGGGAATTTCCACCCAATTTCGCGGGTTACGTTTCTACAGTGTGCCCACGGGCGAGCTGATTCAGGGTGCGGGAAAGGAGAGATTTACCAACGTGCAGATACCTCATCCCGTGTCTGTCCCGTCCTTCTACATCAGCGAGACCGAAGTACCCAACCGATTGTATCGAGTGTTCATCGAAGAAAATCCAATGTGGGATCCAGCGAACAAGCTCCAGCTTCAGGAACAAGGACTCGTGGATGACGAATATCTCTCCGGCTGGCAGGCAGAAGATGCGCAGAGCGATTGGGAAGAACTCCCGGTCTCCCACGTGTCCTTTTACGCAGCCCAGGCCTTCTGCCAATGGTTGTCAGCAGAACTACCGGATAGTTTTGCGGGTTACTCCGCCCGCCTGCCCTTCGAATCGGAGTGGGAATGGGCTGCCCGCGGGGGCATCGTAGGAGCGGACGCCCCTACGGGAGACCAGTCAGCGGGAGAACGTTTTTTTTCACCTGGAATTGAGGGACCCGGACCCGTCGGTAGTTCCTCTCCCAACCGTTATGGTTTGCGGGATACGACGGGAAACCTGTGGGAGTGGTGTCTGGATTGGTACTCCCCCGTTAAGTACCTGTTCACCTCCTGGAACACGGAAACAAACGATTTCGACTCCAGCAGAGAAATCCCGTTTGGATCCGAGAAGGTGATCCGGGGAGGTTCCTGGGCCAACGAAGAGGAGCTTATCAAAATATCCACCAGAGGTTCCCAGCCGCCCGATTGGTGCACCCCGTATCTCGGTTTCCGGGTCATCCTTTCGAGGTATGCTCCTTGAGTGCGGACAGAAAAGTTCTCGCCCTCAACAGGAAGGCAAGATACAACTACTCCGTCGAGGATACCGTGGAGTGCGGCATCGAGCTTCGCGGAACCGAAGTGAAGTCGATGAAGGAACGGAGTTTCTCCTTCAGCGATGCCTACGCCAAGATCGACAACGGCGAGCTTTGGTTGGTAGGTCTGCATGTCACACCCTATAAATTCGGCAATATCTACAATCACGAGCCTGATCGAACCAGAAAGCTCCTCGCTCACAAACAGGAAATCAAGCGTCTTTCCCGAAAAGTCAACGAACGCGGCTTGACCTTGGTTCCTCTCTCGTTTTATCTTACTAGAGGGAGGGTAAAACTCGAACTCGGGATATGCCGGGGAAAACGAGTTGTCGACAAACGGCAGGATATCAAGAAACGAGATTTAAAACGTGAGGCAGAAAGAGCCTTACGTGATAGAGATTATTGATTTTAAAAAACATGGGGGTGTATCGGCTTCGACTGAGGTTTTGTTGGACCAAGGGTTGCAGGTGGAGCGCCAATCTCCTAAAAGTGGCACAA
>CAZBXU010000213.1:276-5665 GCA_964495755.1 uncultured Spirochaetaceae bacterium | reverse complement strand
GGATTGTCCCTATTTTTCTCACAAGCAGAGTCTATATATAAAGTATAAAATAATCTACATCGTCCTCTTTTCGAGGACAAAGCACGGGTTTTCACCACAGAAAAGGAGGATCGGGTGTCTCTTGCGCTTTTCAACACCCTGGGTAGAAAAACTCAAGAGTTCGTACCAATAGTGGAGAACCAGGTGGGGCTGTATACCTGCGGCCCCACCGTGTATCAATACGCCCACATCGGCAACCTGCGCACTTACATTTTCGAGGACCTGCTGGTCCGTACTTTGCGTTTCTTCGGCTACAAGGTCAAACACGTCATGAACATCACAGACGTGGGACACCTGACCGATGATGCCGATCAGGGGGAGGACAAGATGTTGAAGGGCGCCCGGGAGCAACGGAAGAGCGTCTGGGAAATCGCCGAGTTCTACACTCAAGCCTTTTTCCGGGATCTGGAGGTCCTCAACATAACGAAGCCGGACATTGCCTGCCGGGCAACAGATCACATCCAGGACATGATCGATTTGATCGTCCGCATCGAGAAGGGGGGGTTCACCTACCAGGCGGGCGGAAATGTCTACTTCGATGTGAAAAAAACGGCCAACTTCGGGAAACTCACCGGACAGGTGCGGGAGGATTTGAAGGCCGGCGCCCGAATCGCTATCGATCCCAATAAGAAGAATCCCCACGATTTTGTGCTCTGGTTCACCCGCTCGAAGTTCGAGCATCAGACCATGCTTTGGGATTCCCCGTGGGGGAGGGGGTATCCGGGCTGGCATATCGAATGCAGCGCCATGAGCATGAAGCACCTCGGCGAGCAGTTCGACATCCACTGTGGGGGTATCGACCACATCCCCGTACACCACAGCAATGAGATCGCCCAGAGCGAGGCCGCCACAGGCAAGACACCCTGGGTCAGGTACTGGCTCCACGGAGAGTTTCTCGTGTTGGCCAAAGAAAAGATGGCAAAATCCGGGGGCAACTTCCTGACCCTGAGCAGTCTCGAGGAAAAGGGTTACGATGCTCTCGATTATCGCTATTTCTGCCTTGGTGCACACTACCGCTCCCCCTTGCAGTTCAGTTTCAAGGCTCTAACTGCAGCTCGAAGCGGTCGGCGGAATATGATCGAGAGGATTCTGAGGCTGAAAGAAGAGAATCCGAATCTGGAGGCTGTATCACCGGAAAAAGTCGCCGGCCGGGCTGCGGGGCTGTTGAAGAGCTTTCGCGGTGCACTGGAACAAGATCTGAATGTTCCGAAAGCTCTGGTACCGTTCTGGGAACTGATCAAGGATAAATCGATTGCTCCGGAGCAGAAGTTGGCGGTTTTATCGGAGATGGACCGGGTTCTTGGTCTGGATATTGTTTCAATAGAGCCGGAGGAGATAGACCTACAGCTCAAATCCGAGGTCGAGACGCTGATCGAAGAACGGGAGCAGGTCCGTCGACGCAAGGACTATGTACGGGCAGACGAAATCAGGGATTGTCTGCGCCAGAGAGGAATAATTCTTGAAGATACCCCGGAAGGCGTTCGCTGGAAGAAAGAAAAACTTTGAGAAGATTTTGTAACGAGTGGCCTAGGTTTGTTGTTTACAATGTTGCGTGAGGATCTATTCGACAAAGTATACGAGTCTCTCTACCCGATACTGTTCCGGATTTCCTATCGAATTACGGGCAGTAGAACAAAGGCGGAGGATCTCTGTCACGAGGCGTTCATCAAGTACTTGCAGCGGGAGGAACCTCTCCCGGACCTTGAGCAAACAAAGTACTGGTTGATACGTGTTCTCAAGAATATCTCTCTGAACTATGAGAAAAAGAGAGCGAGGGAGAGACGGGCCTACGGACGATTACAAAAGAATGCCCCCCAATATTCCAAAGCCACCGAACAGGAGTTTTTCAGGGAGCAGACCCGCAGCATCGTTCAGGAAGCGTTGAATAAGCTTCCTGCCAAGCTGAGGATGGTCCTGGTCCTGAAGGAGTATGGGGCTCTGACTTATAAAGAAATTGCCAATATTATGGGAATCAGTGAGGGGAACGTTAAGGTAAGGGCATTTCGAGCACGGGAGCGTCTGGCTCAGCTGCTCGGCGGCGAGATCGGTTAGAGAAGAGAGGGATATGAATTGTCCCAACGCTGACCTGCTATCCGCTTTTTTCGACGGGGAGGTAGAATCTCCCTGGTCGGAAAAAATCCGGGATCATATCGACGAATGTGAGCATTGCCGAGTGGCATTGACGAGACTTGAGCGCCTGAAGCGTGTGCTGCACGCGGACCGGGAGCCTGAGGTCGAGGAGTCTCTGGAACGGACACGGGACAGATTGAGAAGCAGCAGCCACGCGACTCAAGAGTGGAGAAAGCTTCCCTTCTGGCGAACTCGCATTAGCGTGCCCGTTCCGGCAGTCGCGGCAATGTTCCTGGTTTTTCTGGCGATGAGTGTAGTCTTGATTTTTTTCAGCACCAGACCCAATTTCCCCTTTATGAGCATCAAACGGCAGCCCTCCGGGGTTACCGAAGTTCAGGTGGCCGCGCCGATCGAGGACCTGCAACAGCTGCTTAAATCGTTGGATCGAGAGGCAGCGAACCAGGAACTCGTCATCAATCTGCCCGAGGATGCGGAGTTTCTTCAGATCGGCGAACCCAAGATGCTGCGGGCCGATGAATACAGTAGGAAGTTGCGTTGATACGGCGTGTCCTGATTTTCATCCTATTTACCTTCTGCCTCGCCTCCCTGGGAGCCCAGGAAAGCGATCTGGAACGGTTTTTTCAGGACGAGAGCCTCGATTCCCTGATCGATAAAGCTTTACAGCTGCAAATCACGGCCAAAGTCCTTCCTCCCAACGAGCAACCGGTGTGGAACAGCCAGAGCAAAAAGGTAACCATTCCCGGGCGCAGCGTTGCCCTACGGCTGGTAGGGGACAACATTCGAATCGATGTTGTATTCACTCCGTACCAGGAGGAGAACGGAAATCTGTTGCTCGTAGCCCAGGGACAAGTGTGGTTTTCCGAAGCCGCCAATACAAATACCAAATATCTGACCACGATTCAGAGCATTCCCGTTTCCTGGGGTGAAAAGGTATCGTTCTTTCCGCTCGGCTTTTCTCAAGAGTTCGCCAACACACCAACTTTCAATATACAACTCGAGGTGGAGATTTTTCCCTACAGAGATCTTTTTCGCGCCCCCGTTGAATAATCATGGACGAACAAAAAGGAATTCCCAAACCATTTTTCAAGCGTGGAGAGTTCATTTTCACATCCGTCTTGCTCGTTCTTTTTGCTTTCCTGCTGCTCAGCTCCCGGATGACCGGGCGCCCGCCACTGGTTGAATCAATAACACCCAAAATCGGCTTTCCTCAGGATGTGATGGTCATTACCGGCAAATATTTCGGGGATGAGCGCAACGGTGGCAAGGTAGTGATCGGAGGATACGCGCCGGTTTCTTCGGGATATTTGGACTGGTCGGACAGTCGAATCAGCCTGCGAATCCCCGAAGACGTCAGTTCCGGTATGGTTAGGGTTATCACGAAAAACGGCAAGAGCAAAGGATTGCTGTTCACCAACAAGCAGCAGGTGCCGGTGGTTCTTTCCGGACCGGGCAAGCCGGGCCAGCCCTACATCAGTACATTGGAACCGGAAACCGGTTCGGTGGGAACGCTGCTTACCATCAGTGGGATGGACTTCGGCCTGCAGCGGGGCAGCTCTGAAGTTCTGTTTACCTGGATCTCGGGGGATCAGACCCGGGAGTACTCGGAAGCGGATGATTCGTCACTCATCCCTGCCATGGACTACGACCTGGACTACGAACAGTGGAGCGACAGAGAAATCCAAGTCTCGATCCCCGACGGCGCTTCTTCCGGCCACGTCCTGGTGATAACGGACAAGGGCAGAAGCGATGCCGTATTCGTGGAGATTGAAAGTGCCGCCGGCACCAAATTGTTCCCCGAGAAGCGAACCTATGCAGTGCAATACTCGATGGAGGTCGGTTCGGTATCTGCGGATGGCGAAAACAGCCTGAATCTCTGGATCCCCCAGCTGGTTCAGGTTCCTGAGCAGAGGGAGATTCAGCTGGTGAGTCAGGAACCCGATCCGCTGTTTGATAATGTCAACGGTGTCAAGCTGTTCAACTTTGAAAACCTTAGTGCGGACAAGACCTACACGATTTTCCAGAGCTTTATGTTCGATAGATACTCCGTCGAGACGAAGGTGAACATCGCCAAGGTGTCGAGGAACTACGACACGACCAGGAGACTGTATAAAAGGTACACAGCCGCCGACCTGGTCGTTCCCGCAACCAATGAGAGGATCGTGAAGATAGGTTCGAGTGTGGTGGGACCGGAGCGAAATCCCTACCGCAAGGCACGGGAAATCTACAGGTACATACTTGCCCGGCTGCAGGTAGACGCGGAGTACCAGGAGTACGATATTCTCAAGGCGATCGACGAGAGAAAGGGAAATTCTTACGTCTATGCTGTTCTGTTCTGCGCCCTTGCCCGCAGCCAGGGTATCCCCGCTCGACCGGTTGCCGGCTACCTGGTCGACAGGGATCTGCAAGCGGCCAGGCATTACTGGGCGGAGTTCTATATCGAAACCGTTGGCTGGATTCCTGTGGATCCGATCCTGGGGGAGGGTAAGATTCGGGTAAACATTCCTCTCGAGGTCGACCCCTACACATACTTTTTCGGGAACCTGGATTTCAATCACGTTGCCCTGTCCAAGGGGCTGATCGACCTCAATCAGATGAATCCCCAAGGACGGGCGGTGATGAGGACCGACATTCCCTCCCTGCAAGTGATCCACGAAGAGGCGACTGGAGCTCTTGCCAGCTACAACGCCTATTGGTCGGATCTGGAAGTACTCGGGATTTACTAGGAGCGGTATCTCTCACTACAACCCAGAAAGTACGCTGCCGCAAATTCCGTTCATCCTGCTATTGTAGCGGGTAGAATACAGTATACCAAGAACAACTACCGTTTGTTTTCCAACATGATCGGACGCGGTGAGGTTCGGCGATGGTTCAATATTGCATAAGAGAAGCCCCGGATGGTGCTCCGGGGCTTTCAAAGGTCAAATCTGGGGCACTACTGGTGATGACCAGTATTTGAGGAATATCAACCTAAGACAATTCTATAAGAAATGATAGAATTGCCGACGGTCTTTTTCAGCACTTCCCAAGAAGCAGGAGGTACAACATTCATGGCTACGACTGCCAAACCTGGTGAGAAACCGCCTCGTTCCTCCCAATACTCACGGGTGCGGGCAGCCTGTTTCTGCCGGAAGAGCGTCTTCAGCAATAACAGCGCCATCAAGGGGTTGTATGGAGATATTCTCAGGGAATGCTGAAGCACCTGCAGGATCGATTTGTTCAGCCTTTTTCGATTTAACACTGACGAGGGGAAAAATTGTTA
>CAZBXU010000213.1:0-266 GCA_964495755.1 uncultured Spirochaetaceae bacterium | reverse complement strand
GTTACCCTTTTGTACAAGTCTCTGATAAAACGCCATGACCTTATGTTCATCTCTTCATCTTATTCGACGAGAAATAGACTATTTTGGTGTTGAAACAACGGAGAGTTCGGCATAGAGTCCCCATACTAATGATGACAACCACCCCACCTACTACGTATTATTTGCTCACACTCATGATTTCGGCGATTCTTGGGTACGATTGAATTTCAATGTCGGAGGGATATTGAGTTGCGTAGGATACAATCCGGTCGTCCGAGGCTCTTTCA
>CAZBXU010000212.1:0-5683 GCA_964495755.1 uncultured Spirochaetaceae bacterium | reverse complement strand
ACAGTGGGAAAACTATTCCCTCTGCTTTACCCGTTTCCTGAACAACGATTCGGCCTGTTTGAGCCTCGCCGGGGTGATGAAGATGTAGCGCCCGAAGCGTTGGACCAATAGCCTTCCACCGAAGTGACCGATCAGGAATCCTACGTTGTCGCCGAGCACGGCGGCGCTCCAGGCGTAGTGCACGTTTGCCAGAGTCCTACTGCTGCCAGCGGAGTTGTTTGCTCGGGAATGGTGCCCTATAATGGGAGACTGCCGATATTTCTGCTTCAGCAAAACGGGAGGAGGAAATCATGGAAGATAATCCGGGATTCGTGTACTGCGCCGCGCTCGACGGAAACGGTTCAGCCCGCGAAATAACTAAGGACTGGGGTGAAGCCTGGCAGCGGAGCGCGGCCACGGTCTGGTTCCATCTGGACTTCTCGGACGCTTCTGCCAGAGATTGGCTCGAAACCCAGAGCAATCTCTCCGAGCTCACGATTCAGATGCTCGTCTCTGATGATACTCGCCCGCGCATTACTGCGGCCGAAGGCGGCCTTGTGATCTGCCTCAGAGCCGTCAACTGCAATCCAGGCGCCGATCCGGACGACATGGTTTCGTTGCGGCTGTGGATAACCAACAATCGAGTTCTCACGATGAGGCGCCGACGGGTGGCAGCCATCGACGACATCCGTTCCGCATTCGTCCGTAGCGATGGCCCCACCGACAGCGGAGATTTCCTTGAATTCCTCTGCGACAAGCTGACTCACCGCATTGCCGAAGTGGCGGGCGAGATCGATGAGGGGGTAGACAGCCTTGAGGACGAGATTCTGGAGAAGGAGCGCTCGATTCTTCGTACCCAGATACTGAAGTACCGGCGGATGATCATTGGGCTCCGGAAGTACGTCATCCCGCAGCGAGAACTACTTTCACGGCTCCAGAATGAACGTGCCCCATGGTTGTCTGAGATGGACAGGCTTAGGTTGCGCGAGAGCGCTGAACGGAGCAACAGATGCGTCGACGATCTGGATGCGGCCCGAGATCGGGCTGCCATGGCCCAGGAGGAGCTCAACGCGAGACTCTCTGAACAGATGAACCGGACCATCTTCATCCTGTCCATAGTGGCAACCATTTTTCTTCCCCTTGGTTTGCTCACCGGCCTGTTGGGTATCAATGTGGGCGGAATCCCTGGTGCGAACACGCCGTGGGCGTTTCTCGTGGTGTGCGGGATGCTCTTGGTCATCGCCGCAATCCTGTACTACATCTTCAAGAAGAAACAGATCATTTGACCCAATACCAAAACGAGATGCGACTTACTTCTCCATCGCAGAAGCCCTTCTGAAGAGCCAAGCAGGGAAGAAGCTGCTGCGGGTACGCCAGATCCTCATACGATATCGGGGCTGTTGCCGAACCGCCGATATCAGAACGTTCATGTCACGACCCCCAATCCGAGATTTCGCATCCGTACCAAGTGGTCGGTAACCGCGGCGCAGGCGAACTTCCACGAAAACTTCTTCAAGCCTCCTGCACTTTGTAACTCACCACTACCATCCAGTCAGTGTAATCGGGACTGTAGTGTTTCATCATGCCGATTACCCGTTGCTTAAAAACACCATCGATCAACTGTTCTTGCCCCGGCCAAATAGAAAACTTGATCCGTAGGTATTTCCAGGCAGAGTTCTCCACGGGAAAAACGCCAAAGAGGTCAGGTTCATATAATATGATGCCTTTGTGCTGGCTATGCATGGCATCGGCAATATTTTTCACCTCCTTGATTATTACCTCTGCCTCAACCTTTTCCGGCATTTGGATGTCGACATAAGCCCGAATTACACCACGGTGGAAACGGCTGATAATTCCGATGTTCCGATTTGGCAGGAAGACCCGCTGTCCGCGAATATTGATCATGGTGGTAAACCGCAGTCCTATCTTTTCCACACGACCAATCTGTCCGGAAATCTCGACTACATCTTCGATATTCAAGGCATCCGAGAAGATGAGGGTCAAACCGCTGATCACGTCCTGGACGAAACCCTGGGTTCCGAAACCTATCGCCAGGCCTATTACTGAGGCGCTGGCCAGATAAGTTTTCAGTGAAACTTTGAATTCTTTTAAAATGAAACCAATCGCAACGAAATAAATCGCAAACGTGATCGAGCTGACCAGGATTGTGAGCAGCGTGGCCGTTTTAGGATATTTCCGAGAAAACGTTTCCTGAACCGGGATTTCTTTGCTGATACGCAGCGTAAGGATCCACTCGCCGAGCTTTCGTATTCCTCTGACCGTGAAGTGGGATAGAACCGCTAGCAGGCTAAATCCAAGGATTCGAAGTGGCAAGGGTAAAGAGGTGATGAACTGAATCAACTTCTCCAACCGAGTATCCTACTACCAGCTATGTTTTCGTGATCCATTTCCGATCTTCCAGCTTGACCATCAATCCCGCTGTAGTAGTAATGTTCAGCCGAAGATGGAAAAGGAAAACAGGATGAAACCGAGAAAAACGGCGATGGCCTCGGATAGAATTTGAAAGATCCAAACCAGGAGGGCTTTGCCAAAGCTAGTGCTGAAGGCCGCTTTGATGACGAGGATCGTTAGGATCAGTCCGATAATGAATCCGACGATTGTGTTTCTCCCGGGGATCTGCCAAAAGATGTAGTAGATGAGCCAGGTGATAAAACCCGAAGCGACGGCGGCAACTGCGGCCCGCCCGAATTTCGAGTAGCGGACCCCGGCGATTTTGGCACCGAGCCACATAAAAAACGAAGCCAACAGGATCGCGATTATGCCTGTTGCAACCATCGCGGCCAGCTCCGTGGCAAAGAATGTTGTCATTTGATCCTTCCTTTATTCATTCGATAGGTATGAAACTCTTCTCACCGCTTCGTTGGCAAGGGAGTATCAGGCAGGCGCAGCACTCCGCGGTCTGCTCTTGTCCGGCAAGGAAGCCGGCGAACAGAACTAAAATGGACAAACACAGAAAAGCTTTTCTCATACCTACCTCCCACCTGCACTGTCTTTATCCTGCGTGACCGGCACACCAGATACTGTTCCCGTCTGACGGCCCTTTCCAAACGTCAGCACAGAGACCCCGCAAAGAATCAGAAAAACCCCAGCCCATTGCAGGGGATGCAAAGGCTCCCGGAATATCAGTACCCCCCCGAGGATCGGTATGAGAATGTAGGCACTGTTGAATGAAGGAATCAAACGAATCGCCTCACCGTGCTTGTAGGAAAGCTGCAACACAAACGTAGACAGCAGAGAAAGGGCGATCCAGGCTAAGGCGTAGGGATTGGTAAACACGTGAACCAAGCGGAGCAGCGGGGTTCCGAGAAGACTTGCGGTTCGGGAGATAGAATCGCTTGTGTGAAGGAACGAGGAGGATCGGCCTATAGCGGATGTAGATATCTTTTGAAACAAGATCACGAATCCACCAAGGGTCCCAGCTCCTCCAGCCAACAGGGGACCGAGCAACTCTTTTCTCATTCGGAAGATCAGGATCAGAAGGGTGAATACAGCGAGAACGGTGCCAAGGAAGTAGAACAAGTGTTCGATGATCAACCGGGTAGCCGTCGGCTCCTGGTACACGCTGGCCAGAAGGAAAGGGGCGAACATGATGAAGACAACACCGAGGAGCTCGCGTGGCCTCACCGGTTCCTTCATCAGGAACACAGAGAGAAGCGTCAGTGCGGCGAGACCGGTACCTGCCATTGACCCAACGATCAGCACACTCCCCAGGCTGACCGCATAGAGGATGAGAAATGAGGAAGCTGTGGTCGCAACCGAGGCACCGACCCAAATACCGATCCCTCGTGCGCGACTGCGGCTCATCGCTACAAGCCCGACCTTTTGGAACGCTTTGCCAAGATCGAGCATTGAGTAGGCGAGAAAAGCGACCAAAATTGATAGAACATGTGGCCTCATGTTCTCCTCCGTCTCCTTTTCGATAAGAGGCTGCCCGTAAATCCCTCTAGCCCTGCGCCGATTATATCAGGATACGAAGCAGCTGAACAGTGTAGTGTTCCGAGCGGCGAGCTCCGGTGTCCCAAAACAGCAATGTGGCGAATGTGGAATACGTCTCGCCTGGAGTCCTCAGATAACGACGACAGATCAAAGATTCTGGTGTAGGATAACAGGAAGCAAGGAGCTGTGACGATATGAAAAAACTAAGCGACAAGAAACGTGAAAAACTACTGAAGGAGTTGGATGAAAGTCTGCTTGCTAATATAGCGATAGCGATGGGTGAGTGGGAGCAGGAAACGGCAGAGGAGCTGCGGGCGAAGAATCTGGACCCAAATATCGCCTCGATAGTGACTGCCCGCTTTTCAAGACGAATCAGGAGATGATGGTTGGCGAATGTTTCTGGCAACCCACTCGAAGATCATGTTGTCCACAACCTGGATGTGATCTCCGCTTCACAGACCTTCTTCCCCATCATCTCCAAGACGAACTTCTGGTTTTCCCTGGACCCCACGATGATACTGCCCAATAGAGTCTGATCTTTGAGTACATATTTCTCGTACCTTAACATCTTCTCATCAAGCTCGGCAATAATTCTGTAGCTCTCCGCTTCCTCTCCTGGGTTTAGAATTACCTTACCTGCACTCAACAAATCTATACCTGCAACCTTTAATGTATTCTGAGGAATCGTTTGTCGGTATTGAACCGAATTTGGCCACAGGATATTGTGTGCAACGACTGGAGCGTGGTCGAGAGCTGCAGGTATAATTCCCCATACAACCCCCTGGAACTCAACACAATCTCCCGCCGCAAAGATATATTGGTCGTCCGTACACAGATACTCGTTGACAATTACCCCTCTGCTGACAGATAACCCCGCTTCTTTGGCCAACTTGATCCTTGGCCGAACTCCCATAGCTATCAAGACTGTTTCAGCGGGGAGCACTACTCCGTTTTTTAATTGTGAACCTGTAACTTTCCTATCTCCGAGCAACCCCGTCACTTCCGTTCCGAGTATAAACTTACAGCCAAATTGTACCATGTATTTCTGCAGGATATTTGCTCCCGTTTCGTCCATCTGTTTCGGTAGCAGATGTGGAAATAATTCCACAACAGTCACAGTTTGAACTTCATCAACAAGATGACGGGCGATCTCAAGGCCAAGCAATCCTCCGCCCAGTATCACTGCGTGTTTCGTTCCAAATGTTATGTAATTCCGAATGGCTTCAGCATCTCCAAACTCACGTACGGAAAACACACCATGCAGATCTAGATTGGGAATTGAGGGTTTGTAACTATCAGAACCCATGCACAAGACCAGTTTGTCATAATGTACTCGGGTTTCGTTCCTTAACACGATCTCTTGCTTTTCTCGCTCTATCTTTGCAACTTCCTGGTTTTTGTAGACCGCGATCTTTTTTTCTGCGTACCACTGCGGTCTGTAAATCTGTATATCCGAGGCATTGAGACGGGAATCAAAGATTTCAGGAAGACGTATCCGGGCATAATATTCGTAGGGCTCTCGTGCATAAATCTCAACAGTGAGCTTGTTCGAATCGGGCTCAAGCTTACGGAGATTTGAAGCAACCGAAATTCCTGCTATCCCGTTTCCGATGATTACTACTTTCATAGTGAACAGCGATTGTTAACCATCTCCCACCTAAAATATCCGGGCAGTATTTAATTTCTTCTAGCATAATGGTGAAAAGAAGAGTTCTGCAACCCTGCACGGATCATCTTTGGTGAAAAA
>CAZBXU010000211.1:0-5688 GCA_964495755.1 uncultured Spirochaetaceae bacterium | reverse complement strand
TCGACGGGCTCCTCGTTCAGAGGTTTGGTTGAGGTGCCCAGGTATACGCAGGCCTTTAGAGGCAGGAGGTGTGCCTCCGCAGCCCGCATGGCGGCGTAGGCGGTCCTGGGACGATAGGCTTCCGGGCTACGGCGAAAATAATCGAAATCCGACATCTCTTCCTTTAGACCTTCTGCATCTCCAGGATATTCTCGGCGATCTGTAGCAACCCTTCCGCTTCCAGCTGTTCTTCGCTTAAGGAGGCATAGCCTACCATGACCTCGAGGTTCACTGTTTGTTCCTGCAGGATCCACTCCTTGTCGTTGATCATGCTCAGGGTTTCGAGGCTGAACAGGGATGCTCCGTCGTAGTCCAGGTGAGGATACAGCAAGGCGATCTGATTTTCGTCTTTGTAGTGAAAGAGATTGGCCTTGTTTCTGGACAGGATCACCAGTTGACCGGCCAATTGACTGACCAGTTGTAGTGCGTTCTCTCTGCCGAAGCTCTCCGACAGGGTATCGAAGTCGGTCAATTCCAAGATCAGCACACTCAGCGTTTCTTTGTCCCTCCGGGCCCGTTGAAGTGTATTTTTCAGCAGCGAGAAGAACTGGGTAAAGCCCGCTAGTCCCGTTACCGGATGGACTTCCGCCTGGGTGACTACCGCTTCGTACTCCACGGCTCGTTCCAGTGCGGGTGCGGCCAGGGCCAGGATCATGGTGACCAGTTTCTCTGTGTAGAGGTTGTACTTGGCGAAAGGCATATCGGCGATATTCAGAACGCCCCAGATCTTGCGTCCCTCAGCGACCGGGAAAGTCATGATATTATGCCCCCGATCCATTTGACGGAGATTTTCGTACTGTCCCAGCATCTTTACGGAAAACACGGTGTTGTTCCGCAGTACCCATCCCTCGATGCTGTTCTCCACAGAGATGACAGTAGGCCGGGAGCCGCTTTCATCCCAGCCGCGGCTCACCACCAGGTGCAGGTCTTTGGTTTCCGGATGCACCTGCCAGATCGAGACTTCCGTTGCGCCGGAGAAGCGCTGCACCGTGCTAAGAATCGTCTCCAGCGCTTTGTCCAGATTCAGAGAGTAGAGCTCCTGGATCTCCGAGTGCAGCGCCGTGATCGAGTCCTGCTGTCGGGAGACTCTCTGCTCGAGCTCCTGGTTGATCGTCTCTAAAACCCGCTTCAGCTTGAGAAGCTCCCCCTTCTGGCGGGAGAAAAGCCGTACCCTTTCTTTCGCTTTGGCCAGCCGGCCGGTCTGGGCATCCCGGATCAATCCAAGGATATACGCGGATACGAGGGTGGCGGCCATCGGTACCGGGGCGACGCTCCGAAGGTCGACCCAGTAGGACGGACCCCAGGTTCCTGGCTGGAAAATGCTTAAGACAAAGGGGAGGGGCAGGGCAATAATCAGACTGGAGAACAGAAGACTCAATAATCCGTAGTATTTTCCGTAGTAAACAGCCACAATGAGCGCCAACAAGAGGTAGGGATTGAAGGAACCGCGGAAAAACCCGGGATTATCTCTGAAAAAAAGGTTTACCGCGCCGATTGCGATGGGAAAAAGAAGCACTTCGCCGATACGTGTAATAGGTTTCTGAGATCTCATCCATCCTGCATTATGTTCTTAAGGGTACTGTATTATACCTGTAGAGAACGTACAAGCAAAGGGAGGAGCTATGAAAACACATAAAAACACATTTTTTGTTCTCCTGGCTGTTTTTTTCCTCGTTTCCGGCCTCGGCTGGGCTCAGGAAGGGGAAGAGGAGGCCTTGATTGCTCCGGAACAGAAGGTCGAACCTGTTTTCCCGGAGGAAAACGAGGCTCTGATCTTCATCGAGGGCGAAGATGCGGTATCCACGAATTTCACGAATGAGCCTATTCTGAACTACAGCTGTTCGAAGTTCCGCACCCTGCAGCTCAATCGGCGCACCGGCCTTCAGGGAGGCAGATCCTTCTACGCAACCTTCGTGCTATACGTCGAAGACCCGGGGGAGTACGAGCTGTGGTACGGTGGCACGCCCCCGGGACCCGCTGAGGAGCTTCTTCCCTCCTACGCCTCTCCTTTTTCCCTCCGTCTGGACGGCGGGGAAGCACTGTCGGTGGATCGGGAGAATGTGGCGGTCGTCGAGCAGTACGCACCGTCCTACTACTGGAATTACGTGGGAGACATCCGGCTGGACACGGGGCAGCACACAGTCGATTTTTTAGTTAGTCACACCCGTGGTTATGACGGGAAGTTCTTCTTCTACCTCGATTGTTTCTTCCTGGTAAAAAAGCAGGCCGCAGAGAACCTGGATCGGGGCCCCCTGCCCGCGGTATTCCCGAAGGACATGAGCGACCGCTCTATCGACACCCCATTCCAGCCTTTCGAGGAGTACCAGATCGTTATCCGAGACAATCTGGATGATATTGCCGGCTATTTGGAGATCGCCCAGATCTACTCCCTGGTGGGGGATTATCTCAACGCCCTCAAATACCTGAGGCGCGCGGGATTGCTCGATCCGGAGAATAACGAGGTTCAGCTGTTGACCGCCAAGAACCTGATCTGGAAGGGGGATGTATCTGAAGGATTGAAGACTTATAGGTCCCTTCTGCTTCTCGATCCCTCTCGGCTGGACCTATGGCTGGAGGCGGCCAAGGTCGCCGCCTGGACCGGCCGCTACGAGGAATCGATCGCATTTTACCGGAACGCCCTCGAGCAGCACCCCG
The DNA here is from genome assembly GCA_964495755.1 of uncultured Spirochaetaceae bacterium. Taxonomy (GTDB): domain Bacteria; phylum Spirochaetota; class Spirochaetia; order SZUA-6; family DRHE01; genus JAFGQJ01. The sequence continues at coordinate 2,994 of CAZBXU010000211.1, read as the reverse complement.
ACAACATCGATCTTATTTCCAATCTGGGCCTGGCACATCAATGGGCCGGAGAACAGCAAAGAGCGGATGAGCAGTTCCAGAAGGCTTTGAGCCTTGCATCGGGGGATTATCGTAGCGTCGTGGAGCTGGCTGAATCGTATTACATCAATGGAGTACCGGAGCGCAGCATCAATGTTTTACGGAATAATATACGGCGATACCAAGACAGGCTCGAACTGTATTTGCTCTTAGTGAATATCTACACCCGTCTGGACAGGGTAAACAGGGCCGAAGAGGTGCAGAAGCTGATCACCGTTTCCTTTCGATCCTCCCCTAAACTGTCTCAGTATCTGGAGCTGTTTTACACCAAGGAGAGTTTGAGAGAAGAGGTGATCGCCGGCTATGAAACAGAGCTCGAGCGTCAACCGGACAACCTGGAGCTGCGGGAAACCCTGGCCCAGACCTATTTTTGGAACGGAAAACGAAAGAAAGCCATAGGGGAGCTTCAGAATGTGTTGGCCAATCATGCCTTCATCGAGACCAACCAGCTCGATCAGGGCTCGGTTCGCCTTCTCGAACTGCTCGACAGGAGCTATCTGTATCTCGATTTCTTCAACCGTGTACCAGCGCAGATCAAAGAACGAAAGAGCGAGATAGGCGCAGCGCGTTCCAGTTATGAAAATGCCGGGAAGGCCTACGCCAAGTTCCAGCAACAGGTTCAAGCGGCCCGGGACAAGGACGAGGCGCCGCCGGTTCCGCAAGGGGAGGATCCCCAGAACATTCTCAGGGCAGCCGAAGAGGCTCTGGCTCGGGCTTTGGATAAAACGAAGCGTCTGGCAACCCAGATAGAAGATGTGGCGGGCGAATGCGACGCTGAATGGGATGTCTTACCTGAGTTCATAGAGAAGGAAGCTACAGCGGCGGAAAATTTCGAGAAGATTATTAAACCAATCCGCTGGGAATGGGACCGCAGAAGTTTTGTCGAGGAGCTCGAGTCTTTGGACAGCATATTGGCCGATTATGTGCTTGGGAAGATCAATCTGGTCGAAAGACAGCTGGACAGCGCGGAACGCCGCTTCTTTTCCAGGGCGAATGCCGAGAACCTTCCTCGACAGTATCAGACAGCTCTGTTTCGAACCCTTCTCTGGCAAACCGAAGTTCCGGAGGCGTTCAAAGTCCTGGAAACGGGTCAGTTCGATGCCTTCTCCCTCCTTCCCTATTGGGAGCGGTTGAAAGAGCTCCGCAGCGCTGCAGAGATCCCCGAGGGAAATGCAGCCGCAACGGTCAAAGATGTTGCCTCGGATGTGGAGGCGGCCCTCAACGTCCTGGAAGCGGCTGAGAAGCTTGCCCAGGAAAAAAACCGCGATCTTCAGGAGAAGCAGGCAACCCTGTCGCGGTTTTATGAAAACCGTCTGGTCAGAAGCATGTACCGGCTCGGTGAAAACACCTACCTGATCCGAAACGAGCTGGGGGATTTCTACCTGAGAGAACAGAACTTTCCCGAAGCGATTCGTCAGTACAAGCAGGTGCTGGCCATCGATCCCTGGGATGTTGAAACGATCTACGATCTGGGTACGATCTACGAGTGGAGCGGAGACTGGAAGCAGGCGATGAACAACTACCAGAGCGTGTACTGGTCCGATCCGCTGTACGAAAACGTAGCCGCCCGGTACAACCAGCTGGCCCGTCAGCATGCGGACAGCTTTGATCTGACAGCCTATACTCTAATAGAGAGCTCCAGGCTTACGATGCGAAGCGAGGTTTCCTACAGCACCTGGCTCAATACGGTGGTCGGCTTGAACTTTGACTATACGGCGGATGCCGTGGAGATCGATCCTGAGACCTATCTGATCCACGATCTGAACATCGGTGTGCCTCTATATTTTTATAGATTGAAGCTGACTCTCACTCCCGCAATCGGGGCCCATTTCTCCGGCGAGGATCTGGGAGCCTTTTCCGATCTCGGTGTTCTGGAAGCAGCCCCTCACGCGGGCTTGGATTTCGGTTGGGCTCTCGGCCAATATTTGTACCTGAACGGCGGGCTCTCCTGGGGGTGGAAGAACGAGACAGATCTGCCGGAAACTTCCAAGTTCTATTCGGAAGCGGCGGAGCTGAATATCAGTACCGCTCTGTCCTTCATCAAAGCCTACCCCTTTCGCTACAGCTCGATGCGTACCTACGGCAAGGTGGAGCATGTGTCACAGGAACTTGGTTTTGATTTCGCCGGCCCGGACAGCAACTGGGTCTACGCGGCAGCCCAGGAGTTGATTGTGGGGGTGCTGCGCGTCGAGGAGCCCTACGTGGAGCTGAATCTGTTGGGCAGCTTTACCTTCGAAACCACGGATCAACCGGGGCAGGCGGATTACTACTCCCCCGATCGGGTCATGGCAGCGGGCGGCGGGCTTTCGAGCTCCGCCTGGATTCCTGTTGGTGAGGCAAGCAGTTTCAATATCAGTTTGAGAGCAGTGGCCGGTATGTCCTGGGAAGCGGGGAATGAAGAGGAGGCGGACTTTGAGATAGAGGGAAACCTGGGCTTGAGCAGGGGCGATGCTTACTACTACCTGCGAACCGCCTACAGCAGCCCGTTCGAGTATAATTCGGGAGACTACCGCTCGCTGTACATCGGGCTCGGTTTTTCTTCTCAAGCACCGAGGTTGCTGGCGCCCTAACCGCCGGATATTGCCGGATGCAGCGGCCGGTGCATCCGGGATGCATTGTCGCAGTAAGGAGGAAGGGCTATATTTGATAAGTATTATATAACGCAATCTTCGATTGCAACTGAAAGGAAGATTGCGTTGTCTTCTTCCGGTCCAAAATCTTGTTTTTTCAACATGATTTTGGACCGTCATCATAATAGATAGAAGGATTGTTTTAGATGAGATCACGAAAACGATTGTTGGGTATCGTACTGCTTGTACTGCTTGTCTTTCCCGTTCAGGGAGCCCTGTCTTTGAGCTTCGAGCGGGAGATACTGGCCCTCTACAAATCTTCGGAGGGACAGACGGAGAGGGAAAA
>CAZBXU010000210.1:0-5700 GCA_964495755.1 uncultured Spirochaetaceae bacterium | reverse complement strand
CACGGGGACATGATGGGGGATTTCGGATTGTTCGCCAAACGGGTGTTCTACGAGGGAGCGGCCAACGTCCCCTTCATCCTGGTTCTGCCGAAGGAACACCCTGAATACCGCTACGGTGAGATCTGCCACCACCCCGTAGGCCTCCAGGATCTGCTGCCGACCCTTCTCGATGCAGCGGGGCTCGAAATATCGGAAGATACGACCGGAATCAGTGCCCTGAGGGGACTAAAGAACCCAGAACAGGCAAGAAAACTGGTTCACGGTGATTATAAAAAAGGCAGGGACACTCCGGACGCCTCTCACCTGCTCACCGACGGCAAGATCAAGTACATCTGGTACAACGAGGGAGACATCGAGCATCTCTTCGATCTCGAGGAGGACCCTCGGGAGCAGGTCAATTTATCCACGAGAGAAGAGCACCGTGACCTGACCCGTCGGTGGAGAAGAAGCCTCGTCTCGGTGTTGGAGCAGGAGAACAGCCCCGACGTGAAGAACGGCCAATTGCTCAGCCTTCCCTACCCCGAAATCGATGTGAAACGATACCGGGGGGAAAACTATTTCAACCCCAGAGGGATGCACTACTGAGTTGAGCTTATGAGCACACGGGTGAGTTTCGACACCATGTACGCAGAATTCCTCAGGGTGCTGTCCGCCCTGGGATTTCCTAAAGGCAGGGCCGAACTGTGTGCCCGACTGTTCGCCGAAAACAGCCGAGATGGCGTTGCCTCCCACGGGTTGAACCGTTTCCCTGCCTTCGTTGCGGCTGCAAAAAAGGGACAAATCAACCCTCAGGCCAAACCGATCAAGGTGCAGTCCCGCGGATCCTACGAGGTTTGGGACGGTCAGATGGGAGCGGGCAACCTGAATGCCTACGATTGCATGGGCAGGGCGATCCGACTGGCTGGACAGACCGGCCTCGGTTGTGTTGCTTTGCGAAATACCAATCACTGGATGAGAGGCGGCAGTTTCGGCTGGCAGGCCGCCGAAGCCAACTGCATCGGTATCTGCTGGACCAACGCCTTTCCCAGCATGCCGCCCTGGGGGGCCAAAGAGCGGCGGCTGGGCAACAACCCTCTCGTCCTCGCCGTTCCACGGCGGGATGGATCCGTGGTCGTGGATTTTGCCCTGAGTGTGTATTCCTACGGTAAATTGGACACCTATCAAAGGAAAGGGGAGCAACTGCCCTTTCCCGGCGGCTTTGATCGCCAGGGGCAGCTGAGCAGCGATCCCGGAACAATCATCGAATCCAGACGGGCTCTACCGATCGGGTACTGGAAGGGTTCCGGTCTGGCTCTGCTCCTCGATCTTGTAGCCACTCTGCTTTCCGGCGGACGATCAACTGCTCGAATCGGACAGGAAGAAGAAGAATACGCCGTGTCCCAGGTTTTCCTTGCCTTCGACGTGGCCGCAACTCCGGCGGGAAAGATGGCTGACCGTATCGTTGATGAGATCATCGCCGACTTTCAGACCGCAGCCCCGGCATCACCGTCGGGAACGATCCGGTATCCGGGGGCTGGAACCCTGGCGATCCGGCGGGAGAGTATGGAGCGGGGTATTCCGGTGGATCCGCAGTACTGGCGGCAGGTTCTAAAATTGTAGCGGGCCTGGTGGGAGGAGACGAATCGGTGAAAGAACCCTTCACTCGAGGATTCCCCAAAGACCTGCCGGTCAGACCGAGCACCTCGGTTCAATTCGATTGGTTGGCACACCGCAGAAACCTGTTCGACCTCAGGTTGCCGGAGACTCTACTAAGCAAAAACTCAGGTATTCTGACCATGCCGATCAGAGAACGGAGGTCTTTGGATTGGACCTGGAGGACTGAGCATCTGGAGAGCCGTTTAATCGTTGAAGGTCGGCTGTGCATAACGGCACACTTCAGGCCGGAAGAAGGCTGCGTGTATCTCAGTTTGTTCGTAGACAATCTCGGCAAGATTGATTGGCAGGAGACTAAGGCGGTGGTCTGCCTGCGTCTTATTTCCGCTCCCGATTTTGTCGATCCGCAGCGAAAACGAACGTTCTGGTGGACCGAGGGACGGTGGTCCGAATTGGCCATTGGGTTTCCCAAGATCGGGATCAGTCGACCCGATCAACCTGCCCTCATCGCAGTTGAATCTGAGCCTGCCGGATTTGTGTCTGCCATGGGCTGGCAGGATGTTTGGAATGTCGGCGGTAATGACATGCTTCACAACCTCTGCGTTCATACCGATCCAAGGGTGGGGACCCTTGGGGCGGGTCAGAGCAAGAAGATCGAGGGCATGTTGATCTTCGAAGAGGGGGATCGGCATCGGGCGCTGGAAAAATTCCTGGAGAGCGAACTATTTCAACCCAAGATATCCGGACAATGAGTTGCTATCTAGCGGATATCCACTCCCGGTTCGGGGCGTTTCCCGGGAAGATCGATCTTCAACTGACGAGCACTCTCCTTTCGGATATCCAGTTCGATCATCTCAATCATATCCTCTGCATCGATCATAGCGACCAGGACGTCCGTTTGCGATGGATCCAGAGCGGCAACAACAGTGCCGATAGGATCGACGATCATTGAGGGTATCCACTGGTCCTTGCCCCGGTTATGACCTATTGTATTGCTGGTGACCGCATAGACCCCGTTTTCACTGCAACGAACGCGCTGAAACGCAGTCATTATGTCTCTTCGCTGCTTCCAGTGCTGCGATCCGGCCTGATGATAGCTGTGGACAACCACATGCACCCCCCGCGCATAGAGGCGACGATACCCTTCGGGAAAACGAACATCGTAGCATATCTGACATCCGAAACGGATACCCTCCAGAGTGAACACCGGGTCGGAATCCCCAGGCAGGAAAAAGCCCTGGTCGCTGTGGGTCAGCGCGGTTTTCGAATAGCTGCAGACTCGCCGACCGGAGTCATCGAAAACAATGAGGGCATTGGCCCAACCCCGGCGGTCATCCAGCGGCAAAGCAATACCCGCAGCGATAAACATCCGCAACTCTGCGGCCTGCACCGAGATGCTCTGCAGAGCGTCCTGTACCTTGTCCGGATCCACCCCGGAGAGATCGACCATGTCGCCGCCGGGATAACCGCTGACGGCACACTCCGGAAAGACGATCAAGCGGGCACCCTCGGTACAAGCCTTTTTCGAGAGTTCAAGGATGACCTCGAGGTTTCTGTCAATGTTGCCGGTCAGCTCAAACTGAGCCGTTGCTAATCGGATCGTTTTCATTCTGTCTCCTTTACACCTATGCCAGTCCACATATGCGAACACACAGAAAGCCGGAAGATCCAGCAGTTTCTCAGCTCCGGGCAACCTCTTGAGCCGCCTCGGCCCACTGTGTCAACAGACGAGGATCGCCGTTCACCGAATGAATGTCGCTGAGATTCAGGTCAAGAGGGAGGCCCTCGGCGGCCCGCACGAGCCGTTGGACCTCTTCCTTCATTTCCAGGCTGGAGTAACTGAAGAAGACTCGTCCCGGATGAGCGTGCACTTCCAGGACAACTCTGCCCTGAAATTTCTCCCTGGCTGCTTCCACGGATGACCATGGGGAAACGTGGAAGCGACGCAGATTGGGCAGAGTTGAGAGTACGTCCAACTTGTGGTCCAGCTGCTCACAGCCGTGATAGTAGACCGTCTGATTGCTGAAGTAGCGGGCCAGGCGAACGTTGTAGGGGTGAACGAACTCGGCAAACATCTCCGGGCCCAATCCGGAAGAGGTTTGGGCACTGATGTAAGCCCACTCGTGACGGAGGAGCGGTTTGGTTGGATCATAATCCGACGGGATATGAGCACAGTGTACGCGAAAGCCCACCTGAGTATAGCGCCCATCTGAGCTGGGCACTACATTCAACCAGCCCTTCTGTTCCCTGTTGCGATGATGCTGCTCGAAGGCCGAGGTAATGATGTCCATGAGTTCGTGGACTCTCTCCGGTGCGTCAAAAACATCGAGCATGAGCTTCTCCAGACCTCTCATTCTCACCGCATGGTCAAAAGGGGAAAAGCCCAGATCCGGATAAACTACGGCGATCTGCAGCCGATCGTCGGTCAGCTCTTTAGCCTCTTCCACGGATCTGGCCGTCGCCTCTTCGTCGATCCGCCAGTCGCTGAAGCTCAAACGTTCAGGCTCGATTCGATCGGGAAAGGCGGGAACAAACCGTTTTGCTTCCAACGGATCGTCTACCTGCTCATCGCTCCCAGACATGGTAAAGCAAACCCCCCAGTCAACCTCCCGCAAAACCGTTGCCTGTATACTGACGGTGGACCAGACAATATGATCGTCCGGCACGTGTTTGGCTGCCCAGAGGCGCTTTCGCAGCTCCCGTTCAATATCTCGTGCCAGGACAGATCGACACTTCAGGTACCCCCTCCCCAACATCAGTTCCCACTGGGGCTCGGGAATAAACTCATACCACACACAGATCGGCACTTTTTCCGTTTGTTGCAAGGCCTGATGATCCGCCCACATTTTTTTACGCTTCTCCATATTCGGATCCGCCGCAAAGTTCAAGATTTGATCCACCAGAGATTTCAGTATATCCTTGTCTTCTAACACGGTGAGGGTACCTCCTTGGCTATAGTATCAGAAGGGCTGATTGTAAGAAACAGATTTCAAATGGAACGATCGCGATGATCTTGAATGGTCGACAGCGGATATTGTCAGCGATCAACATTGAGGAGGGGGACCGGGTACCGATTTCACCGCGGGTACACATCTAGCTGATGTCGGAATATGGGGACACCGGCTTGGCTTCCCTGCTTAAGCACCTTCCCGATATAGATACGATGTACATCGTACCCTCAACACCGCCGAACATTATTGACAGTTACCCCGATGAGTACCACATACCCCAGGTGAAGGTAAAACAGAAGAAGTATAGAGAACGACCCTTCCTGATCATCGAACGGACCTTTGCTACTCCGGCGGGATGCATATCGGATACAACCCGTATCCCTGAAGCGGGACGGGAGTTCGGAATCGATCCGCAGCGCTTTGGACCACAATGCCGGGTTTGTCCGCAGCCTTCAGGATCTGATGACAGACTACTATCTGAACCGTGGATTTTTCGACGAGCTTCTATCAATCTTTCATCGCCGATCCCTCAACCGTATTAAAAACGCACTTGAACAGGGAGCAAGATTCATCTTTGGAAGCTGGTATTTCAACTCCCTCTCGGCAGGATGGTCACCTGATATCTTTGAAGAGGTATTCCTTCCCCAGATCCGAGAGCATGTGGAATTGACCCACAGCTACGGAGCGTATTATGACTACTACGACGATGGAAAACTTGCTCAGACCATGGAGTGGATCGCCGCAGCCGGAGTGGACGTGTTGGAAACCTGCACACCACCCCCGATGGGAGACTTCGATCTTGCCCACGCCAAGCGGCGGATCGGTCAGATTACAACTCTGAAAGGCTACGTGGACCTTCTGCACGTCATCAAGGAGGGTTCTCCCCAACTGGTGGAGCAGACGGTTCGAGAGGCGATGGAGACGGCGAAGGCTGGAGGCGGTTTTATCATCGGCAGCTCCGACAGCATTCGCGACGGAACGCCGATAGCAAACATACGGGCGTATTTCAAGGCATGTAAGGAACACGGTAGATACACGTGAGCTTTCCAGAGGGCGGCCAATCCAATATGAGTTCAACGATGCGGATTCGTAACTGTACACAGGAAGACTTCTTTAAACTTTTGGAAATGGACTGGGCACCCCTTCCAAAGGAACG
>CAZBXU010000209.1:0-5733 GCA_964495755.1 uncultured Spirochaetaceae bacterium | reverse complement strand
CTTCCTGCGTATTTCAAAGTTCTTCGAAAACTCCTTGGATCCACTTTCTTGGAACAGAGATGTGATCGAACACATGAGACTCGATATCGATGGAGTACGACCGGCATTGCTGGACCGTGAACTTGCCGCCAGGATCGACGAATTGCGTTCATTTCGGCATGTATTTCGAAACATCTACCAAACCGAGCTGGATCCCAAACGGATTGAGCTTGTACAGCAGCAACTCGATCCTACACCAGCGTCGTTTGAGAAAGCCCATAAAGAGTTCTTGAAGAAACTAGAAGCAATCGCTGCACAGTTAGGTGATTGATCCAGCGGATAGAAAATCTAGTTTTTCGGTTTTCGATCCTGCGACCCGGGTTTGATCACTCTCCCGCTGTTGAGGGTCTGGTACCAGTCAGGTCTTTCCGTCATGAGCCTCTGCAGCTCCTCCTGCGTATACGGAAAGATATCAACTCCAACAGGAAACCCATTCGGTAAGTATTTTGATATTCGATCTCTAAAGGGAAGGTCGGATCTGTCTAATATCAGGCAGAGGTCGACGTCGCTTCCCGGGGTTGGTATCCCGGAAACCCACGACCCAAACCATAGTACCGACTGAACTTCCGAGAACTGCTGAAAAAGCCAGTTGCAGTACTCGCGAACTGCTTGGTGAATGCGTTCAGGTTTTGTTGATTTTATTTCTACAGTACTCAATGATTTCTTTGGCACAGGTGATTGCGGCTTCTCCCTCCGTTTTCGTATAGAAATCCGTCGGAGCACCGGAATCGAACCCATCAGGATTACGTGTGAAAATGTAGTGTTTGTCCAGCAGTTTTGCACATTCGGTCAGGTTCGTTTCCGGGGCAAACTCTGCCGGCAGGCTACCCATCAGTGCACTGACTGTATGCCCCCACGCCTCCTTGCCAAGCTTGAAGTACAGTGCTTTCAAGGCTTTTTCTGCGGCCTGCTGGGCGGCGAAACAGCCCCATTCGTAATCGGCGCTGTCCAATGCGTGATTCGCGTGACGTAGATCTGCATCCGCCTGCTTCAGCCAATCCAAGAATCGATTTGCCATCTTACTCTACTGAGCATAACCAGATACGGCACAAGGAGCAATCTGTCTACATACATCGAACGGCCGCAACCTCCTTAAACTCACGCCCAGCACTCCCCTACTCAAATCATGATGATTGTGCCATAGTGGAGTGAAACGGGGCGTTTTCAAGAAATGTTGCAAGGCAACAACCAATGCGGAGACTGACTAAAAGAGGAAACCGGTGAACAGCGATCAAATCAAGGAAAAGCTCCTGCAAATCCGGGACACCGACGAGTACTTCGAGGTGGTTCTCTCCGGGAAAAAGAGCAAAAAGGTGAATGGCCTGTACAAGTCGGAAACCAGGGAGCTGGTGATGCACAACAAGAACTTCAGCAGCGACAACGAGTTGATGTACACGGCCATCCACGAATACGCCCATCACCTCCAGTTCACCGGCTCTCCCGTACCGATCTCCATCAAAGCCCATACGGGTGAGTTTTGGAGCCTATTCCACGGTCTTCTCTACGACGCGGAGCGCCTGGGTGTCTACAGCAATCCCTTTGAAGTCCTCGAGGACTTTGACGAGCTGACCCGAAGAATCCGGGAGAAGATCCTCTCTGTGAACGGAGAGCTGATGAAGGAGTTGGGGGATTTGCTGATCCAGGCCCAGAAGCTCTGCGAGAAGCACCACACCAGCTTCACCGACTACCTGGACCGGGTGCTGCGCATCCCCAGGACCAGTGCCAACACGATCATCAAGACCAAGCTGCTGGACATCGATCCCCGCCTGGGCTATGAGAACATGAAGACCCTGACCCGGATATCCGATCCGGACACCCGTAAAGAGGCGGAGAAGGCTCTGCTGGAGGAGATGAGCCCGGACATGGTCAAGCGGGAGTATCTGCGGACGAGCAACCCGAAACCCACCGATCCCCTGGAGCAGCTGGTTGCAGAGAAAAACCGCCTGGAGCGTCAAATCAACAGGCTTCAGCACAAGCTCAAGGAAATTTCGCAAAAGCTCGACGAGTATCAAAAGAAGAGAGCGGAAGAAGAGGTGGGAAAGACAGAGGAGCGCCAAATCACGAAGGGTTTCGGGATTCCGCCCCGGGAGATGCAGGAATCGCCCGAGCAGGGATAACCGGTAACTAGCAGGTGCAGCTAGTTGTTAGAAGTCTGCTAATTTATTATCATGCATCGAAATTGAATGCCCGCCACTCCATCAGTAGCGTAGAGTTGAAATATCATCGTACAAGGAAACGATCAGAAGCAGATGCGTGCCGCCAAGCCGATCATCAATAGGCTTCTTCAGTACATCCATAAGCATTCCCTGGCAGTCATCATAGCCTTTGGGATCATCACATTGCTGTTTGGCATCTCCATGATCAACATCAAGGTTAATCCGAATTTGGAGAGCCTGCTGCCGGATGACGACAAGATCATCGCTTTGATGAACCGGCACGGCAATGGCGCGGTCGACGAAAACTACCTCGTAATCGCCGTAGAAGCGGAGGATCCCTTTACCCTGGCCGGATTGTCCGCTTTTGCCCAGGCTATAGGGAAACTGGAACAGTTCCCCGAGATTAAAGAGGGGATCACGCCCTTCAATCTGATCTCCTTTCACAAAGACGGTGCACGGCTCTTCCTGCAGCAGATGTCCCCAAACGGCCGGAATCCGGAAACAGAAGAGGAGTTAAAGGAGTTCAAGGCGAACCTATTGAAAACTCCTTTTGCCGCCAACTTCGTTGTTTCGGAAGATCAAACGGTTCTCTGCGCATTTTTCCCCACCGAAAGCACGGAGAATTATTCAGAGCTGATGAAAGAAATCGATCGGATCTTGGCCGGCCTGCATCCGCACTATCGCACTCACGTTACCGGTACGATTCCCTTTATGCACACGACCAAGACCTACCTGCTGCGGGATCTGTCAACACTCTTACTTCTAGTTTCTGTCGTAATCCTAATCATTTTCTACCTCGGTTTTCGGGCCAAACGAGCGGTTTTCCTACCCATTCTCGTAGTGGGAATGGGTACGATCTGGTGCATAGGATTCATGTCTCTGATCGGCTTCAACCTGACGCTGATGAGTGTAATCATTCCGCCCCTCGTGCTAGTTCTCGGCAGCTCCTACAGCATTCACATACTCAACCAGTACTACAGAGAGGCCAAAGGCAATCGTGACGGTAAACGCTGGATCGGCGGGGCAATCGCCCATGTAAACAAGACCATCCTGCTCGCCTCCGTGACCACGATCGCCGGGCTGTTAAGTTTGCTTTCCGTCAGCATGAAGCAAACCAGAGAGTTCGCCATCTCTACGAGCTTCGGGATCTTCGCCTGCGCTGTTCTCTCCCTGTTCTTCTTTCCTGCAGTGCTGTATCGATTGAAGTCGCCCAAGGCCAAACAGACCCGCCAGGTGATCAAAGGCACGTTGACCAGGGTCCTGACGAAACTGAGCGGTGTGGTCGTCCGCTTTAGAGCCCTCGTCATAGCCCTCGTGATCGTTATCCTGGGGTTTTCCATCTTCGCCTTCAGTAGAATCGAATACAATACCGACGCGATCAGCTATTTCCCCGATAGAGCCCGGGTAATCAAAGATATGCGTTTTTTTGCCGAGAAGATCGGAGGCTTCGAGGAGATCGGCATTACGCTGACAGCTCCGAACAACGAAAAGAACTATTTCTTGCGGACGGATGTGTTGAACGCGCTGTCCCGATTTGAAAGCAGGTTGAAAGACATTCCGGATATCTGCTATCTCTCGTCTTTTGTCCAGTACCTCGAGTATGCGAACCAGGTGATGTATGGAACCCACGAAATTCCGAGATCTCGTGGGCTTACCCTCCTCCTTTCGAGATATTTCAAAGTATTCGCTTCTTCAGATGAAGCGAGTCGTATGCTGGGACTGCTGACAAACGAAGATTTTTCAAGCATCACTGTGATGCTCAGAATATATGATAGTGCCAATCTAAGCTTCATCGATGAAATCGGTCTCAGGGGCGTCCTGGAGAATCTGGATGACCTGCAGGAGAACTACCTTCCTCCTGAAATACAAGTCACCCGATGGGGCCCATTGCTTAGATATCTTCCCCTGTCCGATATGCTCCAGCGAGATGCGATTCGCTCCATGGTGATCGCAATCCTGCTCATCATCTGCATCACCGCGGTAGGCTTCAAATCCGTTCTCTACGGGCTCTATGCCATCATACCCCTGCTGACAGGGATCATGCTCAACGTATCTTTTATCGTTTTGACAAAAATACCTCTAGATGTACTCACGATTATGGTTTCCAGCATTGCTATCGGGGTTGGAGTGGACGACTCCATTCATTTTCTTATCCAATTCCGCAAACAATGGGCTGGAGGAAAGCAGGATATCTACACCGCAATCACAAAAACGATGAACATCACCGGACGGCCCATTGTCCTGACCACGTTGGCAATCGACGGGGGGTTGCTCATTTTGGGATTCGGGCTGTTCAAACCCATCGTATATTTCGGTATGCTGGTCATCATCACGTTGACAGCGACCTGCCTGGGGACCGTGTTAGTTCTTCCGGCGGTACTGTCCTTCGGCCGCGGACGCTACGGGAAACCGAGGCCTGCCAGGTGACACCTGCTGTTCCCAGCAGTGGCTGTTGTGCTGCATTTTTGGTGAAATACTTGTATGATCTATTCAACATGCATCGGAGTCTAGATGATGTGTCATGAATTCTTTTTCAAGATCTTGAGAATCTATTCAGACATATGGGTGCGCCGGCACTGCAGGGTCATCGTGTCCGGTCTCGAAAATCTCGAATCCGTTCAAAACAGGCGGCGGGTATACATCGGTCCTCATCCCACCACCTACGATGTCCCCTTGTTGATCCATACAGCGAAACGAAACCTGTACTTCATCATCGCCGAGGGACCCTTCGTCCACCCGATCGTTGGCCGGATTTTCAAAGGAGCCGGATTCGTCAAACTGAACTACGACAAACCACGGCAGGCAATACGGGAGGCCAAGGAGTTGGTCGAGAGCGGGAAGCCGATGATATGCTCCATGTACGGTTACGGTGTGGATTTTGGTGAAGAGGTGGGACCAGAGACAGGAGCGATTCGGATTGCTCATCATGCAAAAGCTGACATCGTTCCATTGCATGTGATGATCGAAGAGGACAAACGAACGTTCAAATACTACAAAGATTCCAAGGGAGACATTTATCCCTACACGATTTTTTCCGATACGCTGTACTTTCTCTCTTTTTGCAAACCTATACGCTACGAGGATTATGCGAAGGATTTGGATACACTTTCGATCAAGAAGAGGAACGCCGTGTACAATAAGATGGCGGTGGAGTTTGATACACTGTTCAAGGATATGGATAAGGATCTGCAGAAAGAGCTGAAACAGAACGAGAGCTACTACCAGAGCCTGAAAAAAACGGGCGGCTCGCCGATACGGGTCGATTGGTAGGTTGCAGCGACTCCCCGAGGCTCTTGCTCTTTGCTCCCAGACCAAACCGATACCATCGCGATATGTTCTCCACTTTTCCCACTGCACTAGATGACGAATTGTACTTCAAGGTAGTATCGTACCTGGAATCGATCAAAGTTTGTGATAGCTTTGAATATATATTGGTTTGAACTCAGCCGGCGTACCGATTTTTACGGAGTGCTTATGAAAAAAAGTTTTATTGCAGTGATTGTCGCTCTTATCGTGGTTTTTTCGTCTTTTGGCGAAG
>CAZBXU010000208.1:0-5855 GCA_964495755.1 uncultured Spirochaetaceae bacterium | reverse complement strand
ATCCTGGTCATCGAGCTGCTCAACCTGGTGGATCAGGCCGTGGATTTCCAAGACCGTGTGGTTCGGGCCCTGGAAGAGGCCTACAGGACATTGGAACAGGCGGTACTGCGCATGGGCAAGCTGCGGGTGTCCAACCTGGCCAGTGCGGTAAATGTCCGGGCTGAGATCGAGCTCAAGGCGCGTCGGGTCATGGGTGTGCGTCTTCCCGTCGTGGAGACCAGCTTCGCGGAGCATCCCCCGTACTTCAGTCTGCTGGGTACGAGCTTCTGGATCGACAACTCCCTGGAGGAATTCAAGAAGGCACTGCAGCTGATGGGCCGCCTGGCGGAGCTGAAGATCTCGATCATTCGCCTGGCCGCGGAGGTGCGCAAAACGATCCGCAAAGTCAACGCATTGGAAAAGATCGCCATACCGGATCTGGCTGAGACGGTGACCTTCATTCAGAACAGGCTCGAGGAGAACGAGCGGGACATGTTCGTCCTGATGAAGATGGTGAAGAGCCGTCTTGAACGAAAGAAGAGCATGGAGCAAGGAGCATGAACGGTCCAATTAAAAAAATTCTCGTATACGTCGATGGAACCGAGGGCTCGATTACGGCGGCCCAGTATGCGGTCGTCCTGAGCCGCGCCGTTCGCGCAGAGTTGAGCGCCCTGTACGTCATCAACACCCGGGCGCTGGATGACCTGCTCAAGGCGCGGATTTTCATCAAGGCCGAGGAAGAGGAGTACAAGCAGGATCTGGAGGCGGACGCCGACCGCTACCTGAACCACGTGCGCAGTCTGGCCCGCAAGAAGGGGCTGGCCATCGAGGCGGTCAGTGTCAGCGGTACGGTGCATCGGGAGATCAAGAGGTACATTCAGGAAAACGACATCGATCTGCTGATCATAGGCGAGCTGTCCCATGTGCGCAGCCGCCGAGATGAGTTCTACAACGAGGCCGAGCGGGCGATGCGTAGTGTTACTTGCTCCGTATTGGTCGTGAAAGATGAAGACCAGGTTTGGGAATTATACGACGCCCTGACCTGACAAGGAGAAAGGATTTTCTATGGCATTAGTTGATTTAATTCGACCGGAGGTCGTGAAAGTTCCCCTGGTCTCTACGACCAAACCCGAGGTGATCAGGGAGCTGGTGGAGGTGCTGCGGGATGCCGGCAAGATCTCGGACGTAGATCTGGTTTATGACGCCCTGATGAAGCGGGAGAGTCTGGGTTCGACGGGTCTGGAGCAGGGCATCGCCGTACCCCATGCCAAGACCCCGGCGGTTAACTCCCTGACCGTGGCTGTGGGAATATCCCCCAAGGGAATCGACTTCCAGGCGCTCGACGGCGAACCTTCCAAACTCTTCTTCCTGCTGGTGGCGCCGCCGGGTCAATCCGGTCCCCACATCGAGGCTCTGGCGGACATAGCCCGCATCACCAAGTCCCAGGCATTTTGCCGCACCCTCGCCTCCGCCACAACTCCCGCCGGGGTGGTGGAGATGTTCACCGAGGAATAGATCGGCTGAAGTGGTGGATGCGAGGTAGCAAATCCTCCCCGGGCCGACCTTCAACGACCACCGCCCAACCTACCAGATCCGGCCGGGGTCCGAACAGGACACGCACTCGTCCGTCCCGGGAGGGGCCCTGTTGCAGCCCCCCATCCACCCGCCAGCCCCGGGCTTGCCCGGGCAGCAGAGCTGCCGACTTGGTGGTGATCCTAGTCGCTCCGGCTGCCCGCAGCCTTCTTGCCTCTTCTTGGCACCGCGCCCAGGTGCCCGGATCCCCGATAAGGATCTGCTCCGGCAACTCGGGTTCGACTGACTCCTCATCCGGCACTTCGATCGCCCACAGGCTTCGCCGTATCGTCTTCAGCTCCTCCGGATCACGGATCTCTTCCTGGCGAAGTAGCTCAGCCCAGGCGCCGTCAGGGGTGTCGGCCAGGTAGTGTACCGGACCTGCACCCTCCCCATGCCACCGGGCGGGTGGTTGCTGATCGTCTTCCCAGAGAAACGGATACCTGTAATCGGTTTGGCGAAACAGGATCATGTAGCCGGCGAACCAACCAGGGAACGGGCAAGCTCTTTGAGTCGAACAACGTCGGGATCCTCAGGGCTCCATTCTCCGGAGAGCACCTGCTCGGGCGAGCTACCACCGAGGAGACTTCGGCGGCGCTGGAACCACAACCTCACGCCTTCCTCGGTGTAGGTCCCTGATAGGTCAGCGAGCAGGAGTGCCAGGAAATGAAGCCGGGCGACGACACGGTCCGGCGACCTGCGCTCTCCGCTTCGATACCGGCGTACGCTGACGGCGGAGACTCCTATAAGCCTCGCCAGGGTTTCGCTTCCGAGCGTTGTTTCCAGCACCGGCCATTCACGGTCCGGTACCGGAGATTCCTCCATGGCCCTTTCCAGGCTCTTGAGGTTGGTAATCAGCTCTGCGCGGTCCGGATCTCCGGTTGCGACGATGAAGGGAACAATCTGTTTCCCTATTCCGGCTCCGCCGACCAGGCGGGCAGCCTGTTTGACCTTCTCGAAGCTGCTTTCCCCGTCCACACGCTCGGGGGTCAGGATGCCCATGGCCTCGCCGAGCGAAAGAATCGAGATTACCAGACGAAGCACCTTCGGGTCCTGCAGTACTTTTATTTTGGATTTATTATGGATTTTCTTCATGATCCATATTGTAACCAAAATAAGTCCAGCTGTCAATCGCAATGGGAGGCCAGAGGCACCCGCCGCCGGCCCTCCCTGCCGATCTGGGTGAGTTCCCGGAATCCGATCTCCCTGAGAATGGAGGCAGCCTCGTTGTAGTATCCGTCCAATTGATCCGGCCGGTGGGCGTCAGAGTTGATCATGACGGGAATCTCCCGTCTTAAGCCTTCGGCCAGGATCCACTCCGAAGGGTAGAGCGCTCCGCTGGTGTTGCGCACGATGCCGCCGGTGTTGATTTCCAGAATACAGGGGGAGGCGGCCACCGCGTCCAGAGTCTCTGTCACGCAAGCTCGATACCAGGCTGCGTCTTCCGAAAAATACTCGTCGTCCCGGTTGTTCTTCTTGATGACGTCGAAGTGGCCGATGATGTCAGGAGGGTTTGAGCTCACCATGGCGGTCATGCGCCGGTAGTATTCCTCAACCGCCTTGCGAAAATCACCATCGAAGGATTCCTGCACTCCCTGCTCCAGCTCCTCCGCCGGCCCGTCCGCGGTCCAGAGCTCCCCGCCGGCCAGGCGCCCGATGAAATGGACCGAGCCGACCGTGAAATCCAGGTTGAGGGCCTGGATCTGTGCCGCTTTCGGGGAAATGATCTCCGGAATGTAGTCCACCTCCAGGCCGACAAGCACCTCGAGCCTATCTGCGTAGGTGTTTTGCAGTCCTCGGGCTGTGGCGAGGTACTCGGGAAGCAGAGGGCGGGGAAGTGTCCACGTACAGGGAAAGGGAACCGGGGCGTGGCCGGAAAAGCCCAGAGTCCTCAAGCCTTTCTGCAGAGCCGCCTGGACGTACTCCTCCAGCTCTCCGTGGCCATCGTCGAAGCGGGAGTGACAGTGATAGTTGGATAGAACGCTCTCAGTCATGCCGCGATTCTAAAGGAGTTGCGAGTGAATGAACAGATCTCCTGGTTCAATATGACCCAATGGGCATAATGACCCAACTGGATTTCATAGACCTACGCCCGTATGGGGTAAACTGTAAAATTATCCGTTTTGGTTCTGATTTTCTAGTTAACCACAATGATGGAGGGCCCGGTCGAAAAACATATCCCCTGCATCGCCGTGCTGCATAGGTTGGGCTGCATCTTGACATCTCGCCGAATTTGACATAGATTGATATTTACGTAACACGTTAAGTTTACCATTCACGCTGGAGAAGAATAGAAAATGTTGAGCCCGACAACGGAGAATCTCAAGGTTTGTCGAACAATGTATCGGATCGGGGAGCTGGCCAAGAGAGCGGGAGTGACCACTCGAACCATCCGCTACTACGAGGAGTTGGGGATCCTCTCTTCCCCCCTCCGGCCTCAGGCCAGGCATCGCCGCTATTCGGAGAAGGACCTTCTGCGCCTCGAGCGGGTCCAACAGCTAAAAAGTTACGGACTGACCCTGGGCGGGATTCGGGAGATCTTCGACCTGTCCCGGGAGGATCCGTCGGGGGAGAAAAGCCGCCTCCGTCTTCTGACCCGCTACCGGGAGAAATGGCGGGAAGCGATCGAACGCAAGGAGCGGATCGAAGCCTATGTCAGCGATCTGGAATGGCACATCGACCAGCTCGAACGGGTGGGTAACTTCCAGGCCTGTCCCGGGGAGGAGTGCAGAAGTTGTCGCTACACGGCGATCTGCAAGTTTTACAACGACAGGCATACCGAGGAGCGAATATGAAAGCGGGAGTACTTACAGCACCGGAGCGGATCGAAATCCAGGATGTCGACAAACCAAAAATCGGCGGCAGGGATGTTCTGGTCAGGCTCAAGTATTGCGGAATCTGTACCCTGGAACAGAGAATGTACAGCGGCCAGATGAAGTTCCGCTATCCGGTCATTCCCGGTCACGAGGCCTCCGGAGTGGTCGAGAAGATCGGAGAGGAGGTGAAAATCCTGCGGGATGACCTGAAACCGGGAACGACCGTTGCCCTTGACCTGGTAAGCCGCTGTGGAGAGTGCTACTACTGCCGCACCGGGGCTTCCAACCTCTGTCTGAATCGCTTCAAGGATGGAAAGAGAGTGCTCGGCGGCTTCGGCGAGTATCGAGCCGTGTCCTCCAAGCAGGTTTTTTCCGTTTCCGAAGAGCTGCCTCTGGAGGAGGCCGCCTTTGCCGAGCCCGTAGCCTGCTGCATTCGCTCGCTGAAAAAGATCGAGCTGTCCCTATCCGAAGATCTGCTGATCGTCGGGGCCGGGCCCATGGGTATGATGCATCTGAAGGTGGGGCAGTGCATGGGCGCCCGGATTTTCGTCTCCGATCCGGACAAGGAGAGGCTGAGAGCCGCTTCGGAAGCGGGGGCCTACTTGACGATCGATCCCACTCGGGAAGATTTGCCGGCGCTGCTTCGTGCTCACACCGAGGGAAGGGGGGTGGATGCCTGCGTGGTGACATCCCCGGCAGAGGCTGCTTTGCAGTCGGCATTCGCCGGAACCGCCGATGGCGGCAGGATCAACATTTACACCTCCTACAACGAGAAAGTGCCCCTGCCTACCGATGCCAATACCATTCATAAAGCAGAAATCCTGGTGAGCGGAAGCGAAGGTCGGACAGAGGAAGATTTTCTGCAGGCCGTACGCCTTCTGGTTTTCGGGAAAGTGAAAGTAAGTGCCTTGATCAGCCAGAGGGTCCCCTTTTCCGGCCTGGAGGCGGGAATCAAAGCGGCGATGACGGCGAAGACCTACCGGGTCCTGCTTGACCACGAAGCGGAGTAGTCGGAGCCTGGCAAGTGATTCTATCCTTTGATGTCGGCACCTCCGTGCTGAAGGGTGGTGTGATCGATTTCGACGGGGTACTGCAATCCCGGGCGGAGGTGCCGGTCCATCTTGCCGATCGGGGGGATCCCCTGGTGCATGAGGCGGATGCCAACAACTGGGTCTCCGCCCTGGCCCTGGTCGCCGCCCAGCTCCAGATCCCCAAAGCCGGAAGCGGTGAAATCGCCGCGGTTGTGGTCAGCGGTAACGGTCCGACCCTGGTGCCGGTCGGTTCGAAGGGCGAACCCCTGGACTTCGCCATGACCTGGATGGATCGCCGCGGAGTTGCAGAGGCCAGGAGCATCGCCGAGGTTACCGGGCGGTACGTCGATCCCACCTTCTATCTGCCGAAAGCCCTCTGGATCTACAAGAACAAACCGGAAGTGTATCGCCGAACCCGCCACTTCTGCACCTGCCCGGAGTTTATCGATCTGTATCT
>CAZBXU010000207.1:0-5858 GCA_964495755.1 uncultured Spirochaetaceae bacterium | reverse complement strand
ATCCAGAACAACCTCGGACGGTATGTCACGAATCGTCGACGTGATAGGTGCAACGGTCAACTCACCCAAAAATTCAATCGCCGGATTTCTCGTCAGAATGAGAACCGGACGCCGTTTGTCTGGAACCCGAAACTTATACCACCGGACCTCTCCGCGCTTCATTCTTCACCCCAAGCCTGATCCGATTCCGGGATACTGAACTCGTCAGGACTAACAGGAAACATCGCGTATCCCTCTCTGTGTTTTCGATCCAGCTCAGCTTCTCGAATTTCTCGAAGAGCATCCCGAAGCAAACGACGTATAAAAGCGGAACGCGTCGTTCCCTGGGATTTCACAACACGGTCTACTTTTGTCACCAGATCTTCATCAATAGTCAGTTGAATTGTCCTCATTATAACCCCTATCTTTATACTCTATTATAATAGCTATTATTATGTATATAGAACATCAATACACGAATGGTGTCAATGGGGTTTATATCAGAACTGCTGGATCATCCCATCGAGCTGCAGATCGTCAGGCACGGAGCCCATCTCCTGCTGTACCCGGAGACAGTTTTTCATCCCTTCGATATCTATCCGTGCGTCGATCTCCCAGCGCTCGATGTCCCGCAGCAGAGCTCGGCTAAAATCTTCTTTGGGAATCCGAAAAACCTGCGCACCGAAGGTTATCGCATCCTCCGTGTCTTCAAGAATCCTCCGGCAAGACTCCCGAAAGCCAGCCATAGCCCTGCGAATCAATTCACGGTTCCGAGCCAGTGCATCGGCACGAGCCAGGATGATTCCCCATTGATAACTGGGAAAATAGTCCCGCACCACCGCCAGAATCCGAACCCAGCCCAACCGTTCTCCGATAGCTACGAAAGGTTCGACCAAAAAACCCGCGTCCACGTTGGGTAGATCCGGTTGAGAGGATGGAGAAAAGCAGGCGACCTTCCCGTAGGCTGTACCCAGGGGCACGAGCTCCACATCCGTATCCGGGTCCAACCCCGAGGCTCTCAGCATAGAGCGGGCAAAGTAATCATCGCAGCTGCCGAAGGAGAGAATCCCGATCCGACAGCCCTTCAAATGCTTCATCCTCGTGACCTCCGGTCGGGATACCAGATAGTGGTCCAGCTTCTGGATCGTGCTGGAGCCGATCACCCGGACGGGAAGTCCGTCGGAATAGGCTTTGAGGAACGGCGGCAGGCCCATCTCACCGATCCATACCTGGCCACGAGCAACACCATCAGCCAACTCGGGTCCGCCCCAGAAATATCGAATCTCAAGATCAATTCCCCTTCTCTCGAAACAACCCCGGTGTCGTCCGTAGTATAGGGGAAAGCGTTCCAACCAGAATGAAGGCACCCCCCAGATCAAATGCTCACTCATCCGTATCTCTCCTATGTGGCCAGGATCCGATCCGCCTCGGCAACGATTCGCTTCATCTCCTCAATCCTGGCTCCGGGAATTTCCGGCTCTTTCGCGCCTGCAAGGAGCTCGCGGCAGCGATCTCCGGCCCGATCGATCAGGGTTTTCCTGCCCCCTGCCTCCCATGCGTCTCTCGATTGCCTGGAAAACAGTTCGGGCCGGAAGGCTTCCCGGCAGTGACGAAGAGTGTGCTCCGTTTCCAGGAAGTGTCCACCGGGGGATACAGCCAGAATGTCCTTCCAGGCACTCGACTGCTCTTCAAGAGTAAGCCCGACCTGGAGCTCCCGCAGTCTCCGCAGTGCCGCCACAATCTCGTCATCTACCACCAGCTGAACGGGACTGAAGGTCTTGGCCGCCTCCAACTCCCCCGCCCGTCCGAGTATGGCAGCCCCCGCTGCAGCAACCGTGAGGCCGTAGAGGCTGTGCTCAACCATCGCCTGGCCGTCTGCGTCGAAGGTATCGCTGGTCAACCCCGCCGTATGCACGGGCAGCCCATAAGCCTCGGTGAGAAACTGGGCACTGACTGCGTTGGCCTGCATGGCTTCGGGGCAGGCTTTGACCGCCCGACCGGTCATCATATCCATGCCCAGGGCCGTGGCCAAAGCGAACACCGGATGACCGGGTTTGATGAGCTGAGTCATGATGACCATGGCCAGGACTTCGATGGCGGCGGTCAAGACCGTACCGACGGTCGTGATCGGGGAAGTGCCCCCGATCACAGGCAAACTCGAAGCGTGAACCGGCAGTCCGTATTCACAGGCCTGGAGGATCACCTCGATATCCATGGCTTTCAAGCGGAAGGGCGTCAGGGAGCAGGCGATGACACTGGCCAGGGGACGTTCTTTGAGATTCTCTTGGCCGCCGGCTCTGGCGGCACACAGGTCGAACAAATACGGGAGTGTTTGTTCTGTATGCGGTTGGATCCAAACATGTTTGGTCGTGCTTTTCAGCAGGGCATTGAGGGAGTGGACATCCACAGTTTCAGGCGGGACGTCCGTCGGAGTGGGAAAGGCACACAGGTCGACATTTTCCAGCGCCCCGACGAGCCGACCCCAGGTCTGAACATCCTCGATCCTCAGGGGCCGATACCTTCCCGTCTTTGGATCCAGATATCCCCGGGCGCCTGTTCCTGTGCAGATGTAGAAGCTTCCGGCAGGGTGGGGAATCGGAAGAACCGGGGCTTTGTTCCCGCCATCATCCGGTGCTGCCAGCGAGAAGTTACGGGGCACGCTCTTCACGGCCTGCTCCTGAAGCTTTCGAGGAAAACGAACATTGCCGCTCGTAGTATCTATCTCCGCGCCCAGGCGCTCCAATTTTTCGCACATGCCCTCGTGGTGTACCTCTACACCCCGCTCTGACAAAAATCCCGCTGTCTTGTCGGCCAGCTCTCCGATCTCAGAGTTCGTTAGAAAGCTCAGGTGGAAACTCATGGACTGTTTTTCCTCCAACTTCAGTGTAGAATCAGCAGTATTGTGCCTGATACGGCTAGCACGGTACCAACGATCGCTATAGCCTTAATACGATCTTTGAATACGATTCGAGAGAGAAACAGCATCAATACCGGAGACAGTTGCAGCATCGCCGAGTTAATCCCCAGGCTAATGTACTTCAAGGCGTTAAAATTCAGAAATACGGAAAAAACCGGACCAATCAGGGAGGCTGTAACTATCTTCAGCCAGTCTCGAACATTAAAATCCTGGGTATGTACGCGGATCCTTTGTCTTGCCAACGCTGCAAACACAAATATACCGGCGCTGGCAAAGGTCAAACGGGTTGTGTTTGCAGAAAGCGGCGAGACTCCTCCCAACAGAGCTTTCTTGGAGAGCAGCTGGCTGATGGTTTGTACGAGAGCCAGAACGAAGCCCAGCAGAACGCCTGTGCTCAAATGTCTGGTGTTTTCCACAGAAACCCGTTTATTCAGGATTGCCAGGATAATGCCGGCCACGACCATGGCTACAAAGAGATAGCTTACAGGATCGTGAGTCTCCTGCAACACAAGCCAGCCGGCGAAAAAGCTCATGACGGTTTGGGAGGTAAGAATCAGCAGCACCAGGCGTGGACCGATCATTGGAAGAGCGCTGATCATTGTGATGTAGCCCAGCACATACCCAACGATTCCCGAGGCCGCCAGATACAGCAGGTATTCTATTCTCTCGAACCGGGGAAACAACCGCCCGTACAACCCAAGATGTATCAACAGGTTCGCTGCCAGGGCAACGAGAAATATGTACTTGGTGGCCGTGATTCCCGCCTTACGACCGAGCAGGGTTAGAAATAAAGTATTAAATGTGTAACCGGTGGCCGCGGCAACGGATAGAACGATACCTAATGTCATGGCACTGATTCCTGTCAATCTGAGAGGGCGACTTTGGCTGTAACGACCTCGACGGGCACCGGTACTACCAGAGGATGCAATACGGATACGCTCAAGTGATTAACCGGCTAATCGCTCTGCCTCATCCTTTTTTCTAGCCGACCGACTAGTAAGGATAGACTAAGGGTGAGGGTTAGATACATCAAAGCGACAGTAATCCAGGTTTCAAAGATATAACGCGTGGAAACAATCACTTGCCGCCCCATGAAGGTCAATTCCTGGATGGACACCACCGAGGCGAGGGATGAGTACTTGATCGTATTGATGAACTCACTGGCCAGGGGAGGTAGAACTCGTTTGATTGCTTGGGGCATGATGATGAAGCGCATCTGGTCAAACCAGGACAGACCTAGAGAGTAGGCTGCCTCTCTCTGTCCCCGTTCGACCGATTCGATTCCTGCCCTGATAATCTCTGTTATGTAAGCACCTTCGAAAAAAGCAATCGTGAAAACGCCGGAAATAAATTGTGTGAAAAGGGATTCCTTGGCGAAAAAAACCGCAAGAATCGCCTTGGTGCTGTCGGATCGGCTACGAATAAAATCCTCCAGACCCAGAAGTGGCATGATCTGATCCACGACAAAAAAGTAGAATATAAAAATCAATACGAGAGGAGGTAGGTTTCTTATCAGCTCTACATAGGTCCTGCCGACCATACGTAAAAACAGATTCTTACCGGTACGGAAAAGGCCCGTAATGACGCCCTGGATCGTGGCCAAGATCGTAGCCCATACCGACAGCTTGAGGGTCGTAAACAAGCCTTCCATCAGGAAGTTGGGCACTACTCGGCCCGTCTCTGTGTCTCGGCGAAACAGGAAGCGGGGGATCACCGACCAGTCGCCTCTGTACTCCAGCCCGTATTTAATACGGAAATAAACATAGACACCCAGGGCAACACAGAGTGCAATAATCGCGAAATCGAGAGGTCGAAACCTGGTTTTTTTTGCGATCAAGACA
The DNA here is from genome assembly GCA_964495755.1 of uncultured Spirochaetaceae bacterium. Lineage (GTDB taxonomy): Bacteria > Spirochaetota > Spirochaetia > SZUA-6 > DRHE01 > JAFGQJ01. Next base: position 1,121 of record CAZBXU010000207.1, on the reverse strand, counting down.
GGCTCTCTCTTCTACTAAGGCGAAACATCATGATCACTTAATCAAATACAGAAATTTGTTTTGGCCTTCAGACTGCAACAATCGAAGGAGGCCACCCGCCGGACAGGCGGGTGGCTCGCAGCGAACTTAGTAAGAACTAGTCCCCTAAGAGGTGCTCCCAGTCCCTGCTCCCGTACCAGTAATCTGACTTTTCTTTCAGCCAATCCTCTTTGTCCGTAATCCAGGCGTTGAAGAAGAAAATCGCATCGGGATCCCCTTTGGGAACGACGAAACCGCAAGGTTCTTTGGTGAAAAGCTCACCTTTGAGAGGTTTATACAGGATGTCCGAGTATTTTGCCGCCCATTCGGACGGCTTTGGTGTAGATGAGTATGCAGCGTGGGCATTACCATTCAGTACATCCTGTACCACCGCTTCATCTGTATCAAACTGGTGCAGCTCAGCCTTGGGGGTGAACTTTTTGGCAGCTGCAACGGGTGTAGCCCCCATTCGGACAGCGATGATGACGTTCTCCTTATTCAACTGCTCCAGGCTGGTCACACCTTTGAGCATCTTGTTGCTCACCACACAATCCATCCCACTGTACTCGTAGGGAATGGAATAGTTGATCTTCAAAGCCCGCTCCGTGGTGATTCCCATGCCACCGATGACCACGTCGAACTTGCCGGTGAGCAGCGCAGGAATGATACCAGACCATTCAGTGGGAATGAACTCCACCTCAACGCCCATGTCTTCGGCCAACTTCGTGGCGACATCGACTTCGAAACCAACCAGGTTGCCGTCCTTGTCTTTGAACGACCAGGGTACGAAGATATCAAGTCCTACCTTCAAGATCCCGCGCTTCATAATCCGATCGATCAGACTTTCCTGCACCTCAGCCGCCTCTTCCTTCGGGGCCTGGGCACAGGTTACCAACAGACCCACGACACCCGCGATCAGTACGAGGGTGACAAGCACCTTAAACACACTCTTTTTCATATTCTTTCTCCTTTCCTTTGTGGATTTTGTAGAGTGTTTCGATTCACTAAACCTAACTCTGTTTATCTCTTACCTCCTTTCTTCCCTTACAGGATTTGACTCAGGAAGAGCTTGGTGCGATCCTCCTGAGGGTTCTTGAAAAAAT
>CAZBXU010000206.1:0-5888 GCA_964495755.1 uncultured Spirochaetaceae bacterium | reverse complement strand
GGGTCGTCGGTGTGTCTCTCATGGCTTCCTCCCGTTTTTGAACTGAATCGCCCGTTCGAAGGTCGGCATTCCCCCCGTCGCACCTACGCATTGGATGTTCAGCGCCGCGACCGCGCAGGCAAAACCCGCGCATTCACGCAGGTCCCACCTGCGCAATACTCCGGCCAGAAACCCGGCGACGAAAGAGTCGCCGGCCCCGGTGGTGTCCGCGACCGCGGTGTGAAAGGCTTTCACGGAAAACCCCTTGGCTCCTGCGGGCTTGACGTAGCAGCCTTTCGCACCCAACTTGATCACCACGTTTTGCACACCCCAGTCCTGGAGCAACGCCGCCATCTCCTCAGGTTTCTGCCTCTCCGTGATCTTCGCGGCTTCCTTGTAGCTAGGCAAGAAAAAGCTCAAGTACGGAAAACAGGGCTCGATCGTCTTGCGCCACCGGCCCTGGGTGTCCCAGGTTACGTCCATAGAGGTGAGCTTGCCCGTGGATCGGGCTTCCCGAAATAACCTGGCGGCTCCGTCGCCGTCGAACTGCGGAAGCAGGTAGGTTCCCCCCACGTGGACCACGGCCGCCTCATCAAGAAGGGACCGGTTGATATCCTTCAGGGCGAACTGGTCGTTCGCCCCGCCCAAATAGAAAAAGGTGCGTTCCCCCGCGGAGTTGATCACCACCAGCACGGTGCAGGTGGTGGCGTTTTCCGCACGGATGAGCCCCCGGCGATCGATGCCGGCCTGATCGATCACTTGGGTCAGGAAATCACCCTGCAAATCGTTGCCGATTTTACCGGCGAACCCGACCCGGTGGCCGAGCTTTTGCAGGCCGATGGCAACGTTCAGGCTATCCCCTCCGTTCCTGATCTCGATCATCTCAACCCGTTGAGTATCGTCTCCGAAATCAAGTTTATCGACGGGCCGCACAAGAATATCCGCGGCCAGCTGGCCTGCGCATAATACCTCAATCATACGGATATATACAGCAACCCCGCCTTGGAAGTGCTCTCACCCTTGAACACGAGCATCTTCAGCCAACCCTCCACTAGTAACGTGACGTAAATTGCCGATATTGTTGCACCTCCCCATGGCCGCGTCAAGAGCTTTTCCGGCATAGCAGGACATGTGAATCCGATCTTCTACGAGTTCTAGGGTTTCATTGGAAAGAGATACCTCGGAAAGGTTTTCCAGTAGATGTTTCGCGGTATAGCGCTCTTCTTTGAATGTTCTTTTGATCACTTAACTGAACGGAAGATCGATGGCTGGAATGATGGTTACCGAGGGGGATTAGTTGGAAAGCTTGCCGTACCTGTCCAGGCAATCGCTGAAGGCTTGGCAGATCTTCAGCTCGATTTCGCGGGCCGGTACCCTGGACTTCAGGACCTCTCGAAACGCTTCATCCCGTACCAGCCGCGTCACGGTAGAGAGGGCAACCAGGTACTCCATCTGCCTGCCCGGAGGATTGGTGATTACGAACAACAGGTGTACCGGGGCATGATCGAAGGAATCAAAATCGATCCCCTCGTTGGAGATACCCAGAGCGATAACGATCTCTTTGATCGTGTCGGTGGTACCATGAGCCACGGCGACACCTCGGCCCAGGCCCGTAGAGAGTATTTTTTCTCTGTAGACCACGGCTTGCTCGAGCTGGTCCCGGCAGCCCAGTCCGGAAAAAACGGGGGCCTTGTGAATCAGCTCCCTGATAGCGGCGAACTTATCTTGACTGGAGAGGCTCTGCACTACGGTGCCTCCCTGAAAACAGCTCAACATAGCCTATCCCTATAACATCACTAGTGTTTCATTGTCAAGCCCTTTTTTCTTGACCTGGACCTATCAATAATGTACACCCTAATTCGAGTCTCGGCGACAAATGGAAGGCGGTTGATCTCCGAACCCCGCACAGGAACGCCGGTAGTGAAACCGTCGGTCGAGGCAACCGGTTTGCTCGTTTGTATTGACAAAGCGCGGGAGCATTACTATTATTTATTCAACACTTCGGGGGCGTAGCTCAGTTGGCTAGAGCGCGTGAATGGCATTCACGAGGCCGTGGGTTCGATTCCCGTCGCCTCCAATACCGATGGCTAACGATTTCTCCTCAGGACAGCTGGATCCGGATATTGCTGATCTCATGGGGATCACAGCTACAACTCAAACCCAAAAGCCCGAGTTCTCCGCTCTGTTCACCGAAGAGACTCGGTTAGAACAAAAAGGACCTGACGACGTCAATCTGAGCAAAAAAAGCTTCGATATCCAGACCAAACTGGAGGAGAAGCCTAAACCCTACTTCAAAGATAAGAATTACTACAAAAGCCTCCTCGCCGACGAAGGAGAGACCGCGCGACGGACGCATCAGCTGCTCACCCAGTTCGCTACGGCGAAGGATCCTAAAGACAAATCCATATATCGTGCCCGCCTCACGACCGCCTATTGGGAGTTGGCCCAACGGGTAGCGGCGAAAATATCACTTCACATGCCGCTACCCAAACGGCTGCTCCTGCGCTTCGGGATTCTCTCCCCTACCTTGATCTCCGCGGAACAGCGGGATGTGATCAGCCGGATCGTCTTTGCAAACAAAACCGATGAGCCGATCCACTACGTAGATGAGTGGTTGACTAAGATCGCCCAAGGTTCGATCCGGCCTTCGGCAACCGACGAGGTCAAACGAGCCCGGTTGGACGAGAATCATAAAACCGTGGAGATTGTGGAGAAGCGCCGGGGAAAACGCCAGGCCGAACTGTCCTTGCTTCAGAACAAGATCGGGCAGATAGACGAGCTGGAGTCCAATTTACTGAACCGAGTTCAGACGGTACTTCGTCACCATACTCGCCCAGAGTTCGGAGGTTTGAAAGACGCATTCGGCCCGGAGCAGCGGGAAGCGATCAGCCAGGTCAACACGATCCTTCGACAACTAAGTAATCTGGACAGGGACATCAAGCTGTCCTACAACACCCTTGAAAACATGGACGAGGAGCTTCGAAACCTTGAAGAAAAAGCCGATGGCGTGGACTTGTCTATGGACCGGGGTGTGGTTACCAGCGAGTTTCAGTCAGTGCGCCAGATGTCCAAGATGTGTGTCGGCCGACAGGGAAATCACTTTCCCATCCTGATGAAACAGTACTTCCGCCCCAACATCCGGGAAATGTGTACGCGGGAAAACGTGATCAACATCATGGCCAAGGTCGAGTCGATAGATTCGGGAGTATTCGAGCGGACCTTCAAGGGTCAGACCAGTCGTATCGTACCCTACATCATGTTACTTCCCACCTACGGGGACACCGGTATCTGCTGGGAACCTTTCGAACGCTACAACCGCGCCTCCAGCCGGGGACGTATCGCATTACCCCTCTTCCCCAAAGATGTAGAAACGGCGGTAATTTCCGCATTGGCGGACCTGCGCTGGCAGGTAGCCAAGGAAAGGGCTCAGCACTACTGGATGGAGGAAGGCATCACCGGCCGCTACTACCAGTGGTTCCAGGAACAGAGACTGAGAGGGGATGTAAAAGACTACTTCATCCGGGACTACATTCTCTGGATAACCAAAGAGAGTCAGGGTACTCAGAAACTGGAACGGGAGGTTCGGGGAATCTTCTGGCGAATGTTGCCCTTCCCTCAGGGCATCAAGGACAATCTAAAGAACCGAGGGTTTGTGTACGGCGAGCTGTACAAGAAAGACCTCAACATTTCAATGTCCGACGGGTATTGATAGAGGGGCTTATTTCTTCCTCCGAAACAAAGGCAAAAAGTACTTCTCCATGTCAATCTTGCGGGACAACCACTTCACCAGCCGTCCGTAGATGAAAAACGAGGCGGCGATCGAACCGATAAAGACAATGATCATCAGGATCGAGAGCATGTTGGGATTCAAGGAATCCCGGAAGATCGCCGAGATCAGCACGAGAAACATCACGATTAGGAGGAACATCATCAGCAGGTTGAAAACGGTGGCTCCAAGCAGGAACAGAACCGTGTTGGCCTTTTTATTCATTCTTCTCTCTCACTCCAGTTATTATATAACTTACTAGCAGGGTGATCCCCGCCACTACGACCGTTGAATCGGCGATGTTGAACACGGGCCACCTCTCAAAACCAAAGATACCATAGAACTTCACGTCGATGAAATCAATCACCCCGTCCGGGCGAAAATACCTGTCTACCTGATTGCCCAGTCCGCCCCCCATAATCGCCGCCAGAACCCAGCGTTGGCCCTGGGTGACATCCTTCCCGGCCAGAAAGTAGTACAGCACGATCGCCACCACCAGCATGGGCAACACCATGGTCAGGATGATCCGGCCTGTATCCCCGAAGCCGCGGCCCATGCTGAAGGAGAGGATCGGGTTTTGCACGAAGGTAAAACGCAGGAAATCACCGATGATCTCAACGGGCCGGCCATAGGGAAGCGCCTTGGAGACAATCCATTTGACAACTTGATCCACCAAAACAACACTGCCGGTAAGCACCAGGGGGAGAAGTTTCTTTCTTAGACTCAAAAGCGATACCTCCAACTATCTCAAGCTCACAGGCCGGTAGGAATGTCGAAAAAACGCGTTTCTAGATCGCTTTCCTTTTCCAGCTTTTTGGCCAGAAGGGTGACACCGGAGGTCTCGGTCAGGTAGTGTCCGCCGAAGATCACATTGATTCGACCCTCGAGGCAGTGATGATAGATCGTGTGATCAGCGTCTCCGGTAATGAACAGATCAAGCCTCTCGTCAATGGCCTGGTAGGCTTCATCCGCCGCTCCTCCGGACACGATCCCAACGGTACTGATGTTCTCAGGACCGAAGGGGAGAACGTTGATTCCGTGTTCCTTGCCCCCGCAGCACAGCCGTACGACCTGTTCGAGGCTCATCTGCTCGGCCAGCCTGCCCTTAAAACCAATCTTCATGCCCTTGTACTTGCCGAAAGGCTCGAGCTGCTGCAAACCGATGCGCCGGGCAAGACCGTAATTGTTGCCGAGCTCGGGATGCATATCCAGGGGCAGGTGAACCGCATACAGGGCCAGATCCGCCTCGATCAAGGCACGGAGGCGCTGGTAGTGTCCGCCGATAACCGCCAGGGGCTTTCCCCAAAACAACCCGTGATGAACGAACAGCAGGTCCGCTTTCCACTCCGCGGCTCGGCGGATGCTCTCCAGGCAGGCATCCACGGCAAAAGCCACCTTCTCCACGGTTGCGCTGCCATTAGCCACCTGAAGCCCGTTGAGAGCCACGTCGCTTCCAGAACACTCATCCAGAGCAAGGATCTTACGGATTAGAGCATCGAATTCCTCGAGAACCATGGTCGCTCATTATAACAGCAGGGGATAGTCGGATCAACTCGTTGGGTTGACATCGGGATGTGGGGAAGATATTCTCAATTAATAATAAATTTAGCTGGATGAACTGATGCCTCCACAAGTCAATGTTGAACAGGTAAAGCGGGCAGCGCACAACTCTATTCCTCTGACCTTCAAGACCTTCACTCTGCCTCACGAGACGGAGGAGTATCTCGATGAGGTCCTCAACCTCTTCCTCGGCGAGCTTGGCTTCCCGGAGGTCAAGGATCAGCTTTCCTACTGCCTGCGGGAACTGGCGGTAAACGCCAAGAAGGCGAACACCAAACGGGCCTATTTCAAGGAAAAAGGCCTGGACCTGAACAACCCCCAACACTATGCGGAGGGCATGAAGAACTTCAAAGAGGATACTCTGGAGAACATCCAACATTATCTGCAGAAACAGAAAGAGCTGGGACTGTACCTCAAGATCGTCTATCACACACGGGAGAAGACGTTTTCAATTTCCGTACGCAATAACGTGGAAATCACCAAGATCGAGCAGATCCGCATCTTCGACAGGATCGCCCGCTCCCGTGCCTTCACCAGCATGGAGGAGGCCTTTGCTACAGTGCTCGACCAGACAGAAGGGGCG
>CAZBXU010000205.1:0-5896 GCA_964495755.1 uncultured Spirochaetaceae bacterium | reverse complement strand
TCGGTTTGATTCTAGGTTGGACTATCCGATGGCTCTATGCCAGATTTCAACTGTCCTCATCGGAGCAAAAAGCTGAAAGAGTCATACAGGAAGCATTAAAAGAAGCAGAGGCGAAGAAAAAAGAAGCTTTACTGGAAGCCAAAGAAAAGATAATCAGGGAAAGAAATCAGCTTGAACGAGAAACAAGAGAGAGAAGAGTTGAGCTGCAGCGCCTGGAACGGCGCCTCATGCAGAAGGAAGAAAACCTAGAAAAACGGCTGGAAAGCGTAGAAAACCAGGAACGATCTGTTATAAACCGAGAGAGAGGATTACTCGATAAAGAGAAAGAGCTCGATCTAGAGCAGGAAAAGTGGACCAAGGAGCTGGAACGTATCTCCGGGCTAACTGTTGCGGAAGCAAAGAAGCTTCTCATTCAAAGCCTGGAAAACGAGGCCACGCATGAAGCCCAGGTCAAGATCAACCTGATCGAGCAGGAAGCCCAGGTTACCGCCGAACGAAAAGCCCGCGACATTATCGTTTCCACTATTCAGCGCATCGCTACGGATGTAAGTTCCGAAGTAACCGTATCCACCGTAAGCCTGCCGAACGACGAGATGAAGGGGCGGATTATCGGACGAGAGGGCCGAAACATCCGAACATTGGAAACACTGACCGGCGTCGATATCATTATTGATGATACCCCCGAAGCGGTGATTATATCGTGCTTCGATCCGATTCGAAAGGAGATTGCCAGGGTTTCCCTCGAACGATTGATTTCTGATGGCCGAATCCACCCGGCCCGTATCGAAGAAATCGTGCAGAAAGTAACCAAAGAGATCAGTCAGACAATTTACGAAGAGGGAGAGAAGGTTCTCTTCGAATTGGGTATACACAACATGAACCAGGAAGGCACCCGAGCGTTGGGTAGGCTGCACTTTCGCACCAGTTACGGACAAAACGTCCTGTCTCATTCCAAGGAAGTAGCCCTGGTTGCGGGGGCATTGGCAGCGGAAATCGGGGCTGATATTGAGACCTGCAAGCGAGCCGCCCTTCTACACGATATTGGCAAGGGTGTTGAGACTGATGGAGACGGCAACCACGCTGAAATCGGCATGGATCTTGCCAGAAAGATCGGCGAAGACCCGAAAGTGGTGAACGCCGTTGGAGCGCATCACAACGATGTGGAGCCTTCGAGTCTTGAAGCGGTTCTGGTGCAGATTGCCGATGCCATCTCAGCCTCTCGGCCAGGGGCTCGACGGGAGACTTTGGACAACTATCTGAGGAGGCTCGAGAACCTGGAAAAGATCGCTGAAGGATTCCAAGGTGTGGACAAAGTCTACGCGATCCAGGCCGGAAGAGAGGTCAGGATCATGGTGAACAACGACGAAGTTAATGATGATGAAGCCAGGATCCTGGCAAAGAACATAGCCAAGAAAATCGAATTCGAGTTGAAGTATCCAGGCAGAATCAAGGTCACGATTATTCGGGAGACCCGAATCGTTGAATACGCCCGTTAGTACACAGGGCCTAACGGCTGGGAAGAAAGAAGAGAGAAAATCGAAACAGTCAAGATTCTCCTACTCGGTGATATCGTCGGACAACCGGGCTGTCGGGCCGTGTTTGGGAGTCTGCAGAGTCTCCTAAAAGAAACACGGGCGGATCTGGTCATTGCGAACGGTGAAAACGCTTCTGAAGGGTTGGGAATCACCCCCGAGGCGGCGGAAGGGTTGTTTAAATCGGGAATCGACGTTATCACCTCCGGAAACCACATTTGGCAGCGTAAAGAGATTCTTCCCTTTCTGGAGAAAGATAATCGTATCCTGAGACCGGAGAACTATCCCACGGGAGTCCCCGGCACGGGACACTACCTGATCACCAAGAAAGAGGTTCCCATCGGCGTTGTCAATCTCCAGGGGCGTGTCAATATGCCCAGCATCCGTTGTCCCTTCACCGTGGGGGAAGCCCTACTGCGCCGGCTTGGCAAGAGTACCAAAGTCATCGTGGTGGACTTTCACGCCGAGCTTCCTGAGGAAAAGGAAGCCTTGGCACTGTATTTCGATGGAAAGATCAGTGCCCTGGTGGGAACGCACACTCACGTGCAGACCGCGGACGAGAAGATCCTGCCCGGCGGAACAGCCTACATCACCGATATCGGTATGACAGGACCCCTCAGCGGTGTGATTGGAATGAAGAGGGATGTCTCTATACGACGCAGCCTTATGCAGATTCCCTACAAGATGGAAGTCGAGGATTCCGCTGCGGTGGTCATGGGAGTTCTATTGACCGTCTCCGTGAATAGTGGAAAGGCCCTATCGATCGAGCGGATTCGTCGCGACCTACCGGATCTGAGCAATTCCGGCTGAAAAATCTTGCTATACTAAAAAGATTTTCACACTGTCATAGTAATAATAGCGTGAAGACGAAAGCTCTGATTAATCTTCTCCTTTCGCGGGACTCCCGGATTTCCAGAAAGGAAATCTACGCCCGGATCCTCTGCGGAGAAGTTTTTGTGGATGGACAGCGGATTCGCGATCCACAGCAGCTCATCCCGCTCACCGCGCACATAGATTACCAGCCCCGGACGCATTATGTCTCCCGAGGTGGAGAGAAATTGGCCGGCGCTCTACAGCGGTGGAAGCTCGACGTCACGGGTATGAGCTTCCTCGATGCGGGAGCTTCCACCGGAGGATTCACAGATTGTCTGCTCCAGCACGGCGCGGCTCGGGTTTGCTCGATCGAGGCGGGAGGAAACCAGCTGGATTATCGGCTGCGCAGGGATGATCGGGTCGTCGTGTTGGAGAAAACAAACATCATGTCCGTACATACTGAAATCCTCCCTTTTATTGCGGAAGCCGCGGTGGCGGACCTGTCTCTCAGATCGCTTCGGAAGGCAGCAGCCCACCTCTTGAGTCTCGTGTCCCTCGGTTGGCTGATTGCATTGGTCAAACCGCAGTACGAGTGGGCTGCTCCGCCTGCGGATTTCGATGGGGTCGTTGCCCGGACGACTGAGCTTCATTCCATTCTCTTTGCCTTATTAGAGGATTTACACGTCGAAGGAGCCTATGCAGACAAGGTCATAGCCTCCGCACTCCCCGGGAGGAGGGGAAACCGGGAGTTTTTTTGTCTTCTGACCACGGACAGAGAAAAGGCCTGCAGGGACCTTGGCAAGATGATTGAGGATGCGTTGGCGAAAGCTGTCTAGAAGGAGTCTCTACCCAGGGGTTTGTCTATGACAACCCCTTCGGGTCCAAGGTGCTTGGAGATCTCCCCTTCAACCAGGATTTGAACTCTTTTCACCGTGGGGAACTCAGTAGCCGTATAGACCACCTGCGTCAGTTCAGCGATCAAACCTTCTTTACCGAGAGAGTTGAACCGGAATGCCTCGTTGAAATCGACGTAGGCCGTATCTCCCTTGATATACACGGTGCGCAGGCGGGTTTGGGGCGAAATCAGAGACATCAGTCCTTGATTTACCTCGGCCGTGGTCGGTCCCTGAAGTAAAGCCTCCAGGGTCGCGGTCAGGGGGGCGTCAGTGTATTCTACAGGCCGTATCACTCCCTTCATGGTGATTTTTCCGTCCCCGGTCACAGAGATGAAAAACAGTCGGGATTGACGGCTTCTAATCTGGGGTTCCTGTTCCCCCTTTTTTTCGGGAGCGCTCTCCGGCGGGGAATCTTTCTCGATGGTGATTACGATCTCCCTGTCGTCCGACTCCGGCTCAGCTTTTGGTGCTTGGTCTTTCCGCTCTTCTTGTTCATCCAAAGGGGTAACTACGATCTTTGCCGGCGCCTCGGGCTTCTTTTCGAAGAGCTTTGTGAATCCTGTTTTCTCGAGCACCTCCTGAACCCGCCCGCGGTTAAAGAGAAATACCACCAGTACCAAGAGAACCAGAGCGATATAGAACAAGCAGCCAAGGGTGTTTCGTTTCTTTGCCATAGCTCCTATATTCTTCATCGGCAGACCGACGGGGTGGATTGATTTGACAGTGCTAGAAAAAGCTCTTATAGTTACCTCGAAATGAAGGTCGTCGAAGGGATCATGGTCTCGCCGGGGATCGCGATCGGTCCCGTCTGTCTGCACTCACCGGATGTCATCACTGTACCCTCCTACGATATCTCTCAGGGACAGATTCCCTATGAGATGATGCGATTCCAGACTGCTCGTGCTAAAGCCGTTCAGGACATAGAGGTCCTGCTGCACAGAGGAAAGCCGGAAATCGGCGAAATGGAGAGGAAGCTGCTCAATTCCCATCTGCTGATGTTGAGCGATCCGGAGTTCCACGAAGAGGTTACCCGAACGCTCAAAAAACGAAAGAAAAACGTGGAGTGTGTGCTCCGGGAAGTTGAGGAATCCCTGGCCAAAAAGCTCGAGGCGAGTGATGACGAATACCTGCAGGAACGTAGTCTGGACGTACGGGATATATCCCATCGGATTCTTTCTCATCTACTCTACCAAAAACAGGGTTCCCTGGCGGATATCGAGGAGGAATGCATCCTCGTAGCCCACAACCTGCTGCCCTCGGATATCATTTCCATGAATCGGGATAAGATCCTCGGGATCGCCACAGATTTTGGGGGTAAGACCTCCCATGTAGCCATACTGGCTCGAGCCTTTGAGATTCCGGCTGTTCTTGGTCTCTCCGAGGTTACGGGGTTTGTCCGAAATGACGAAAAGATCATCCTGGACGGGAATCGCGGTCTGGTAATCGTTGAACCCGACGAGGCTACGCTGAGACAATACATAACCAGCCGTAAAGCCTGGCGACAGCACGAATTGCAGCTGCTCAACCTCAACGAGCTGCGGGCCGAAACCAGGGATGGAAAGCTCCTTCAACTTGAATCCAATATAGAGGTTCCCGACGAGATCCATTCGGTACTCGCCCATGGGGCCGACGGAATTGGGCTTTTCCGCTCCGAATTTCTGTACATCGTGCCGCGGAAATTTCCGGATGAAGAGGAGCAGCTGCAGGCCTACGATCGGGTCCTGGAGGGAATGAAGCCCAGGAGCGTGACCATCCGCACATTGGATCTGGGGGGGGATAAGATCATTCCGGGAGTGAAACCGGGGGGAGAATCGAATCCGATATTGGGTTGGCGGGCCGTGCGTTTCTGCCTCTCCAAGCCGGAGGTGTTCAAGTCCCAGCTCCGGGCGTTGCTTCGGTCCTCGGTGCACGGGAACCTGAAGATCATGTTCCCGATGATCTCCGGAGTCGAAGAGCTGGACATTACCCTCGGAATCCTGGAAGAGGCGAAAGAGGAGCTCCGCAGACGAGGTCTGCCCTTCGATGAAAACGTACCCATCGGGATCATGATCGAAGTTCCTTCGGCGGCCCTTACCTCGGATATCCTGGCCAAAAAGGTGAGCTTCTTCTCGATAGGGACGAACGATCTGATTCAATATATGATTGCCGTTGATCGGGAAAACGAGAGGATCGCCTACCTCTACGAGCCCTTTCATCCAGGGGTCCTCCGTCTGATAAAGATGGTGGTGGATAACGCGCACCACAATGGAATTCCCGTCGGTATGTGCGGGGAGATGGCCGGAGATCCCTACGCAGCCGTCATCCTGCTCGGGTTGGGGCTTGATGAGTACAGTATGAGCGCAATTGGAATACCCGCGATCAAGCGGATTATACGCTCAGTGACCATCGCCGAAGCGGAAGAGCTGGTAGGAACGATCATGGAGATGAAGTCTTACAAAGAAATCGACGGGCACGTGCGATCCTGGATGGAGAAGCGCTTTGACTTCATCTCTCGATACTGAAAAGAAATCCTTTCAAGTAGCCATATTAGGACGGCCGAATGTCGGGAAATCGACACTCTTCAACCGTCTTCTGGGTAAAAGGCGAGCCATCACCCATCCCACTCCGGGAGTAACCAGGGACGCGGTGGAGGGGCGCATCCATATCCGAGAGCTG
>CAZBXU010000204.1:0-5909 GCA_964495755.1 uncultured Spirochaetaceae bacterium | reverse complement strand
TATGGTCTCCTTTCTAGTCAACCAATATTATAGTCATAAATACATTTTTATTCAAGAAAGGGATCTTTCTCTTCCCCTGCTCCGGATCAGGGGGTCTCGGTTGGATTGTTTTTACTCTATGAAAACATGCAGTGAGATAGTGTACCTGCTCTTCCTGCTTTCATCTCGACAGGGATGACGGGCGTACCCTGGGTCACCAGGAAATTTGCGCATGATCCGGGTTGGCTCCGCTTGGAACAGACTTTTATGTCAGCCCCGCCTACTGTGCCAACTCCGCCAGCATGGCGTTGGTCCTGCGCCCGTACTCCAGGTAGACCTTCTCCGCCTCTTTGCCCGTCGTGGATTTGCCCAGGTGGATCTGGGCTGTGATGTGGGGTTCGATGGAAAAGGCACCGGTGTAGCCGAGATCCAGGGAGGACTTCAGGATCCTGCGGACCATGCTCTGACCCTCTCCCGGATAGGTGTACTCGATCTCACCTTTCTCATTCTTCGCGCAGTCCTTGAGGTGGATGTGTTTGATGAAGGGAAGGGCGGTCTGATAGAAATCCCAGGTTTCTTCGGCCGGATGCCCTTCGCCTACGGGATTGCCCGTGTCAAAGACGATCTGCAGGTGGGGAGAGTGCACCTCCTCCAACAGCTGCTTCTGGTTCTCCGGGCTCATGCCGCCCCAGCCGGAGCAGTTCTCGTGCACCATCACCACATCGCCGTCAGCGGCGATCCGTGCCAGCTCCTTCATCCGGCGAATCGCCTCTCTCCTCCACTCGTTCTCAAGCATTCCGTCGTTGGGATAGGACATGACCCGAATGAAGCGGGTGCCTAGGCGCTGCATCCGGGGAATGGCCGTTTTGAGCTCTTCCACGTCCATCTGGAAATCGGAGGTGATGGGCCGCGCCCAGTTGGCGATGGAGGAGGCCAGACAGATCACGCCCATTTGCTCTTCCTGAAGGGTTCGATACACCTCGTCGAAGGCAGCATCATCGATGGCACAGATGTTGGTCTTGCCGATCAAACGCAGCTCGAGGGTGTTCCACCCCAGCGTCTTGTGGATTCGAATCTGCTCCTTCAGCTCCGGGGAGCCCTCATCAGCGATACCAGTTATAGTCATAGACTCTTTCCTTTCATCGAGCGATCAATATGGCGGTCGGCGCTAAGCGCCTTTTCGTACACCCTGTAGGTTTTTGTAATTTTTAATCCAAGCTTCTGCAATGCATTGATCATACTCGCATTGTCTTCCAGGACATAGCTCGCCTCCAGCCGTACACCTCGAGGAGCGAGGGCTTCGAACAGGCTCATGTAGAGGAGCACATCGAGTCCCAGGCTGTGATACTCCGGCAGCACGGCCAAACCGAAGAGCCGGAAGTCCTGAAGGTGTTTTCGCTTCCGGACCAGGGTAATGAAGCCGAAGGGCAGAATTCTGCCCCGGATCTGTCTCAGGATAATGTTGATATCGGGAAAGCCCAGACAGAATCCGACGGGTTGACCGGCATCCTCGATCATCCAGATGGCGTCCGGATCGGCGATGGGTTTGAGCTTTTTTATTGTCGATTTCAGCTCGTCCTTATCGTAGGGAACCCAGCCCCAGTTGTTGCGGAGCGCCTGGTTGGAGATACGCCAGATCGCTTCAGCATCCCTGGTCAGGTGTTTCATGTCGATCCGCCGTGTCCGTATATTCGGCCGGCGGGCCAGGAGCTTCTCCCGGAAGCGGATGAAGCGCTCGGGGACCTGATAGCCCTGCTTTGTATCCACCTCGAAGGCGAGAAGGTCCTTGACCTTGTGATACCCCAGACCGTCCAGGTACTCGTTGTAGTAGGAGGGATTGTAGGGCATCATGAAGGTGGCCGGTCTTTCGAATCCCCTGTACAAGGATCCCCAGCACTCCACCACGGGGTTTATCGGCCCGCGAATCGTGTCCATCCCCCGGCCGATCAGCCAGTGCTCGGTCTCGGCAAACAGCGCCCCCGCTACCCCAGGCCGGCGAACGGATTCGAAGGAGCCGAACATGCCGATCTTCGAATGATAGTAGTCGTTGAAGGTGTGGTCCACATAGGCCAGGACCCTGCCCGCCGCCTCACCGTTCTCCCGGGCCAGGAAAAGGGCGTACTCCGAGTGGGCCAGGACGAGATTCCTTGTGGTGAAGGTCTGCAGCTCCTCCATCCAGATCGGCGGCGACCACAGCGGATCCCCGCGATAGAGCTTCTCCGGGAAGTAGATGAACTCCCGCAGCGCTTTTCTGGTTTGAACCTTCTCGATTTTTACAGCCATTTCTCACCGCCGGGCCAAGTCGTCATTCTACTTGGTTCCGACGTTTTTGCCAATCAATCCCGCACCATCGAACTTTTTTTCATTGAGACTGCGAATTGGGCTATACTGGACAGTAAGGAGATAGAGATGAAACTCAAAGCTCTGACTATCGTTCTTGTTGCCGCGTTGATTTTCGTTGCATCGGTTCCCCGCACCGGCGCCTGGGACGAGCCCAGGGCGATGCGGCAGCGGCGTTTCGATATGGTGAGCCGCCAGATCGCCGCCCGGGGGGTCAGGGACGTGGCCGTCCTGGAGGCGATGCGCTCCGTTCCCAGGCATCTGTTCGTGCCCGAGAGGATCCAAGACAGCGCCTATAACGACTCCCCTCTGCCGATCGGCGAGGGGCAGACGATCTCTCAGCCGTACATCGTGGCCCTGATGACCGAGCTGCTCGAGGTGCAGCCGGATCACCGGCTTTTGGAGATTGGAACCGGCTCCGGGTATCAGGCCGCCGTGCTCTCCGGGTTGGTGGCGGAGGTGTTCTCCATAGAGATCAAGGAGGTCCTGCATCAACGGGCAACCGAAATCCTCGAAGAGATGGAGTATCGCAACGTCCGTACCCGCCACGGCGACGGCTACTACGGATGGGAGGAGGAGGCGCCCTTCGACGGCATCATCATTACCGCGGCGGTTGACCATGTTCCGCCTCCGCTTCTCCGGCAGCTGGTGGATGGAGGCAAGCTCGTACTTCCCCTGGGACATCCCTTCAGTTATCAGAATCTGGTCGTGGTCACCAGGGAGGGCGAGGACTTCCGGCTCCAGCAGATCACCGGAGTTCTGTTCGTTCCCATGACCGGCAAAGCCCTTGAGAAGTATAAGTAACGGTTTCTCGACCGGCATGATTTTTCCGGCCGTATTCACAGTTTCCCTGACCTCCCTCTGCTACGAGGTTCTACTCACCCGCTTTTTTTCCTTTTCCCAGTGGAATCACCTCTCCTTTATGGTCATCAGCATCGTCCTGTTCGGCTTCGCTGCAAGCGGAAGTGTATTGAGCCTGGTGGAGACGCGTCGGCCCGGCTGGTCGGTACGCACGCTGGACTCGCAGCGTTTTCTGGTGCTGCTCCTTCTCTGCTCGCTGTTCATCAGCGGGTCCTTCCTTTTGGTGAAGAACATCCCCCTGGATTACTTCCGCATGCCCCTGGAGTGGCGGCAGGCAGCCTATCTCCTGGCCACGTTTCTCGTCCTGTTGGTTCCCTTCTTTTTTGCCGGAAGCGTGATGTCGATCGCCTTTTCCGGATTGCCCGGTCAGTCCGGATGGATCTATTTCACCAGCATGCTCGGCTCCGCGGCGGGCGCCCTGCTGCCGACCCTGCTGCTGCCGCTTCTGGGGGAGGGCCGGATCGTGTTCAGCTGCGCCCTGCTTCTGCTGGTCCTTCCCTTCTTCCAATCGTTGGACACCCCGCGCGACCGACGGAATCGAGGCACCCGGCCCCGCCGGCTGATCCTGTCGGCCGCCGGGATGCTGTTCCTGCTCACCGGTATCCCGCTCCTGTACAGAGGTGGAGGGCTTCTCGAGATCTACCCTTCGCCGTACAAGCTACTGCCCCAGGTGCTGCAATTTCCCGACACCTCGGTTGTAGCCAGGAGCAATACGATCCGGGGGCGCCTCGACAGGCTGGACAGTCCGTACATTCGCTTCGCCCCGGGCCTGAGCTTGAAATACTCCGGTGATCTTCCGCAGGCGGCCTTTCTGGTTCAGGACGGGGACGGGCTGTTTGTGCTCTACGATCTGGAGGATGGATTGGAGTTCAGCCGCTACCTCCATTCCTACGCCGGCTACCTCCTTCGTGCACAGGAGAGCCCGGAGAGGGTGCTGATCCTGCAGCAGGGTGGAGGCTTGAGTCTGCCCTGCGCCGTATCGGCAGGTGCGGAGAGGATCACCGTGCTGCTCGAACACCCAGAGGCGGCCGAGCTGTACCGCGGGCGAAGTGAGAGCCGTGTCCGGTCAAATATAGGCATCGTTGCCGGCAATATGCGTCAGTATCTTGCCCGCGATCCTGAAACCTACGACCGCATCCAACTGGAATCTTGGGGTCCCTCGGTTCCCGGGATGGCCAGCCTCAACCAGGAGCACCTGCTGACCGTCGAGGCTTTCACGGCCTACCTCGATCACCTCACTCCCGGAGGGGTTTTGATCCTGTCTCGAAAACTGCTCCTGCCGCCCACGGATATCCTGAAAGTTTTTGCTGCGGCCTTCGCCGGCCTCGAAGCCTTGGGCGTGGAAAACCCGGGCAGGCACATTCTCCTGCTTCGCGGCTGGGACAGCTATACCATTCTGTGTTCCCCGACGCCCTTCGATCAGACTTCGATCGCCGACCTGCGGAAGTTCTGCCGGCGGCTCAACTTCGATTTGGTGTTCTACGAAGGCATAGAGGCGCGGGAGGCGAACCAATTCAACAGCTTCGCCGAAGCCTATCACTTCCGGGAGATTCAAAAGCTGTATCAGGCGCTCCGGGAGGAGAGGGGGGAGGAGTACTATAGCAGCTACTACCTGGACATCGCTCCGGCTCGGGATGACCGGCCTTTTCACAGCCGCTTCACTCGCTGGCTGAAACTCGGGGCTTTGTTTCGCAGCACGGGCAGTCGCTTCTACACATTGTTTATGTCCGGGGAAACCGTGGTCCTCGTGGTTCTGGGGATCGCCGTGATGCTTGGAGTTCTTCTGCTGTTCCTTCCCCGGCTGTTGCCGGGAGAGGCGACCGGGATCCGCCCTGGCGCGGCCATCGGGTACTTTCTGGCCGCCGGGGCCGGCTTCATGTTCGTGGAGATGGCTTTTCTTCAGGGCTACACCTTCGTATTCGGGAATCCGGTGATCGCCTTCACCGTGGTCCTATCCGAGCTGCTGGTCGTGTCGGGGATCGGAGGGGCCCTCTCGGCGCGCTGGAACGCACGTTTTCTGCCGCCCCTGCTCGCCGTCCTGGTTGTCTGCGTGGTGGCGCTCTTTCCACTCTACGGTCGGTTGGAAGAGCTGCTCCTGCAGGCATCCGGTCCGGGGCAGGCTCTGGGGTCCTTCCTCCTGCTGGGGCCGATCGCCCTTTTGGTCGGAGTGCCCTTTCCGGTCGGGCTGCGCCTTTTGGTGCGCTCGCCCCGCTTGCGGGCCTACGGTTGGGCCGCGAACGGCATCGCTTCGGTGGTGGCCTCGATTCTTGCCCTGCCTCTGGCCATGACCTGGGGCATTTCCCGGTTGCTGCTTCTGGCCGCAGCGTGCTACGCCCTGGTGCTTGTGGCGCTGCTCACCGGGGGGAGGACTGCCGGGTAATGATAGGATAAAATCCCATGGAAATCTCGGAGATGGACCGTTTAGCTAAGGGCTCGAAGCGAGAAAGGCCTCCTCTGTAAAGCATAGGACATGCGGGGGGACAGAGAACATCAATTCAAGAAAGCTGGATCAAGCGGGGGCGCCCGGCCTCTCTGGTTTTATCGTCATTTCCATAAAGCCTGATACTGTTGTTGGCCACACTGAACCCGCTGTGATTCCTGGACGAACAACTCAGTGATGAATTTCTTCTCCTGAAAGTACTTGATAACCAGCCTTCGAAACAGCTCAGTCATTCTCTGCTTATCAGCTATAAGTAGATAGACAAAACGGCCGGCTTGATCGAATGCTC
>CAZBXU010000203.1:4250-5956 GCA_964495755.1 uncultured Spirochaetaceae bacterium | reverse complement strand
GACCTTTTCTTCGGAGCGCTTCGATCTTCTTTCCCGGGATCCGGTGACCGTTGAAAGGGGTTTGACCAAGAACCTGGCCTACCTCAACCAGGGGGGCATCCTCTACCCGACCTCGGATTTTCAGCTGCAGATCTACACCTGCCTGCCCATCGACCTGCAGGCAAACCGTTTCTAGCGCTCTTTAGACCGGAACCATCCAGCCGTACTTGTCTTCGATCAGACCGTATTGAATCCCCTTGAGGGTCTTCAGGGCGTGGGTGCTGAACTCACCTATCTTGCCGTCCCCGAACACCACCTCTTTGCCCTTGTGGGTGATGGACTCGAAATAAGTCACCCCAGCCGCCGTACCGCTGGCGAACATCTCTTTGGCCTCGGCGAAGACCTCATCCACAGAGATCCTCCGCTCCTCGGTTTTGAGACCTTTGTCCTTGGCGATCTGCAGGACCGAAAGGCGGGTAATCCCGGGCAGGATGGTGTCCTCCAGAGAAGGAGTCACCAGGGTGCCGTTTTTCAGCAGAAAGAAGAGATTGCAGGAGGAGCCCTCCTCGAAGTACTTCTGCTCCTCCGCGTCCAGGAATACTGCCTCCATGTAGCCCCGGCTCTCCGCCTCCTTTTTGGCCAAAGCGCTGGTTACGTAGTTGGAAGCGCATTTGATCCACCCGGTGCCGCCCCGGTGAGCCCGGACCCGGCCGGTAGTGACAGCCCGCGGGCGGCCCGGCTTGAAGTAGGAGCCCACGGGAGTTGTGATGATCACCACCCATGGACGGACGCTCAAGTTTACCCCGATCCCGCTCTCTGTGTAGGAGAAGGGCCGGATATACACCGAATACCCGGCCACGAAGTTTTCCTTCTCCCAGGCCGGATCGTAGGCGGGTGCGAAGCCCAGAGCTTGATTGCGCTTGACCACCTCTCGGATCGCCTTGAGGAACAGCTCTTCCGGGTAGGGAGGCATGAGCAGACCCTTCATGGAGTTGTACATCCGTTTGGCGTTGCCGTCAGGACGGAAAATCTTAAGGGATCCGTTCTTCTGAGGGAAAGCTTTCAAACCCTCGAAGCAGCCCAGCCCGTACTGAGTGGTGTAGTTGACCAGGGGCAGCTCGGGAAAGGAGTTACGCTTCTGCAGCAGCTCCCGCTGCCTGTCCTCTGGAAGGGCCGCTTCCTCCTGAGGGCTCAAATGCTCCTTCTCGATATACTGTTCTTCCCAGGTATCCTTCGAGTCGTATTTCGCCAGATACACCCAGGGGTAGATCTCCAGCGTAAACCCTTTGGCCATGGCAACGCTCCTCTTTCGATGATTTTGCACCCTATACTATCTCCGCCCGCCCGGGCGGTCAAGTCGGAAGTGGATGCGAAGCCGATTACATTATCCGAAGAATTTCTGCTATTGCTACTGTGTTGAATTATGGAAACTGTGCATACGCTGAAATAGAGCGATGATCGTAGTAGGTGTCCTCCGGAGCATACTGTGCCCCGTCGGTTAAGACTACGTGAAAACCGTCTATATCGATGAAGTTATAGGTTCCGAGATCCAAGTCTACTGAAAGTATTTGCAGTGTATTCGGACTGCCGTCAGTCTTCAAACCACCTCCACTATTAATGTTGCTGTCACTGAACCAGCCTGACCAGGTAATGTAGTCAGTTGAGCTGTCGTAGAACCATACCCAGCCATTAATCACTCTGCTGTCAGAGACCGTGAAAGAGATGGA
>CAZBXU010000203.1:0-4240 GCA_964495755.1 uncultured Spirochaetaceae bacterium | reverse complement strand
GATGGACAAATCGTCGGCATTCATAGTTCCAGATAGGGCAGAGGCTTTATGGATCATCTCGGTGCCGCCTGCGATCGAACCTGAGTAGTCTTCAGAATAGATAAAGCCGGAACCACTGCTGCTTCCCGGGCTGTTGAACGAAATACTACCGGTGATTTCGTGGTCTTCCGAGTCGCGAACCACTACAGTATACGTTCCAAGCACCACTTTGTGTGGAGCGTCACTATCAACATCATTGAAGTAATACCATCCACCCCAGTAGCCGCCGCTGGAATTATAATGATCTTCGATATACCATGTGATTCCGTCAGGATTTATAACATCGATCTCAACGATATCTTGGCGCCCATCAGGGTCGTCGACGAATACCTGGAATAATCGAAATGCCGTAGCAGGTGCCGTATCACCGGTCTTCGTCCAGAAAGTCGGATCGACATTGCTCGTTGCCCAACCGAAGTCCTTGGGAAAGCTGGGAGCTTCATTTTTTCCGAATAAATTGCAGCCCAGCAGTAAAAGACTCACCACACATATGAGCAGTGTGCCTATAAGATAGTAGGTTTTCTCTGTTGAGTTATAGTGTGTCAGAATGACCCAATGGGCAATATGACCCATTCGGTTTTGTCGGAGTGTCTCAGCATTGTGGTTAGCTGTAATATTATCCGTTTGCCTTCTAATTTTCCATGCAACAACAATGAAGGAAACAGTGTTACTCCGGAGCAAAAAAAATGCAGTTGGATTTTTACGGAACGGTCGATGATAGAACCAGAATGAACAACACCAGGGACCACATTGTCTTCTTTTTCGCCCAGAAGATGTACTACCTGGAACGGATCGGCAAGACCGAGGCCTACAACCGGCTGATCGATCTGTTTGAACAAATCAACCTCGACGGCCTTTTGAACTACCTCACCCGCTACTACTCGATAGACATAGCCCGGGAGCTGGATGACTTCTTTCTAGAAGAAGGGGAGCTGGTCTTCATCAGCCGCAGGGGTGACCACCGCTACAAGCATGTGTATCGGGACAACAAGCTCTGGCTGGTGGGGATCGAGCTTCTGGAATAACAGCATTCAATTCACATTATGGCTTTCCCCGAACGAAGTAGAAAACCCAACTCAGCGGTACGAAAAACACCGACGAAGTCTGTTGATTGCATTCTGAAGGAGCGGTAGAATAATGAGTATGGAAACAAAAACGGTTAAAAAGAGCGGCTTTAAAACAGAAGTGCGCTACATCGTCAATCATAAGGGCGAAAAGACAGAAGTGGTACTGCCGATTGAGTTGTACGAAGCTCTGCTTGAGCGGATTGAAGATGCGGAGGACGTCCAGGCTATAGAAGAGGCCATGAAAGAACCTGATTTCATCCCCTGGGAAGAAGCAAAGAAGCAACTCGGTGTATAGAGTAGAGATTCAGAGTAACGCTTTAAGAGAGCTTAAGCGAATCAATCGACAGGACCGGCAAAGAATCCTGAACGTGATCGATGGACTGGCCGAAAATCCGCGGCCTGCCGGCAGCAAGAAGCTAACTGACAGGGGAGACTGGCGCATTCGTGTAGGGGCGTACCGTATCGTGTATCGCATTCAGGAACGACGACTGTTGGTCTTGGTGATTAGGATTGGGCATCGTAGCGATGTGTACCGGCGTAGTTGAATTCCCTGTTCTTTGTTATTGCACCAGAAAACGTTTATTTATTTCATCGTACAACAATAAGTTGGGTGATGGCGGGAAGGTGGTGAGGTAATGGAGGTGGACAATCGATTGCGCCGGCTCTTTGGGCTGTAGTGCCCGGTGCCCACGGAAAAACGGGAACTGGGGGGAGAAGCATGGTCAAACACGCGGTGATTCTGGCAGGAGGAGTCGGTACCCGGCTGTGGCCTGCGTCTGTACAAAAGCACCCCAAGCAGTTTCTCCAGCTCGTGCAGGGACAGTCCCTCTTCACCATGACTCTGCGGCGCGCCATTCGCCTGGAAATCGAGGGGTTTATTTGCGTCGTGACCCACAGGGATCATGCCGACGGAATCGCACGGGAGTGCGAAGAGGTTCTGAGAGATGAGCCCTTTCCCTCATCCCGCTTCATAGTTCTGGCGGAGCCGGCGGGGAAAAACACGGCTCCGGCCATCGCCTATGCTTGTACCGTGCTCAATCGCGCTGGGTCCCCTTCGGATACGGTGATCGTCCTGCCCGCCGATCACACCATAGAGCCTCTCCCGGTGTTCGCCGGGGATGTGAGCAAGGCTGCCCGCCTGGCTGAACAAGGTTGGTTGGTCACCTTCGGGATTCCGCCGGAACGACCGGAAACCGGCTATGGATACATCGAGGTTGCCGACAAGATCGATCCGGGATTCCGGGTGCGGAAGTTCAAGGAAAAACCGGACGAAGCAACCGCACGATCTTTTCTATCCCAGGGAAACCACTACTGGAACTCCGGGATGTTCGCCTTCCGGGCTGACCGATTCCTCGAAGAGCTGGACAAGCACGCACCGGACGTGGCCCGGCCATTTCTCATGGCATCACTCCCTGAGATCCCGCAGCACTCTCCGATTGGGAATACACCGATCATGCTCCCGGTCGGAAAACAGGTCGAGGAGATCTACAGGAAGACACCTGCCATCTCGATCGACTACGCCGTGATGGAGCACAGCGATCACTGCGCCGTGATTCCGGCTCATTTCTCCTGGAGCGATGTGGGCAGCTGGGACGTGGTGGCCGAACTATTCGGGCCCGATCTGGAGAAGCGGCAGGCGGAACACCTGATCACGGTGGAAGCGGAGGGGAATTTTGTCCTGTCCGATGTTCCCGTGGCCCTGGCCGGAGTGAAGGACCTGATCGTGATCGTGAAAAACGGGGCTGTGCTGGTCTGCAAGAGGGGCAGATCTCAGCTGGTCAAGGAGGTCGTGCAGACCCTGAAAAATAGGGATCGTTCAGATCTGCTCTAGGGCGCGATCGTCCCGTTACGCTATCTGCAAAATAAATATTTATATAGTAAACGTTTAAGGGGTCTCTTCCGCTTTGGAGAGCCGTTCCAACACACGGATCAGTTCGTCCCGCAGACGGTTGTTCAGACGCGCGGGGCAGTCGTTGTTTCCAATCAATCCGATTTCGGCACAAAGGGTCCGGTACACCCGTTGTTCGTTTTCGATGCGTTTTAGATATTCGTCCCTCTGCTTGTAGAGGTTCACTAGGACAGCCCGGGTCTTGTACTTGTCCTCTCGCGCATACGAAAGAGTTGAACATAATAGACAGATTGCCTGAGCCTGGGTCGCCAGAAACGGAGACAGGTCTTTCAGAGGAACTCTATACAGAAGATCCTGCTTGCGCTCCTTCTCCATGCGCCTGGCGTCTTCTTCGTTGAGAATGTCCAGGTAATGTTTCTTGATGCTGTCGAAGATGCGTTTGAAGGTAGCGCCGAAGTTGGCTCGAAATACGTCTCTTTTGTCTGCTTTGATGGTGGGCAGCAGCTCCTCCATCTTCTTCTTCTCCTTTTGATAGATGGCCAGCTGCACAAAGATGTTTTTCACGAAGGGGTGTTTCTGAAAGTTCGGGTCCCGTTTGATCCGGTTTCGGACATCCGCCAAAACGGCATTGACCTCGATGTCGTCTGCGGAAATGGTTTCCCCGGCCTTGCTTTTGGGCAGGGGAATGACGCCTGAGCAGAGCAGTCGTTGCAGCAGGATGATAAATACAAGATCCTTCAGCGGCTGCTCCCGGGCCTGCAGCTCTTCGAAACGGACCGATTGGAACTGCACCGCCTCCAGGGTGATGAAAGTCCTGCGCAGGATCATGCCTTTGTATTCGATCAGTCCTTCTTCCACGGCCCGGCGCAGCTCCTCGGCCAGCGCCTCCAGCGCCTGGGAGGACATTCCAAGGTATTCGATCAGGGTATATTGATCTTTGCCGGCTTCCCGGAGATCGATCCAGTCCCCGCTGATCCGCCGCTCCAGGTCGTGCATGCGGGGATATTGTATTTCCCGAGCTCAATATAATCAATCGTGAAATCGAACAGTGGCGAAAGGAACTATCGCCGATACTTCTGCCATCGATTTACCGACCCACAGACCTAAGGGATTATTGGTGAGCAGCGATCGGAAGAAACGTTGTTGTATATATCAAGCTTGAAACCACAGGCCCAACTCATTGGTGAGGTGATACGAAAACATTGGGGGATAGAAAACAGCCTTCACTGGGTATTGGACATCGCCTTTCGGGAGGATGAATGTCGGAAACGGAAAGACCATTCGG
>CAZBXU010000202.1:0-5992 GCA_964495755.1 uncultured Spirochaetaceae bacterium | reverse complement strand
CCTTAATCTTTTTGGATTGTAAGAATCCGCTCACTCAGATTGGTTTTGGCGATAAAATCGACCTGGACGTCCCTGAAATTTCGGTTACCAGCCATGGGAATGGAGACTACGTCAGCGGGGAGGTCGCCCTAAACGGGGAATATGCAGATGATATCGATGTAGACAGCATCCGGATTTCCATCGACGGGGGCTCCTTCGCAGATGCAGCGCTTGATAAAGATGCCAGGACCTGGAGCTATTCCTTCGACACTGCGACCTTGATCGATGGCGAGAAGGAGCTGGTGATCATCATTACCGATACCTCCCAAAAAGCCATTGAGAAGCGTCTGTTCTTATTCGTCGATAACAAACCGCCTCTGGTGTTGGTAAAGGTCCCCCAGGGCTACATTTCGAACGAGTTCAACGGAGACTTTTACATCAAGGGGGAGACGGCCGACCAGTTCGGGATTTCGCGGGTCACGGTCGAGGTGCTGAACAGCCTCGGGGCACAGGTCCAGCCAGCCCAGGACGCGATCGGAACGAGCAGCTGGAGCTTTCTTTTCGATAGCAAGGCGCTCCTCTCGGACGGAAGCGCCGACTTCCGCTTCCGCATCACTGCCTACGACAGGTCCGGGAACCCGACCACCTATCTGTACCACTACGACGACGTCTACACCGCGGCCGGCGATCAAACCGTCACGGTCGAGCAGCTCAACACGATCGACCAGGGCGGCACGGTGGGCGGGATCAGCCCGGCGCAGGCCGAAGCCATCCGGGCGACCCAGATGACCGACCTCCTCCTGACCGTGAACCAAAACCTGGACTTGCCCGAGTTCATCATCAGCAACCCCGACGACAGCGCCCCGGCCGAGCAGAACATACTCTCCAGCAACGCCAAGGCCATCGGCATGGTGCTGGACGACGACGGGGTCGACCCGACATCGATCGAGATCAGAATCAAAGACGGTGCGATTTGGGGTGCTTGGACAACAGTAGACCAGACCTTCGGCTCGGGCCTGTCCGTGCGCTGGCAGCACGATCTTTCCGGTATTTCCGGAGGGCTTCACGAGCTCGAGGTCCGGGCGGAGGATATCAACGGCATCCAGAATACGAGTGTGAGTGTCGGCTTTTCCATCGATCTAGGAGCACCCACGGCGGACGTGACTTCCCCCAGCCAGGGAAGCTACCAGAACGGGACCTTTGTTATTCAGGGCACCGCCTTCGATTCCGAAGGGGTGGCCAGCGTGAAGGTGAGCACCAATGGCGGCGCTGATTACTATGACGCCAACACATCTAATGGTTTCGCGGACTGGTCCTACACCGCCGCTGTTCCCGGAGACGGGCTGGCCGACGGCAACCGCACCGTCAAGGTTATGGCCGAAGACACTTCGGCCAAGACGGGCTACGTGAACCTCCAGGTCATCGTCGACACTCAGCACCCCTCGGTGTCTTTCCTGACGCCGGCCAACTCCAGCACCGTGAACGGCACGGTACTGTTGAAGGGCACGGCTTCGGACAACACGCAGATCACCCAGGTGGAGCTGAAGGTCGGCAAGGCCGATGACCCGCACCCCCTGGCCGGTACCTACAACTGGGAAGAGACGATCGACAGCGTGAGCTACGCCAACAGCACCCATTCCGATGACGCGGGCGGCGGGGTGTGGAAGCTCAACATCCAGGCCACGGCCACCGACGCGGCCGGCAACCTGACAACCCTCAGCACCTACTACCTGTTCATCGACAACGACCTGGACAAGCCCACCGTGAACGTGATCTCGCCGGTCGACGGGGCCAACATCGGCGGG
The DNA here is from genome assembly GCA_964495755.1 of uncultured Spirochaetaceae bacterium. GTDB lineage: Bacteria > Spirochaetota > Spirochaetia > SZUA-6 > DRHE01 > JAFGQJ01. The sequence goes on along the minus strand of CAZBXU010000202.1, from coordinate 4,208 downwards.
TCGCTACTGGTGACAGGGACGGCCTTCGACGACGACGCGGTGCACCACGTGGAGATGCAAATCGACCTGAACCACGACGGGGACTTCCTGGACGCCATCGACCTGAACGGCGACGCGGACACCGCGGACCGTTTCGAGCAGGAAAGCCAGTGGTACACGGTTACGGGCACGACGCTCTGGACCCAGGCGCTCAACACCTCCGGGGAACTGTACGCAGCCGGATCCGTCCCGCCGGGTTGGGTTACCCTGCGGGTCAGGGCAGTGGACACCAAGGACGGCAGCAACCCCAGCATTGCCGGGAACTACCAGGAGTTGACGATCCACTTCGACAACACCATTCCCCGGATCGAGAACCTCAGCCACGGCTCGGGGGCCTACGTGAAGAGCAGCTTCGACCTCACCGGCGACGCCCTGGATGATGAAGAAATCTCCAGCATCTCCATCAGCTACGACGGCGGGGTGAGCTACACCAACATCACGGCCAACGGCAGCCTGGTCACCCACGATGCGGCTTTCTACAGCCCCGATGACGGCTACCACCTACACATCCCGGTCAACAGCGCCACCTACATCCCCACTAGCGGCATTCTCTACCTGCGCCTGAAGGTCGTGGACAACGCCAACTACCAGAAGATCGAGTACATCAACCTGAACGTGGACAACGTCTACCCCACCGGTGACTACACCCTCTCCAGCTCCGACCTCTTCGGGACCAGCCTCTTCGCCCGCGTGCAGGGCGAGGCGGAAGACTCCGGCAGCGTCAGCGGCATCGAGGCGGTGCACGTCTACCTCGCGCGTGGAACCACGGTCTTCAACCCGCGCGGCAGCGGCACGGCTGGGCTCACTGACTTCGACTTCGGCCTGGCAGGCGGCGGCTCGGCGCCCTACACGACCAACGCCACGTACAAGATCGTCATCGACAACCGCTACGAGCTGGGCAATGACGGCGGCGGCAATGGCGACGGCGACGGCTCCAACGAGTCGCTCACGGTCTCCGGCTCGACCTACAACTGGTGGGCGGAGTTCAACTCCACCACCATCCCCGACGGGGCGATCGACATCCACTACGTGGTGTTCGACAACGCCGGAAACGGCCACCACTACCTGCAGCCGGGGTTCATCAAGAACAACAAGCCGGTGATCCCCGTCGACGGGGTGACTGTGGGCAGTGACGTGGACATGAGCAATACCGTGGAGGGGGACGAGCAGTTTATCTACACCAGAGCGTTTACCGCCAGAAACCGGCTCTATATCGGAATCGACGCAACCGATAATGATCTGCCGGGATTGGTCTACGAAGTCTTCCACGATCCCAGCGGCTTCAATACCAAGGAGCTAGCCGCCGCATCGGGACAGTTTCCCATAACCGCCTCGCCGGAATACGATGACGGAGCCACAGCCACGGAGTTCCTCTGTCGGGTGACGGACAGCGACGGCATCGTGGTGGAGAGGACCATAAATGTTATCATCGACAACGACGATGATGAGGCTCCCAAGATCACGATAAACAATCTGACCCAAAGCAATGTAGTGGCCGGACACCTCGAGCAAGACGGTGACAGTCTGCACGATGGGACGGATCCGGATGTGAGTGGAACAATCACACTGACCGGCACCAGCAGTGACGATCAGCGGATCCAGTCGATCACCGTCAAGATCGATGATTTTGACGCCGGTTCTGGGCCCTCAGCGGAGCGCACCGTGGCCTCGTGGGACGTTGATTCCTTGGAACCTGAGTTAGGCAGTAATTTCACGATCGACTCCCAGACCCTGGATGAGGCCAACGGACATAAAATAAGCTGGAGCTATACCTGGAACACGGCCGATATCACCGGGGCTGCAAAAGACAATCTGAATATCCAGTTCAAGGCGCTTGACTTCAATCCTAACTCGGCTGCCGATCCAATGACTGTGGATGTCGTCCCCTATATTTCAGGGATCGACAGGACATTGACTACGCACCGATCCAAATATGGAAAATTTCAAGTCCAGGAGGGCGAAACGGGAATAACCATAAATGGTTACAATCTGGCGGAGACAGGCACGAACTGGGTCAGGGTTTATAATTCCGCCGGCGGTGCCTACGAAACTGTGACCGTCAGCGCTTCCGGCTCGCCTTACACAAGCTTCACCGTTTCACTGGCCGGTGTTACTCACTCCGGTTGGCTGAGACTGGCGGTGAACGGTGTGGAGGCGATCAACAACATCAATGACAACACCTTGGACACCAACAAGGAAGACGACGGCAGTGGGATCGGCTCCACGCTCTGGACGGATGATCGGTACCTGCGGGTGTGGGCTGTGGGCGGGACCTTCCAGCAAAGCAGCGGCGCCCAATATCCCTCCATGTCCATCATGGATGACGGCACGCTTTACGGCGCCTGGATCAACTACGCAACCTCGCTTATGACGCTCGGAACCACAGGCGCGGCTCCCGTGACCCAGTGGGGAACCTATGACCCGCCGGAATACACCGACATCAACGTGGACGCGAGTGAGGCGACGCTGAAGTACGCAATCGCCTTCGCGGCTAACCACTATGGCGGATCCGGTTGGGGGAACGTCCCCCTGGACGCGGGCAGCGCGGGCTTTGTCGGGGCGCGCACTCCCAACTCGAGGCAGATCGACGCGGCCCGCGCGAACGCCGTCGCCTATCCCATCGAGTCGCTGAACCTCAACCAGCAGCTGTGGCAGTTCAACCGGCCCAAAGTGGTGAGGTCCAACGGAGGCGCGAGCGACGCCCAGGACAGGATCCACACGGCGTACTATGACTCCAACACCAAGGCGGCCAAGTACTCCTTCCTGCTGGACGACGGGCAGGCGACCGTCCGGGGCTGGCTTGTTTTGGACGGGGGAACAGATTCAGACGACGTGCGCTATGTAACCGGCATCGCCACGGGGCGGACGAACTGGACCGTTACCGACCCTGCCCTCGTCGGAAACACCCTGATCGCCGCGGGCCAGACCATCATGCTCATGAATACGTCCGGAGGCGTGAGGTACAGCACTGTAACGAACTTCAACTCAGGGACCGGTGTGATCACATTCAACTCAACGGGAGAGAATACGCGCACCCACTACACCGTGGTCACGGGGACGAGCAACCTGGTGCCGCAGGGCACGGGTGTCGCCCAATCCACGAACGCCGGCGAGTATGTCGCCATCGACGTGGACGAAGACGGCCTGCCGGTGGTGATCTACTACAACACCTCCGCCCAGACGCTGCGCCTGGCGCGCGCCAACAAGGTGGACCCGACCGTGCCCGTCGATTGGACGCGGCAAAACGTCTTCGCGGGCGGGGATCCCAACGCGCAGTTCAGCGGGCAGCACGTCGCCATGAAATTCGACGCCAACGGCGGTCTCCACGTGGTGTGTTACCGTTCGTCGGCGGGAGACCTGCTGTATCTCTATGCTCCCAATGCCGATGGGGGGGCAGAATACGTATTCCAGAACAGCGTCGTGGTGGATTACGAGGGCGCGGTCGGCACGTCGCCGGACATCACCCTGAACGGAACCACTCCCTACATTTCCTATCTGAACAATTCCATGATCGGAACCTTTGAGGGGTTGAAGATGGCCTATTATGACGGGAGTCTCGGCGATTGGGAGTACGAAATCGTTCCGGTCATCACAGGAGTCACCGAGAATCGAACCAACCTGGAGTACAAGAAAGGCACTGTGAGTTGGCTGATCGCCATAGGTTATGCAAGCAGCAACTTCGATATCGTATATCTGAAACCCGAAGAATAGGCGAGTAGGAGGAAGGATGAAGCACCGTGCGCCGCTACTCATAGTCTCTTTCTTCCTGGCCGCAACCTTCACCCTGTTCGGGCTGGGCGATCCGGAAGCAGGAGAGTATCAACCTGTAGAGGGCCTGGAGAACTGGGACCACAGTATCGATCTTTCCGAATACGAGGAGGGGAAGTACAACCTTATCATCCGTGGAACCGATACCGCGGGCAATCTTCGCTACGAGGGTCCTTACAATATCTTCGTAGACCCGTCCTCCGATCTTCCGGTGATACGGATCTCCAATCCGGTTCCTGGGATGCGCGTCGGGGGCAGCTTGAACGTCGTCGGGGCCTGCCTCGACGATGACGGTGTGCAGCGGGTCGAGCTCCGGCTCAACGAGGGTGAGCCTCGCATTGCCGAGGGTGCAGAGTTTTGGTCTCTGCGGCTCAATCTTGAAGGGCTCCCTGACGGCGAGC
>CAZBXU010000201.1:0-6009 GCA_964495755.1 uncultured Spirochaetaceae bacterium | reverse complement strand
GAACGCGAAGCTCGATTTCGCCCGACGTGGTGGGGTGCAGATCGTAGTGCCGCTGGAGTTTGGCGGCGCTTCCTCCTGAACCTCCTTTTGCGGCCTTGTCTCCGTACCTGCAGATATACTCATGAAGACCGGCTTCTAGACAGGAGCCCAGTTGTTTCACCGTTGCCTCCGGTTTCTCCGCCGTGAGAGCGAAGCCGGCGGAACCGCAGATCCTGGCCGGATGCTCTCCGAAAGGTCCGAGGATACCGGGACTGGTATGAACCGCGGTTTTAGGGAACAGGGGATGATCGCTCTCCGTCCGGATCGCGGCACCTTCCCGATCCATCTCGCGGATAATCTCCAGGGCCAGCACCACGGGATTATAGAGGCGCAGGTACCCGGCCGGCTCGGGTGAGATTTCATCTCGGGTGCCATATCCCGGGTTGGGCACTTCCACCCGGTACCAGACCGCGCCCCGGCCCCCCGGATGCACCCCGCCGTCGCAGCATTCCAGAACGACCATGGTCCCGTAGCGTTCGCCCAGCCGCTCATCCAAGGCCAAAGCGAGGGAGCCGTTGCCGCCCATCTCCTCATCGATGGCAAACATGAAGGTAAGATCACAGCTCAAACAAACATCGAAGCGCTGCTCGAGTTCCCGAAGAAGTCGCAGGGCGGCAACCATGATCGCACAGCTGCCCTTGTCGTCACAGGCTCCTCTTCCGAACACCCGCTCCCCTTCCCGGTGGGCAGTCAAATAGGGAGCCACAGTGTCGACATGGGCGTTCACGGCAATCCCCCGATCGCTTCTTGTTGCCGAGGGAGCGTCCCACCTGTAGACGAGGTTGCTGCGCCCGCGGTAAATATCGGCCCTGCCTGCATAGTGGGGAAAGGTGTAGAAGGGATGCTTCGAGATGCTGTCCTGGATCGGAATACGCTCGAGGCGTCCGGACAGGCCGTAGTGGGATATGGTTTGCTCGAGCAGAGTCAGGATTTCCCCTTCCCTTCGAGCGGTATCCGCGATATGTGGACCGGGAATGCTGTCGATGCGGCAGAGAGCCAACAGGGTATCGGCCAGGAACTCCCGGAACTCCGGCTCGGAGATTCGCTGCACCAGCCACTGCTGAATTGAATTCAAATCTGACATGATCTATGGAATTGCCCTACAGAACGACCGTTCGTCCGATTTCACTGGCTTCCCGCGCCGCGGCGGCGATACGGATGGCGAGCTTACCCTCCCGCCCACCGGTCATGGGCTGGCGCCCCTCCCGAATACAGAGCAGAAAGTGCTCGATTTCAGCCCGCAGCGCGCCGTCCAGACCCCGTTCACTCTGCGGCCAGGTCAGAGAATCCGCCACCGTGTACCCGGCGGCGGTGTGGATCTCCATGGGCTGGGACATCAGATCGATCTTGATCACTCCCCTGTCCCCCAGCACCTCAACACTGCGATCGACTCCGTGAGGATAGTTCTCCGGATAAGCGAAGGTCTCGTAGAGCACGGCGATCCCGCCATCCGGGAACTTGAAGGTAACAACGGCACAGTCTGTGAAATCCTGCCCCGATAGGATCAGCTGTCCCATCTCTCCATGAACCCTTTCGGGTGTCTGGTCCATATACCAGCAGATCAGGTCGATGTTGTGGGTACCGGCGTAGTTCAACACTCCCCCGGTCTCCCGGTCATTCAGCCACTTCCGGCCTCGAACCACGGAGCGGGGATGACAGCGCCGCGCCAGGATCATGCGGGGCGTACCGATCTCTCCGGCATCGATTCTGTGCTTTGCCTCCAGACAGGGCTGGTTGAAACGGTCGGTAAACCCGACCATCAGGATAACGCCGTTGTCTTTACAGGCGGCGATCATACTCTCGGCCTCTTCGACGGTTCGGCACATCGGCTTTTCGCACAGCACATGCTTCCCCGCCACGGCCGCCGCAATCACCTGTTCGCAGTGATAGCGATCGGGACTGGCCACGATTACCGCGTCCACGTCCGGCCGCCGAAGCAGCTTCGATAGCGTTTCCGTACCCAGTTTAGCGCTGAAGCGCTGCGCCGTCTGTTCAGCGCTGCTGCTGTGAGCCGTGCAAAAACCGACGATTCCGACCCCCTCGCCCAGTCCCTGAATCGCCCGGGCAAAATTGCTTCCTGCCTTCCCGGCACCCACGATACCAAATCCAATACGGCTCATCTGCTACTCCTCTGCTCACGGCACATCTACAAAAGGATACGTGGATCCTCCATGTGTGACAATGTCTACTCGCTGTTCCTGTTCCGCAACGTTTATCAATATTTCCTTCAACGCCTCTTCTGCCGAAGGGAAGTAGTAAAAACCCATCCGCTCGACCTGGCGCGCTTTCAATCCGGGCGACACGACGGCGATATGGATGCGTTCGCGAAATCGGGCCAGGGCCAAGGCCGGAGCCAGGGTTACCCGATCCATCGATCCAGCCGCCGGGTCCCCACCCTCGAGCATTGCTTCGATCTCTACCGGAGCCATACCGATACACCTGTCGAAAAAGGCGTGCTCCACTGGAATACCTCCCAGACAGGGGGTCGCCAGAATCAGCCAACCCCCGTCCCGAACCACGGCCTGGCAGTTGAAGATCGCTTTGGCAGCCTGCCAGAAATCCAGATCGGCGGGAAATGAGCCGGCAACCAGGATACTGCTCTTCCGGTCGACTGGGATGCCGTAGAGCTCCCGGGCCAGGGGAACGGCGCGGCGGTGAGAGTCAATGTAATGGCCGGCGGTGAGACCGCAGACCTCCCCATCGGGATTCACCACCATGTTGATCATCAGGTCCAATCCCACCATTTCGACAAGCCGCTCGATTTCCCCGCGCACCGGGGATTCAAGCCTGCCCGATCGATTTTCCGGATTGGTATTGGCCGCCACGTGGAAACTCTCTACCGTCTTTCGCCCGGCAATCCCCGGGTAGATCAGTTTGGCTCCTCCGGAAAACCCCACGGCTCCGTGGGGCAGGACCGTGCCGACGGCGATTTTAAAATCCGCCCCGGCATACACTCTGTTTACCCAGACCTCGATTCCGGAGGAGGATCTGCCGAAGAACCCTAAGGTGTCCGGATCGTCGATATTGGGATTGATGAAACCCACCCGCCGAAACACCTCTTCTCCGGCCTGGACACGGAACTCCTCGGTACTCATCGGGCGGTGCGTGCCCAGGGCCACCACTACGCGTATCTGAGAGTCACGGACCCCACGACGGTTCAGCGTATCGAGTAGAGGGGGAAGCACGGAGTTTAGAGGAGTCGGGCGGGTGTAATCGTTCACCGCGATCGACACCCCGAGGTCATTCCTTGTGCGGGCTTTTTTCTCTACCCTCGCCAAGAATGATCGGCAGTACTCGTTTTTAAGCTCTTTACCCAGCTCAGCGTCGACATCCTTCACAGGCGGCAGCGAACGGGGACGAAGGATCCGCCCCACAACCTCTCCAGGAAGCGAGATGGAGAGTGCATCCTTGCCGAAAGGCAGGGTTATCCTCACCGATTCTGTTTCCAGCTCGGGTGAGTAAAACCAAAACGCTTGATCTTATAGTTCAAGGCGCGGCTCGATATTCCAAGCAGCTGGGCTGCATCCTTCTGGACCCAACTGCAGCGCTCCAGAGCCTGGAGGATCAGGTCCCGCTCGGCGTCCTCCAAACGGATGCCGGCGCTGGGGAGCTTGAGTCGCTCTTCCTCACCGAGGGTTGATTCGTGGGCGAAGAAAAGGTTCAGGTCTTCACTGGTGATCATGTCTCCTTCGGCCAGGAGCACCGCCCGCTCCATCGTGTTTTCCAGCTCCCGTATGTTTCCCGGCCAGTGATAGCGGGTCAGCGTCCTCATAGCCTGGGCTTCGATACCCCGGATTCTCTTGTTCATCTGCCCGGAATACTTCTTTAGGAAGAACTGGATGAGCAGGCCGATATCTCCATTGCGCTCTCGAAGCGGGGGCAGATGGATCGTCACGACATTGAGCCGGTAGTACAGGTCCTCCCGGAACAGCCTCTGCTGCATCCTCTGCATGAGGTCCTGATTGGTGGCCGAAATGATCCTGACATCTACCTTCACCGTTTCGTTGCTGCCGAGCCGCTCGAACTCCTTCTCCTGGATCACCCGAAGCACTTTCGCCTGGGTGTACAGGCTCATGTCGGCGATTTCGTCGAGAAAGATCGTTCCTCCATTGGCATGTTCGAAGCGGCCTATGCGCTGCCGTTCGGCCCCGGTGAAGGCTCCCCGTTCATGGCCAAACAACTCACTCTCCAACAGCTGTTCGGGAAGGGCCGCGCAGTTGACCCGGACAAAGCGACCGTCGGAACGGGTACTATTGTAGTGAATCGCTCCGGCAACCAGCTCTTTGCCGGTTCCTGTTTCCCCTAGAATGATCACGCTGGAATCGGTGGCGGCGACACGATTCACAATTCTGAAGACCTTCTTGATCTCCTGGCTTTCCCCGATAAAGTTGTAGGGTTGATAGATATTTCGGTAGCGATCCTCGAAATTCGCGATGTCACTTCTCTGGAATTGTTGCTCCAAAGCACGCTTTATCTGGAAATTGAGCTCCGGAATACTGAAGGGTTTATGCAGAATGCTGAAGGCACCCTCCTGGATCGCCTGTACGCCCTCCTGGATCGCCTCCAGCTCCGCGTCTACGATAACAGCGGTACTGGGATTCTTCTTCTTGATTTTCTGAAGCAGGTCATGCACGTTGCCACCCGGGACGGTGACCTGAATGATGGCGACATCAAAATCGAATTTTTCCAACTGCGACAGGGCCTCAGCATAATCGGAGGCCTGGTGCACAGAATGACCGATACTGTGAAAGAAGTTGCTGACATCGGCGCAGAGATACGCGTCGGTATCCACTATGAGCAAGTTACTCATTCCTTTAATAATAACCTCAAATAAAAGAAGTTCAAGATGGACATTTCCCTTCTTGAAGCTCGCTTTGCCACGGACGTATAATTGAAATCAGTATGCAATCATCAACCATTGATAAGCTCAAAGGTATCTCCTTCTTTACGGAGATGAGCGAGTACGATCTCGGGCAGATCGCTGAGATCACAGAGGAAAAAAACTACGCCAAAGGCGATGTGATCATAGAAGAAAGGACCTCCGCAGAGCGCTTCTTCATCATTTACAAAGGGAAAATCGAAATCACCAAGCAGTTCGAAGACGGAGAGGAATTTGTTCTGGCCGTGCACAGTGACGGAGATTTCTTCGGTGAGATGGCTCTGCTTGACGAGGGACTGCGCTCCGCCACGGCCCGGGCTGTAGAGCCTACCACGGTGCTGGAAATCACTCGGCCCAACTTTGAAACCCTTCTGTACAAGGCCCCCGTGGTTGCCTACCACATCATCCGAGAGCTCAGCTCCCGTCTGCGGGAAACCGGAGCTCTTCTCATCTCTTTTCTCCAGCGCAGGAACCGCCGGCTGTATCGATCCTATCTCGATACCATAACGATGATCATCCGAGCCGTGGAGGACCGGCCCCCGGGGCTTAAGCAGCAAAGCCGGCAGGTTCAACGCGTCGCCAGAGTTATCGGCCGGCATATGGAGCTTTCTGAAGAGGAAATGCTCACTCTAGAAATCAACGCCCTCATTGGTGGATTGGGAATCAAAAAATTTCCGGAGCCTCTGTCCCTGAAACCGGGAGCGGTCGGGAAGCGGATCATCGCTGTAGCGGCTGGATTCGTCGCCTTGGCCCATGATCGGCAGGGACAACCCTCCTCGAGCGCCGAAGAGGTGATCTCCAAGCTCAAAAAGGATAAGAATCTCGATCCGCAGATCGTTGCCGCGCTGCAAAACCTCTGGAAGTCGAAAGGTCTGCCCGATCTCGGCGATACGGGCAAACCCTGATCACTCACATTGCCTGGGGCAATGAATCGGCGGGGGAGAAAATCAGCCCCGAACGACCTCGCGCTCGATCTCTTTCTTGGTACGATCGATGGACTTCTCGAGATTCTGAATTACATTGAAGGTATCCTCTACAGACAGGACGCTGCTCGCCCTCGCTCTGTCCATATTCTTATACGTCGCGGCGGA
>CAZBXU010000200.1:0-6082 GCA_964495755.1 uncultured Spirochaetaceae bacterium | reverse complement strand
CAATAATTTATTTCTGAATGGTATACCCCTGCGTGGCGATAATAAAGGGAAGAAAGGAACATCGATGCTTCCTACCTACTCTTTAAGCGGCATGACAATCGTGACCCCTGCTGAAATCATCCGCAACGGTAGAGTAAAAATCGAGAAAAATCGAATCAAGTCTTTGCGGGATGCCGCCAAATTCAATGTGGAACTCGAGGCCGGTACCTTTTGTTACCCGGCTTTGATCAATGTTCATGATCATCTAAGGGGGGACTACCTCCCCCGTATCGGTCCTCAAAACGGGGATTACTACCTGAACTGGTCGTACTGGGAGAGGGACCTGCGCAGTTCTCCGGTCTTGGAGGAGCGGGCGAAAATCTCTGTAGAGCAGATGTACCTCCTGTCGGCTTATAAGAATCTTTTCTCGGGAGTGGTGACGGTGAATGACCACTTCCCCCACGAGTTTAACGAACCCCTGATCCCTCTGCTGCCTATACGGGTGATAAACAACTACACTCTGGCACATGAGTGCTCTTCTTTCGATCTGAATTGGGGGGATGGAATCGAGATCGAGCATAAGAGAGCGGTGGAACGGGGATATCCTTTCATCACCCACCTGGAGGAAGGTTTTGATGAGGAATCCCAATCCGGAGTGGACATCCTGGAGAGGCTGAACTGTCTGGATGACCACGACGTGCTGATTCACTGCATTGGTTTCAGCGATCAAGATATACAACGGGTTCAGAGAGCCGGAGCCAGTGTTGCCTGGTGTCCCGCCTCGAACATATTTATGTTCAACATTACCTGCAAGATCAGGAAGATGATCGCCGAAGGGCTCAATGTCTGCATCGGAACCGACTCCACCGCCACCGGTTCGGTGAACCTGTTGGAAGAGATCCGTTTCGCCCGTTATGTGTATAGGCGTATGTATAGGGAGGAGCTGGATGCCGAAACCTTGGTCAAGATGGTGACGGTACATCCGGCCAGGGCTTTCTGGATGCAGGACAAGATTGGAAGTCTGGAAGAGGGCAAGTATGCGGACATGCTCTGCATCCGGCCGAGAGAAAGTGACCCCTATGAAGCCCTCGTATCGGCACGCATGGAAGATATCGAGCTGATGGTTCAGGAAGGCACCCCCATCTACGGGGATGCGAAGTACGAACAGCTCTTTCAGCGCAGGGAATGCGACTACACTACTGTAACGGTACAAGGACGAAAGATGTGCGTTAAAGGGGACCCGGCGGGATTGCTGGAGAGGGTCCGCCGTGCCGTCGGTTTTAAGAAGGTTCTTGATTATTTACCCTTGGATGGGTAGTCTTGTAGTGGAGGAGTGAAATCCCGTGTCGCCGAAGGCAATGCAGTACAAAGCAAACTCGATCATCTTTTTCAAAGGTGATATAAGCGACAAGATTTTCATCCTTAAAACCGGACAGGTCAGTCTCAACTATACGGATATCGAGACCGGTCAGGAGATCCACGATCTGATAAAGACGGGAGAGTTTTTTGGCGTCCGGTCCGCCCTGGGACGCTACGCCCGGGAAGAGACCGCCCAGGTTCTCACCGATTCCGTTGCCATAGCCTTTACCGTTCCCGAGTTCGAACAGCTGGCCCAGCAGAATCCCCGGATCATCTTGAAGATGCTCAAGATCTACTCGAACATGCTACGGCGGATTCACAAGCAAGTCCAAAACCTCATTTTCTCGGAGGAGCAGATCAAACCGGAGGAAGGACTGTATCGAATCGGGGAGTATTACCTGAAAAACAAGCGTTACTCCCAGGCACTCTACGCATACAAGCGTTACCTGACCTATCACCCATCCGGACGCTATGCCACGGATGTCACTCAGAAGATCCAGACCTCCGAGCAGTATCTACAAAAGTACGGCCAGGGCAAAGGACCTGCCGTGATTCCCGGGGAAGAGGCGGCATCCCAGGCGGTCCCCAAACCAACCGATAGCCGCGAATCGCAGGAGATGTCCGCGGTGGCCAAGCAGTACTACAATGCCGTCAGTCTTCTCAGTCAGCAAAAATACCAGGAGGCTCTGGTGCAGTTCCGGAAAATTGTGGCGGAGAACCAGGATGCGGAGTACACGGCCAAGGGCCAATACGAAATGGGGCGCTCTCTGTACTATTTGAAACAGCACGACGCCTCGGTCCAGGCCTTTACCTCGATGATTCAGAAATATCCGAACCATCCCGATCTTCGGGAAGCCCTATACTACGTGGGCAAGTGTTACGAGGAAAAAGGTGATCCGGAGAAAGCCAGGGGCTTCTACAGCAAGATTCTCTCGTTGTCCAGTGATGAGGACGCTGTCAGCAGAAAAGTCAAGAAAGCCCTGCGCGATCTCGGTGGGAGTGCGGAATGAACGGTACACCCGAGGCTTTTAATCGCTTTCGTAAAACCTTTCAAGCCGGGGATATGATCTTCAGCGAGTACGAGCCGGGGGACAATTTTTATCTGATTCAGGTTGGCAGGGTACAGATCGTCAAGATCTTCGGGGATCTTGAGAAAACCATAGCCGTACTCAATCCCGGCGAGATCTTCGGGGAGATGGCCATCCTCGAGGAGGCCCCCCGATCGGCTACGGCGATTGCCATGGACCAGGTGACCGCCCTCGAGTTCAACCAGGAAAACTTCGACATCCTGATGCAGGGCAATCCACAGGTCGCTTTGACCCTTCTCAAGCTCTTTGCCATGAGGATCCACGATCAGAAGAGAAAATTTCAGATCCTCACGCTGGACGATGTGGAGGCAAAAGTGGCGGATGTGTTCCTCATGCTCTCGGAGCACGAGCCGGTAGATGCCAGCGAAGTGGAGGAGATGGAGTTCAAGACCACCGTCGATGACGTGGCGCACTGGGCCGGCATATCTCCGGAGAAGTGCCGGCAGGTGATCAATCACTTCATAAACCAGCGCCGGATCGAACTGTATCCGGACCGCATCGTTGTCCGCAACATCAACGATTTTGTGCGTTTCGTGAAATCCCGCCGCCGCCGACAGGATTAGTGGAGGGCCCGCCCGGTCTGGGCAGCGCAGGCGGGAGCGCCAATTCCGGGTGTGATGTTTTCTTGACCCGCATCCCCCCCACCGTTATAATTCGCTGTTAGTTGTTTAATAATTCACGAAACGAGGAGAGGAACCTTTGAACCCAAACAACGATTCTCCAATTCTGTCGCTCCGAAATGTCCGCAGGTACTTCGGTGGTATCAAGGCTGTAGACGATGTCAGCTTCGATGTAGCCCCGAACCGAATCACCGGTCTCATCGGACCGAACGGAGCGGGAAAAACGACCCTCTTCAATCTGATCTCCGGGTTTTACAATCCCGACGCAGGAGAAATCTACTTTCAAGGAGAGAGGATCGACGGTCTATCCCTGCATCGGACTTTTCACAAAGGTCTGTGCCGGACTTTCCAGATCAGCCGGGAGCTGAAACTCATGACGGTGTTGGAAAACGTCATGCTCGTGCCACCTGACCAGGAGGGGGAACGCCTCTGGCGTACCTGGTTTTTCCCGAAGATGGTAACCAAGCAGGAGCGGGAGCTGCGGGACAAGGGCCTGCAGAGTCTTGAGTCCGTCGGGCTGCTGCATCTGAAAGATGAATATGCCGGTAACTTATCGGGCGGACAGAAACGACTGCTTGAATTGGCCCGGACCATGATGGCGTCGCCAACCATGATCATGTTTGACGAGCCCGGCGCCGGGGTGAATCCTTCCGAGCGAAAAACCCTGGCCGGTCGGATCCGCCAATTAGTAGAGGAGCAGGGCATTACCGTGCTCTTGATCGGACATGAGATGGAGTTGGTCATGGATGTCTGCGATCCCATCGTAGTCCTGGATCGGGGAAAACTCTTGACCGAGGGGACTCCCGAGCAAGTGCGCAGCGACAAGCGGGTACTGGAAGTCTATCTGGGAGGTACGATGGCATGAGTATTCTTCGCGTTGAAAACGTAGTGTCCGGCTATGGAAGCATGGATGTGCTGCACGAGCTTTCCCTCGAAGTGGAGGAGGGCAAAATCGTCGCTCTCCTCGGCCCGAACGGCGCGGGAAAAACCACAGTTCTGAGAACGATCTTTGGAGTCGTAACCCCAAAACAGGGAAAGGTTTACCTCAGGGGTGAGGACATTACCGGAATACACCCTGAAAAGGTTGCCCGTACGGGTATGAGTTACGTGCCCCAGGAGGAAAACATCTTTCCCTCGCTCACGGTTCAGGAGAATTTGGAAATGGGCGCCTTTATCCGGAAGGACGATATAAAGCCCCGAACGCAGGAAGTATTCGAACTGTTTCCCGAGCTAACTGACCGGCGCAGAAGCCGGGCCGGGGATCTGAGTGGTGGTATGCGGCAGATGCTGGCCATTGGCAGAGCGTTGATGCTGAATCCGACGGTGCTGCTTCTCGACGAGCCCTCCACCGGCCTTGCTCCCTTTCTCGTGGAGCAGATCTTCGAAAAGATCCAGACCCTGAACAAGCAGGGGGTGACCGTGTTCCTGGTGGAGCAGAACGCCCAGGCTCTTCGCTGTGCCGATCACGCCTATATCCTCGAGGGAGGCGAAAAGAAGGCGGAAGGCACGGCCCAGGAACTGATGAACGACGAAGAAATCGGCAAGCACTACTTGGGGAGGTAACATGATCGAGCTCATTGTCTACGGAATTGTATTGGGAAGCATCATCGCCCTGGGGAGCGTAGGTCTTACCTTGATTTGGGGAATCACGGACCTGTTCAATTGCGCCCACGGCGATCAGATAACGGTTGGAGCGTATATCGCTCTGTTGTTCGGGGGTCTATTCAACCGGATAGGTTTCCTGCAGGGGAATGTAGGTCCCTTCTCCTTCAGCTGGGGATTGTTGCTTTCATTCATCCCTTCAATTATCATCTCCATTGCCCTTGCGGTGGCGGTGGATAGGCTGGTATACAAGCGCATGAGGCGGGCGGGAGCCCACTTCATCACCGCATTCATCGCCTCGATCGGAGTGGCCTGGGCCCTGCGTGGGTTCATTTACATCATCTGGGGAGCGGATTTTCACTTCTATTCCGCGGGGTTGCGTCCGGTTCTGTTCCTGCCCGCGGGAGTCAAACTCCGGGTTGACGAGATTTTCATCATGATTGTGGCCTGGGGAGCGGTCGCCGCTGTGTACCTGTTTCTCGGTCGAACGAAAACCGGCAAAGCGTTGAGGGCATTGGCGGACAATCCGAACCTGGCCCGGGTCGCGGGTATCAATGTCGAGCGGATGCTCATTTGGGCTTGGGGCATCGCCGGAGCGCTGGTTGCGATTGCTGGGGTCCTCTACGGGATCGAAACCCAGCTGCGACCGGAGATGGGCTGGATCTTCCTGCTGCCCCTGTTTGCCGCTGTTATTCTGGGGGGAAAGGGGAGCATCACCGGTGCCCTGGCGGGGGGGCTGGTTCTTGGATTATCCCAACAAGTATCCACGCTCTTCCTGGTTCCGACTTACAAACCGGCGGTGGCCTTTATCATCATGATCCTGGTGCTGATCTTCAGACCCAAGGGAATCTTCGGAAGGGGGAAAGCGTAATGTTGGGAATACTTGACTTTTTGGTTTCTTTTGCCATCATGGCCTCGATCTACGCCATCTTCAGCATGGGACTAAACGTGCACTGGGGATATACGGGGTTGCTGAATTTCGGCATCGCAGGCTTCTTTGCTATCGGTGCCTACACATCTGCCCTGTTTACGGCCAAGATGCCTACCGGCGCCTTGGCAAACTATGTGAAGCAGGCCTTCGGTTTGAACATGCCTTTTCTCCTTGGGGTTGTGTTCGCTGCGATATTTGCCGGAATCATTGCCGTTTTGGTCGGTCTGCTGACGCTGCGTTTGAGTGAAGGGTATCTGGCCATTTCGGCGATCGGTATCGCTGAATCGATCCGGATAATTTTCAACAACGAGCGTTGGCTGGCCAATGGTGCTCAAGGTCTGATCGGCATCAAGAGGCCGCTGAGTAATGTGGTCCCTCCGCTCTATTACAATTATATGTACCTCCTGATCGTGGTCATCTTTCTCTTGCTGATCTACTTTGCCCTCGAGAGGGGGATTCGCTCGCCCTGGGGTAGGGTCTTGAGAGCGATCAGGGAAGACGAG
>CAZBXU010000199.1:0-6093 GCA_964495755.1 uncultured Spirochaetaceae bacterium | reverse complement strand
GCCCGATGTCCTCCGCCGCCTTGTTGATCTGCTCGAGGGTGACTCCGGCCTGCACAGTTATCGAATAGTTGTCCGGATCGGCTTGGATCAGCTTGTTTAGGCGTTCCAGGGACAGAACGATGCCGTTGGGATCGCTCACACAGGCTGCGGACAATCCGGTGCCGCCGCCGCGGGCGGTTACGGGAACACCGGTTTCCGCACAGAGCTGCACGATACCGGCGACCTGCTCCTCCGATGACGGCTTGACCACAGCCCTCGGTGTTTGGACGTAGGTCTGCAGTGCGTACTCGTCGTGGCCGTAGGCTTCAAGGTCTGATGCATCCGAAAGGATTCCATCAGGCCCCACGATATCGGCTGCTCGTTTCAGCCAATCCTTGTCAACGGGCATATTCGATCTCCTTGTTCCGAAGCTCTACTCTACTTCCGCTGGCAGGACGAGCGCCTTCATCTTTTCTGGAATATCATAGCTCATCTACAACTCCTGTCCATCGATCGCATACCTGGCCGATCCGTATCGACAGTTTATTGATTTTCCCTTGAAGACGAAGCCTATAGGTGCACTTCGGGAATTCCATAGGGACCGTCCTTCAGAAATAGAACCTCCGGATCTCTTCCCTTTTCCTTCCGCAGACGCTGAACAGCCGAACCTACCGATCGTTCGACAATAAGCCGGATGCGTTTTTCCGGATTGTCCGCACCGTGAAGATCTTCTCTACTCATAAATGCGTTCCCGGGAACGCAGGGAAGTATAGAATAATTTTCTTCGGGGATCTCCAGACTGCAGTAGATCAGGTTGCTCTCCTCCTCGATCACGTCCAGAACTTTGCACCACATTTGAGTTTCCCACTGATCATGAGTAAAGACCCAATCCGGTGACTTTATCGTCTGTAGAAATCGTTTAGGTCCGAGTCGTTTCAGCATGGCAAGGGTTTCCCGATAATCCCCGCTACCAATCGGATCAGGGTCGCTATGCCGAGCAACGATTACAATCATGCCTCCCGGTTTTACAGCTCTTGAAGCCTCAATTGCAGCCTTGGCCGCTTGATAGTGATTTACACCGACAAAACCTGCCGGTATAAGCACCAGATCGTAGCGCTTGTGCAATTGAACTACCACGTATTCCCGTATCTTATCCACCGCCGCCCGATGAGAAGCAAAGATATCTCCGCAGAATATTCCGGTGATGTTCTTGGCCGCATCCAGAGTGATATTGACTGCGAAGTCGCATCCGGCCAGCGCGGCAGCCTGCTCAGCCTCGTCGCTGCAGGGATTCCCGTCTAGTACTAAATCAGCCGTCTTGGGAGACTCAAGGATCTCGGGACCATGAAAGATTCGCAATGTCTCTTTACCTACAATCGCCGGGCAGATCGCCTTTCTGCCTCCTGACGCGCCAGCCATGAAATGACTCTCCACCAGGCTGGTCACCACCTTTAAATCCGCTTCGGTATAGAGCCTGTTTATGCGAACCGGCGAGCCTCTTAGGGTCTTACCGATATAGACAAGATTGCCCTCCTCTTCATAGTCGTGCTGAGCCACGGGTACATTGAATCCCGCCTTCCGGATTCCGAGCATTGCTTCGATTTCCGCATCGGTCATATCACGATGCGATCCTTTGCCGACCAGCAGGCTGATTCTGTCTTCGGAGTATCCGGCTTCGATCAAGGTTTGAAGGAGAGGAATAAGAAGTCCGGTTTCACCTTTGTAGGGAACCGGACGAGTATTGTCAGAAACAACAATTACGGCCCTGGAACCGGCTCTGCTCTTCAGCTTTTTCCGGGCTATCTCAGATATTGGTGGTGAGTCGATCGGCTGTTCGTAGGAACGGCGAAACTCCCTCGCCGGATCAGTGAGTACCGTTGCCGGACCCATTCCCTTAATATCACAGGCCATGGGGATTTTCACGCCTAGAGTATCAGCACCATATTCAATCTCTAGTAATGGCATACCTCGTTCCTTTTGAGAGGATTGAGCTCATTTCGGAAGAACTCTGGTGTAGAGAGAATAGCACAGTATATATTTACTTCGTAAGCTCCGGCTTCAACAACAGAGGTCTTCGGGAGGCTTTCTCCACGGCGCTGCGTTCCCAGAGACTGGGGTGATACTCGATCTGTCGCCAAGGCTCGATGTAGTCGTCGTAGTGGCGGTGGGTCGGGTGTCCGCTCTGTCCCGTGGGGTGGATCAGAACCGTGGCTGCCAGATCACCCATATCGTAGATGGCCCTCTGGGAGGCGATGTGGTAGACCTTGCAAGGTTCTTCTATCTCCCACAGCGCCACACTTACCTGGGTGCCGCCTCCTCTCAGTCCAAATGGGCCGCGGTTGAATATCTTTTCAATCAGCCCGATCCCGGATTCACCGAAGGTGGCATTGCGAAACTCGGCGGTATGGATATCTCCCCATTCCCAGGAATCGAGCTTGTCTCCCAGTTGATCGACCGCTGCCCGATAACCTTTACGGAACGACCGCACCAAGATATCATCCCGGGTCTCCTGTTGGTCCGGTGTACGCAGATCGTCCCACCAGGTATTCCCTGGGTCAGGCAACATATAGTAGAACGCATTCTGAAAGCGACCATTCAAGCGGGGCGGCCAGTTGCTCTCCGGATACTGGTCCTTGAACGTCTCCTCCACCAGCTTGATGAAAAAATGGGCGTAGAGTGCCGCCTCGGAACTGTCCATTTCCAGGCGTTTGTCCCAAGCAAACAGACGTTCTCTCGCGTTTTCCAGAGCCTCCAGTTCTTCCTGCTCTCTCTGCACCCGCTTTTCCCGTTCCTTCTCGCTTTCTCCCTCCGGCGGTTCCTCCTGTTCACCCCGAAGATCTAATCCCTCAAGATAAGGAACGATCTCATAAGCCGCTTGATCGAAGGTATCCCCGTGTATCTTTGCGATATCTTCAGATGTGATCCCGTCACTATCCCCTTCGATCATCTCACCAATACGTCTGGCCCGATACCCATAGGCGTAGTCGCTTCCTCGAGGGATTGGGAAGTTCGGGGTTGTAACCGGATTGTTGGCCGTGACAATGTAGCCCTTCTCGGGATTGTAGACGTAGGGCAGCTGCTCGAAGGGAATGTAGCCTTGCCACTCATATTCATCGGTCCACCCGGGGACGGGGGCCAGACCATTGCCCTTGGGCCGGATCGGATATATTCCCGGGACCTGATAGCCGATATTACCCTCCACATCGGCATAGACGATATTCTGAGCGGGAACGTCCCAGTAGCTCAGGGCATCCCGGAAATCCTCCCAATTCTGGGCTTTGTCGAGCATGAAAATAGCCCGGTGGAGATGCCCCGGTTCCAGGGCGGTCCAGCGCAAGGCGAGGACGGTGAATCCTACATTTTCCGGAAATTCCCTGCCTGCCTCCGGAAGGACAAAGAAAGTATTGAGCTCCTCCCAGGACGCCAAATCGGTAAGGATCGGTCCGTGCCGGGTGTGGCGGACCCGCAACACATAGGGCTCCTCCTCTTTGTGCATCTTGATTGTTTCGTAGCGGATCTCCATATCCACCCATTCACCGTTTACTTCATATTGATCGGGATTCTCCGGATTGATACGCTCGATGTACAGATCCTGTACATCCCCGGGCAGATTGGTATGACCCCAGGCGATGCGGTCGTTATGACCGGCGACGACTCCCGGTACACCGGGGAAGGAGTAGCCCCGCATGTGAAAGGGACAGGCTTCTGTTCTGCCCACGTTGCCCTGTTCATCGATGCCGTGCAGTCCGATCTCATACCATATCGAGGGCATCTGTAGTGCGAGATGCATGTCGTTGGCCAGATAAGGTTTGCCCGTTGCGGTCCGGGATCCCGAGATCACCCAGTTATTCGAGCCGACACCGTTAGACCCGAAGACACGAAACGGCTTTTCCTCACCCTTGGCTACGAGGAATCCGGACTGGGCGAGTTCTTCGTCGTTGATAATGACGGGCATATCCTTTCGGTAAGGGGTAAAAAAATCAGCCCATTTCTTCAAGCCGGCGCTCCGTAAAACTGCCAGATTCAGACGTTCTCGAGTGTAATTGCTTCCCAGGTCATACGACATCATCTTGCCCCAGCTGACGGTATCGGCCGGCTCCCAGGGCTCGATCTCAAAATCCACCCCCTGCAGTTTGAGCAGGGCGAATTCTAGTCCCAGTCGTGCGGGCCGGCGATCGAGGATGTAGGCGTTGACACCTTCGGCGTAGGACTCCAGGTATGTCCGAGTTTCCCTGGGATATTTTTCGAACTGCTCTTCAGCGGCTTCATAGAATCCCATGGTGCGCAAGAATTTATCCGTTTCCAGGAGCTTTTCCCCGAACAGTTCGGACAGACGCCCGCTCCCCAAACGCCGCCAGAACTCCATCTGCCAGAACCGGTCCTGGGCATGAACGAATCCTTGGGCGAAAAACAGGTCCTCCGAAGTCCGAGCGTAGATATGGGGGACGCCGTAGCGGTCCCGAAAGATCTCCACCGGGGCGGATAGCCCCTCGAGGGCAATCTTCCCCCGTGTTTTCGGGTAGGACCAGCGGGTGATCCACAGCCAAGCACCGAACAGTACAGCCGCCAGAAACACGACGATGCCTCCGGCGATGATGAGAGTGCGCAGCCAACGTTTCATAGTGACCTCCCCTGGAAGGCTTCGAGAAGCCCCCCGGATTCTATTTCGTTTCCCTTAGATTCGTCAGGGGTATCCCAATTATCGTAGCGATTGTTGCGGTTGTCAAATTGCGCCGGACATAGCGTTGCCGGTTTGTTCCGGTTTCCTGAGGCCTCAACCCCACAGCTCTGGGACAAAAAAGTCTATAGGCCTGATTTTCGGTCCACACCGATATTTATTTTAGAGAAGCGGATATCGTTACAAACACGGGGGTAGAGCATATGAGAAAGACACTACTACTGGCAGCAGCAATCAGTCTGATCCTGCTTGGGTTTTTGATGTCCTGCGAGTTGTCGGGGATGAGTGATGTAGAGTTCGCGAAGGCTCTGATGGAGGGATCGGCCGATTCAACGGAGCTGTACTCAGCTCAGAGCAAATCCGGCGGACCGGCGGATGACGGACTTTCAATCAGCATCTTGCCATTATCCGTAGAGCCGCCGGGGCCTTATATTTATGAGGTCACCTTCACCTTCACCGACTATACTCCGAGCTTTGCTCCCAACTCGATCGTCAATGGTAGCCTGACCGCGGATGTCACGATCGACACGGACGCCGACACCGTGACCATCGCTTTCTACGGTACCCTTACCGTCGACGGCGAGCATGCGGGGGAGTACATCTACACAGCCCAGCTGATTATCTACCTCAATACCGGAGAGTACGAGTACTCAGGGCAGGTACGAATCCGGGATACGGTACACGAGGTTACCAAGTAGTCTCAGCGGCTACTCTTTAGACAGCGGCCAAGATCTACCATTTCTCGTAGCGAACGATCGTCTCTAGAGGCAGTCGGGATTTGGCGACCGGCTCCGGGTCCTTGGGGTAGCCCAGGGGCAGCAGCTCCACCACAACGATCTGTTCTGGAATACCTAATATCCGGCGCACCGCATCAGGATCGAAAGATCCGATCCAGCAGGTTCCAAGACCCTCAGCCACAGCCGCCAGGGTGAGGTGATCGAGGGCAATGGCCACGTCGATCGGATAGCAGGCTTGAGCGCAACGCATGATCTTACCGTCGGTTTCGGCACAGGCGGCGATCACGATGGGCGCCTCTGCTATGAACCGCTGACCCGCCGCTTCTTCGGCAAGCCGGCGGCGTTTCTCAGGATCGGTAACCACAACGAAACGCCATTCCTGACGATTGCTCGCCGATGGCGCCAACCTGACTGCTTTCAGCACGCGATCCAGCTTCTCTTTCTCTACCGGTCTGTCGAGGTAGGACCGGACACTTTTACGGATGCGAATGGAATCATAGACATCCATGCAGTTCTCCTTGCTTCACTCTATACTTTCAAGAAGCGGGCACTTCCTTTTGCCACAATATCGCCAACGGCATTGCGAACACTGGCCTGGGTCTCAATGATTCGGGATTTCACCTGGGTAACTTCGCCGGCAACCCGAATCTGCTCACCTACATCTACCGGCTTGAGATAGCGGACCTGCATATCCACGGT
>CAZBXU010000198.1:0-6122 GCA_964495755.1 uncultured Spirochaetaceae bacterium | reverse complement strand
GATCCTGTTAAGTGATATCTGTGACCGTCGTAACATCTCAAGCTACCCCCTTCCAGAGCACTCAGCCTACAGGCTTTTCGAATCGAAGGTCAAGGAAAAAAACTACGACATCCCTCGCCGCCCCCAGACCCGTGGGAATTTATCCCGGTCGCGAAAAAGTTGGGGAATTTCCTTGACAGCACTTCCAGCTAGCGTATGATTATAATCGTAACGTCGGGGTATCTGCAGAAGTGCAAACGTTTACATTAACTGCAGGTATACCAACCAACAAGGAGGTTTTTATGAAACGATTGTTTTTCGTTCTACTGCTCGCCGCCATAGCAGCGGCAGGGTTCTCCACTCCGCAGTCAGAAGCCCGGGTCCTGCATCTCTACGAGGCCTTCGACACCGAAGAAGCCCAGGTCTATATCGAGGCCTTCGAGGCGGAGACCGGCATCGACGTAGAGTGGGTGCGCATGTCTTCGGGGGAAGTTCTTGCCCGCGTCGAGGCGGAAGCCAGCAATCCCCAGGCCAGTGTCTGGCATGCAGGTTCGAACACATCCCACATCAACGCGTCCAGCAAGGGGCTCCTGGCACCGTACAGACCCAACACCGATTTCCCGCTTCAGCCGCAGTTCCACGCCGATGACTGGACCTGGACAGGTTTTTACACAGGTGCAATTGGCTTCATCAGCAACAAGGATTTCCTGAGCAAGAAAGGTGCCAAGGCCCCGACATCCTGGAAGGACCTTTTGAATCCTGCCTTCGCCCGGAACGTGGCAATGGCCTATCCCTACACATCGGGCACGGCCTATACAACTTACGCCACCCTGGTACAGATGCTGGGGGAGAAGGAAACCCTCGACTGGTGGGAGAGGTTCGACAGGCAGAGTGTCTTTCAGTACACAAAATCCGGCACAGGCTGCATCCCCATGGCCGGGTTGGGCGAAGTCGGGGTAGGAATCGCCTTCTCTCACGATATCGTTGCCAAGGGGATCAATCAGGGCTACCCGGTCGTTATGAGCTTCCCGGAAGAGGGAACGGGATTCGAGGTTGGCGGTCTTTCCATGATCAAAGGAGGACCCGAACCGGAACTGGGTAAGCAGTTCATCGACTGGTGCTTCACCGTAAAAGCCCAAGATCTGTTTCAGCAGTTCAGCCGCCTACCCGTCAACCCCAAGGCCACCGTAGCCCCAGGGGCGGTGACCCTCGACCAGGTCAAGCTGATCGATTATGACGCCATCTGGGCAGGCAACAACAAGGATCGTCTGATCACGGCCTGGAGGGATCGCATAGGCAAGTAAACACCGGCGATAGATTCATGCCGACATCCCTGCTCCTCGTATCGCAATATTCCTATTAGGTGTGATCGAAGATTGCGGTACGAGGGGTAGGGATTTTTATCTATACTCATGGTGGATACAACAGAAGGGAAATAATGGACACGTCTGCCCGTAGGACCCGAGAGATCGTCGCTAATATGCGTATCATCTGGAAGGAGCCCCTCCTTCTGGTGGCGATCCTGGCGATCTTTTACTTCCTCATTCTCTTCGTAGCTTTTCCTATTTTTCAGGTTTTCAGATACAGCCTGGTGATCGATAAGCATTTCGATATCTCCAACTACCTGGCCGTATTCTCGGCCCGGTATTACTATCAACCCTTTCTGAACTCGATTGTTCTCGGGGCGATCACCGCAACAACCGGGACGATCGTGGGTTTTATCTTCGCCTATGCCATTACCCGCACTCCCCTGCCCTTTAAAGGCTTTTTCCGGCAGACAGTCATCTTCCCCATCATCTCTCCGCCTTTCGTGGTGGCCCTGGCCGCCATCCTGCTCTTTGGCCGGGCGGGCAGCCTTACTCCCTTCCTCCAGAAGATCCTCGGGGAGTATTCGATCTACGGGCTGGGCGGTCTTGCTTTTGTGGAGACCGTGGCCTACGGACCGACGGCCTTCCTCGTTCTCTACGGCATTTTGCAGGCCATCGATCCGGCCCTGGAAGAGGCCTCCATGGATCTGGGAGCTTCCCGAGCCAAGGTCTTCACCACCATCACCCTACCCCTGGCAGTTCCGGGGATAGCCAGCGCCTGGTTGCTGGTGTTTATCCAGAGCATGGCTGATTTTGGCAACCCGATGATCATATCGGGCAATTTCAGGGTGCTCTCGGTCCAGGCTTTCCTGCAGATTACGGGGATGTATGATCTGTCCCGGGGTGCTACGCTTGCCGTACTTCTGTTCATCCCCACCACGGTTGCCTTTTTTTTACAGAAATACTGGGTGTCCCGGAAGAGCTACGTTACGGTGACGGGAAAACCCACTGCCGCGACTATCAAGCGTCTCGAATGGTACATCAAACTGCCCGTATATTTTCTCTGCATTCTTTTCACCGGTATGGTATTCCTCCTGTACGGTACGATCGCCTACGGATCCTTCCAGACGCTCTGGGGGGTCGATCCTACCCTGACCTTCAACAACTATATTCAGATGTTCCGGGTGGGAAAGGATTACATTATCGATTCCTTGAGCCTCTCCACGCTGGCTACACCAATAACAGGTCTGCTTGGCATGTTTATCGCCTTTCTGGTGGTACGCAAACGATTCATCGGGCGCGGGGCGATGGAGTTCATCTCTATGCTGACCTTCGCCGTGCCGGGAACCGTTGTCGGCATCGGCTATATCCTTGCCTTCAACCAGCGCTCCGCCTTGTTTCCTTTCGTCCTGACCGGAACGGCCTGGATCATCGTGCTCCTCCTCATCTTCAGAAACATGCCGGTGGGCATCCGATCGGGGATAGCCGCTTTACAGCAAATCGACCCGGCCATCGAGGAGGCTTCTACAGATTTGGGTGCAGACAGCAACACGACCTTCCGAAAGGTGACCCTGCCCATGATCGCCCCGGCCTTTTTCTCAGGCCTGGTGTTCGGCTTTGTCAAAGCCATGACTGCCATCAGCGCGGTCATCTTCGTAGTATCTGGAAAGTGGAACCTGATTACCGTGGCCATCCTCGGCTTTGTTGATAACAGCCGTTACGCTTCGGCGGCAGCAATGAGCCTCCTATTGATTGTTATCGTCCTCATCGCACTGGGCATCATTCAGCTGGTGGTGAACAGGATCGGCCGGGGTGTGCGCACCACGAGCATCGTAGGGTAAGGAGACCGTATGAAAGAAGATTATCTGGTCCTGAAAAACCTTGCAAAGATTTTCGGCGGCGGAAAGGATTCTGTAGTTGCTGTGGATGATGTCAGCCTCCAGGTGCGGGAAGGCGAGTTGGTCACCCTACTCGGACCTTCGGGCTGCGGCAAAACCACCACCCTGCGCATGATCGCCGGTTTCGAGTTCCCCACTTCCGGAGAGATCTTTCTGGATGGAGAACGGATCAACGCCGTTCCTCCCAACCGTCGTCCTACCACCATGGTATTTCAGAATTACGCCCTGTTTCCCCACATGACTGTGGCCCAGAACATCGAATACGGACTCAAAATCCATCACGTACCCGGTAAGGCGATCAAGGAACGGGTTGAAGAGGTGATGCGCCTGGTTGGACTGGCGGGGCTGGGCGGCCGCTCTCCGGCCCAGCTCTCCGGAGGTCAGCAGCAGCGGGTCAGCCTGGCCCGTTCACTGATCATGGAGCCCAAGGTCCTGCTCCTCGATGAGCCCCTATCCAACCTGGACGCCAAACTGCGGGAATCCACCCGCATAGAAATCCGCAAGCTCCAGCGCCGGCTTGGAATTACCTCCGTGTATGTGACCCACGATCAGGAAGAGGCCATGACCCTCTCCGACCGGGTCGTAATTATGCACGAGGGGTGCATCCAGCAGATCGGAACGCCTCCGGAGATCTACGCCCATCCGGCAAATCGTTTCGTGGCAGACTTCATCGGTAAAGCCAACTTTATTGAAGCTCGGGTCGAGGCGGTCGGCTCGCCGAATACCGCCGAGCTGAATATCTATGGGACGAAACTGCGGGTCTCCACCGAACAACAAAAACTTGTCAAAGGAGCGAAGGTGGTGGTGGTGGTGCGGCCCGAATCCATAGCCTTGGAACCGAAAAGAGAGGGAGCTCTGGTCGGGGTGATCCGGGAATCGGTCTATCTGGGCTCCGAGATCGTGTATGAGGTTCAGCTGAAAGACAGCATCCTCACCGTCGAGGTCCCCAGCCCCCATGAGCACACACTGTTTACGAATGACCAGGAAGTGAGCATCCATCTGAAAGAGAAGAGCCTGCACATCCTGCCTCGGGAAGACCATTGAAGCCGGTCATCTGCTTCGAGATGCTGTTCCCGGAGCTGGATCCTGTGGAAAAGATCGCCAGGATCGCCGGGGAGGGGTTTCAATTCGTCGAGTTCTGGGGCTGGCGGGACAAAGACATCCCCGCCCTGGCCGCAGCCTGTGAGCGACAGGGAGTGAACATAGCCAATTTCAGCGGCCATCGTCGCGGGAGCCTGGTGGCGGAGCAGACCCACGAGCTTTTTCTCGGCGAGCTGCGGGAGGCTGTTTCCGTGGCCCGGGTTCTGAAATGCGGCACCTTGATGCTCCTGACCAACGAGCTGGGTGAAGGCGGGGCAGTCGACGAGACATTTCCCGAGATCCCTCCTGAGCAGAAATATAGAAATGTCCGGACGGGTCTTGAGAAAGCCCTCGCTATGCTGCCGGAGGACCTGCGCCTGGTGCTCGAGCCTCTCAATACCCGGATTGATCATCCCGGCTATTGGCTTTCCGATATCACAACAGCTGTACAGCTTGTTCGCGACATCGGGGATAAGCGCTTGAAGGTGCTCTGCGATTTGTATCATCTTGGAATGATGGAGGCCGGCCTGGGCGAAATCCTCGAACGATATTCGGAAAAGATCGGGTACATCCACATCGCCGATATTCCGGGTCGTCATGAACCGGGTACAGGCACCGTGGACTGGAAGTCGATCCTCTCCCTGCTCGCTGCCACGCAGTACGACGGTTTCGTTGGTTTCGAGTACAGTCCGCTGCAGGATTCCAAGAAATCGCTGCGGCGAATCCGAGATCTCTGGGACGAGCTGTTTCAGTGATTTGCGATTGGGACTTTTCATGAAGAGCTACGATATAACCTTTATCGGGAATTACACGAAAGATACGATCTCCGATTCCCATGGCGTCCGCGTCGTGGACGGTGGTGCATTCAACTACGGCGCGAATGTTGCCATTCGTCTCAGCCTTAAAACCTGCGCAATTACCCGTCTTTCCAAACAGGACACCCACGTGATCGAGCGGCTGGAAACACTCGGGGTCGACGTGTTCCCCCAGTACACCACCGAGTCGACTCAGCTTCGACTGGTGTATCCCGGTGAGAATCCCGACGAGCGTCAGATATTCGTAGATTCCTCCGCAGGCTCGTTCCGTGTAGAACAGGTGGCGAATCTCAAAACAAGGATCGCAGTGATCGGCGCCTCCTTCCGGGGCGAGGTGGGTTCCGATGTTCTGCTGGTCCTAAGGCGCCGGGATACACAAATTGCACTGGATGTCCAGGGATTCCTGAGAACTATCCGGGATGGACTGCTTGTCGCCGAACCGTGGCCGGAGAAAGAGCAGATCCTGCCTCTGGTGCAGTTCTTAAAGGCCGACATTGCAGAAGCGGAAATCCTGACCGGAAGCAGGGATCTGCGGAGGGCCGCGGAGATGCTCTTCAACTTAGGATCCAAAGAGATCGTCCTGACCCACAGGCACGGTGTTCTGGTCTACGACGGCCGTCGATTCTATGAGGCTGCATTCTACCCGAGTCAGCTGGTAGGACGCAGTGGCCGCGGGGACACCTGCATCGCCGCCTACTCCTGTCGCCGGCTCGACTCGGATCCGGCCGAAGCCGTGATATGGGCCGCCGCGGTGACCAGCCTGAAGATGGAATCGAATGGTCCCTTCAGCTCGTCACTTCAGGACGTCGAGGGATTGATTCGCCGGAGATATGTTCAGCAGACATAAGGGGAATCTTCGCCATTGCGGTCTTCCGCAGCTGGGCGCCCCCTCGCCACTGAAAGGAAGATTGCGTTGTCTTCTTCCGGTCCAAACTCTTGCTGTTATCCTTGACGATATAGCGATACTGACCTATTATTTCGTTGATCTTACATAACTTTCGGCTATTGAAAAATGATATTGACAATAAATGATAAGTATTGTA
>CAZBXU010000197.1:0-6164 GCA_964495755.1 uncultured Spirochaetaceae bacterium | reverse complement strand
ATAGCGTCCTTAGAGTTAACCGCCAGGTTCAGAATTACCTGCTCCAACTGGCTTGCATCCGCATGGACGAAAGCCAATTCAGGGCTCGGCCTTTTCACAATTTCGATGTTTTCACCGAGCAGACGTTTCAGGATGGACTGCATCCCGTCGACAAGTTCGTTCAGATCTATCACCTTGGGTTCGAGACGCTGCTTGCGGCTGAAGGCGAGCAAGTTTTGAGTTAGGGTGGAGGCTTTTTGCGCTGCTTCCCGAATCGCCTGGACATTCGAGGCAACGGTGATCTTTTGAAACTCCTCCTCTTCAAGAAGCTCTGTATACCCGAGGATGACGGTGAGCAAATTGTTGAAATCGTGGGCGATTCCTCCGGCCAGTCTGCCGACTGCCTCCATCTTTTGCGCCTGGAAGAACTGCGACTCGAGACGTTTCCGCTCCGTAATATCGCTGATGAACGCAAGAACCGCATTCCTGCCATTCCGCTTTATCGGTTCATGGTTGAGTTCCAGCCATTTCAAATTTCCTTCTTTGTCATGAATCCGAAACGAGTAGGGACTGACCGGTTGCTCGCTCTGTCTTGATTTTTTGCATTCCGATAGTATAACTTCCCGATCATCAGGATGGATCAGGTCGATCCAGGATAGGCGTCGGATCTCGGTCCTTGAATATCCGGAAAGCTCAAGGGCTCTCGTATTACAAAACTTGATCCTGCCGTCATGAACGATGATGATGGCCTCCCCGGAGCTCTCAACAATAGTGCGATAAAGCTCGTCGTCTACGGTTCGGGGAGACACGTTGGTTTTGGGTTCATCTTCCATTACGTTGTGTTCAGATACACGTCATCAGGATATCATCGTCGATCGATTATTGGTCCAACATCAGGATTCCACTGATCCAGGGCTTCGAAATCTCCCAGTTCCGGGGCTGCGCTTTGAGCTTTTTGACGGTTTATTCAAGGGCTTGGAAATCGGGTGTCAGCCTTCCAGGGATGTCAGGCCCTCCCGGACGGCGAACTTTGTGAGTCCCGCCAGGTTGTGGATGCTCAGCTTGGTCATGATATTCTGGCGGTGGGATTCTATTGTCTTTACGCTGACATGGAGCTTGTAGGCGATCTCTTTGGTGCTGTTTCCCTCGGCTAACAACTGAAGAACCTGCCGCTCCCTGTTGGAAAGCTGTCTATAGGCTTCGTACTCCGATTTTGTAAGTTGGCTGACATAGTCGCCGACTACGGTCTCGAGGATGTCCGCACTCAGGAATGTACGGTTCACCATTACGGTCTTTATTGCTTTTTCCAGGTCTTCGAAGGCGGATTGCTTGAGCACGTAGGCGGAAGCTCCGGCTTTCAGGATTTCGGTGACAAAGCGCCTGTCTGAATGCATCGAGAGAGCGACAATCTTGATGTCTTTCATCTCGGACTTCAGCTGGCGGGTAGCTTCAATCCCGTTGATATCGGGCATCGCGATGTCCATGATGATCACGTCCGGCTTTTCCCTGCGGGCGATTTCCAACGTCTGTATTCCGTTTTCCGCCTCCGCGATGACTTCCATCGAGGAATGCTTCTCGAGCAGGGCTTTCAATCCCTCTCTCATGATCCGATGGTCATCGGCCAGAAGTATCCGTACTTTCATAGTGCTTCAGCTACCGGGCTTGATTGTATCGTGGTTCAACTCGAGCGCCAAGGCTGCTCTGGTTCCTCGTCCCGGTAATGATTCCACCGCCAAACTGCCCCCCAAGTATTCGAGCCGCTCCCGGATGCTGAACAACCCATAGCCCCCCCGCCTGCCCGGCCTGAAGGCGTTGCGGGAAACGTCGAAACCGGCGCCGTCATCCTGAACCGTGATCTCTATCGAGTTGTTGCGACAATTTATAGACACCCGGATATGACGGGCTCGGGCATGCTTCACCACGTTCAGCATCAGTTCCCGGACAGCCTGAAAAAGAACCACCGATCCGTCGATATCTATCGGTTTCGGCAGCTCATCGTCTTCCAGCGAGATCAGGATACCATGCTCGTCCTGGAACTGTTCCACCAGTTGTTCAAGGGCAGCCTTTAGTCCGACTTCGTAGAGGAGAGGGGAGCTCAAGTTGAAGATCAGGGTTCGGACCTCTCGAATGGTCACTTCGATTAAATCAATCGTCTCGTCGATGCTCCTGATCTGTTTTGCCGAGCCTGACCCCGCTTTGAGCGTGCCGAGTTTGATCCGGGTAAGGGCAAGGGCTTGGCCGATGCGGTCGTGTAGATCCGCGGCGATGCGCTTTCTCTCTCGGGCTTCGGTCAGCGACAGTTGAGAAGCCAGGGAACGCAGCTGCTGCTGGTATTCCAACAGTTTACGCTCCGCCTCTTTGCGCTGGGTAATGTCCCTGGCCACCCCGTAGAACTGCAGGCGCTTCGAAGAATTGAAGACCTGCACCAGCTTGATTTCCAGGACTCTCCGTATCCTGTCTCGGGTCAACAGCTCCGCCTCCAATTCGATGCCTTGCTGTAGATTCCGAGGCAGTGTTTTCCCGAACAATCCGATGACCGTCTCCCTGCTCTTCCGGCTCAGGAATTCGACGCACTTCCGACCCTCCAGTTCCCCCAGCGTGTACCCGCTGACCGCTTCGGCCCGTTTGTTGACGAACAACAGCCGGCCGGCCTTGTCCAGGGAGAAAATCACATCCTGCACGCTCTCCGCCGTCAGGCGGTAGCGTTCCTCCGACTCCCTGAGCTTCAACGACCAACCCTTTAGATCTTCAACCATGCGATTAAAAGCGGACGACAGCCGGCCGATTTCATCCTTCCTCTGCAGATCGATCCTGTGGTCCAGATCCCCCCGGCCGATTCGATACGTTCCGGTCAGGAGCATATTGAGAGGGACGGAGAACAGACGAGCAAGTACAATACTGGCAACTACCGCTACAGCCAGCATGACGGCAAGGAGTCCCAAAGACTGGAGAGCAACGGCCCGCATCGGGAGAAAGGCTTCAGCCAGGGGTTGTTGGATTACCACGCACCAGTCCAAACCACTGACGGGCGCGCAGGCGACAAGCATGCCTGTTCCTCCGTCTCGGCGGTATACGGACACCTTGCCCTCCGGAGAGAGCGGTTCATCCATGCAGGGGCCTGAGAGCTCGTCGGCTTCGTTTATAACTCGAGTCTTGTCGGGATGAGCGATCAATATTCCGTCTTTCGAGATCAGAAGTGCTTCTCCCTGTCGACCGAAGGAGATGTCGTCCACCAGATCCCAGATATCCCGCAGGGCCAACTCGGCGATCAGGACCTGCCGCTGTTGCTGTTGTAAGCCGGGCACCCCCGCGGGCATGGCAATCCTCATGTAGGGAAGACGTTCCGACGTAAGACCGACCGGGGAGAGGTAGGTTTGACCTGAGAGAGCCGGGGACAGTTCCTCCGGTTGGAAGGATTCAACTTCTTTGCTATCCAGGTGAGTCGATGCGATCACCTCTCCAGTTTCGGCGACCAGGTATATGCTCTGAAATCGCTTGAAGGTCATGGACAGGTTTTCCAGAAGGATGTCCTGAATCCAGGGATCTTTCAGAGCGGCCAGGACATCCGCCGCTGCTTTTACATCGCTGATCGAGTTCTCGATGTACAGGCTGATTTCGTTTGAAGCCCTGCGGGCGATCTGCAGGTTCCGCTCCGATATGTTGGAGCGAAGTGTTCTTCCGGACAGGGCAACCAATACCGCACCGGTGGCGATCACTGCCAGGGTGGAAACGAAGGTGAGCGTAGCCAGGATCTTGGTGGCGATCCGGTGGATAAAAGGAATCCGTTTCAAACTTACCGGCTCTTATTTTGACGAAATTGGTAGTTGAGCTTCAAGTTTTCCCGCACCATATATTCTATAAACTCCTTCCGGCAGTTCAACCTGGAAATGTCGCCGTAGCGGAGGTAGGATCCGAACTGGCAGCCCTCTCCGCACAGCGGTACGTACGGGCAATCCCGGCAGCGCTGCCAGAGCTCTTCGCCTGCCCCGCTTCCGGTTTCGCCGGTAAAGATCGTACCGGCCGCGAACTCTGCATGCCCCACGAACGCGGGACACTTGAAGATCTTGCCTTTCGGATCAACCGTGAATACCGCGCTGTTGGCGGTCATTCCGCAGGCATTGACCCCGACACCCGGATCGACGGGAAAGCCTTTTTCGAGAGCCAACCGGCGCAGATTCACCAGGTGCTCAGCCGTTGACGGCTCGGCGTAGACGCAATTCAATTCCGAGCCGACCGGCAACCTCACGCGGTCCTGTGGAGTCTCGGAGATCGGGTTGAAGCGCACCCTGTGCAGCTTCTTCTCCAGGCCGAGCCCTTTGAGATGATCCAGCAGCCGGGGAAAGCTCTCTATATTCTCTTCGTCGAAGTTCCCGCCCACATCCACGTCGATCTTCTCTACAGCATGGTACACGTTTTCCACTATCGTGGTGAAGCTCCCCTTACCGTTGGCAAAGGGCCGTTTGCGGTCGTGGAACTCTCCGAATCCGTCCAGGGTGACCTTCACCCCTTTCAGCCCGTATTCCAGGAGCTCCTCCACCACCCCGGGTGTGAGCAGTGCGCCGTTGGTCGTGATTCCGAAGCTGAAATCCAATCCGTGTATTTCGCAGTAACCCTTGAGTCCCTCCGCTACGATTCGCAGCGCCTTGAGGTTCAGCAACGGCTCCCCTCCGTAGAAGCTCACGAACAGCTTCTCCGCCCCGTGCTCCTGAACCCGATCGCTGATGTAGGCGACGGTCCGGGCCGCTGTCTTTTCGTCCATGTGGACTGCAGCCTTGACTCCATTCTCCACGCAGTAGGGGCAGGCGAAGTTGCAGGCGTAGGTCGTGAGCACCGTGGCGTCGATCCGGGCGGTGTTGGATTTCAGCGCGTCGAAGTACCTTGCGATATTGGTGTTCTCCTCCGCTTCGTTTTGAACCAGGAAGCCCATCCCGGACAGTGTGGCCAGGGCATCGGCGGTCCTCTTCCCCCCTGAAAAGGCGGGCAGGGCGTTGAGGGCTTCTTTCAGCTCCTCGTCCACCAGCACCATGGCCTGGGTGCGGGTGCAGAAGAACAGGTGTTTTCCCGGCTCCGGGTGGTCTTCCACGAAGAGGGTATATTTCGATCGGATCATCTTGAAAGTATCCTTTCTTCGGCGTGAAAAGAAGCGCTGAAGAGGTGCACCTCCTCAGCGCTCTAGCCCGGAGCGCCGTAGCCGGGCCGGCTACTCAGGCGGCAGTCGAGGGACCGATCAGCCGTATGCGCCGCGAATCCAAAAACAGCAGCGGTTGCCTTCCGGACCGGAATCCGGTCCTATACCGGTCAGGCCGGTATCGATGATTTCCAGGATCATGCTCTCACCTCCTCTCTTTTTGGGATTCTTTGATGTGCCAGTCCTTGATGGACTGGTAGAACAGCTCCGGAGCTGCGTTGATGCCTTCGAACTTGTTGGAAGTTGCGAAGAAGACCTTGCGCACGTAGAGGAAGACCGCCGGACGGTCCCCGGCGATCAGGGCGTGGATCCGCCTGTAGATGTTTTTTCGTTCTTCGAAGTCCAGGCTGGTTCGTCCTGACTCTATCAGGCTGTCCACCTCGGGATTGCCGTAGCCTCCCAGGTTTGAATAGCCGATGTTTTCCGCGTGCCAGAAGTAGGTTATAAACTTATCCGGGTCGACCCCGGCGTTGAATTGGAGAAGCACCGCCTGGAAGTCTCCGGGAAAGAGCCGCTCCTCGAATAGCTCCGCGGGGGAGAGCAGCTCCACCTCGGCCCGGATGCCGACCTGGAAGAGCTGCCACTTGAGGCGCCGGGCCGCCGCCTCCTTGAGCAGGTCCCCCCGGTCCGCCAGGATGGTGAAGGCCAGCTCCTCCCCGCCCCTCTCTAAAATCAGGTCCCCGTCCGTGTCACGCCAGCCCAGGCCGGCCAGGATGCGGGAGGCCTGGGCCGGGTCGTAGCTGGACTCCGGCACATCGGGGTTGTAGGGCCAGGTGCCGGGGCGGAAGGGCCCGGTGGTCTCTACAGCCCAGCCGTCGAGGGCCTCGCCGATCAGATCCTCCCGGTCCACTGCCAGATCCACGGCCCGCCGCAGTTCCGGATTGGAGAAGAGGGGATCCCGCAGGTTGAACAGGAGGGTATGATAGAAGACATCACTATAACTGTAGGTCCTGAAGCGGGGATCGTTCTCCAGAACTCGGTAGTCCTCCAAATCCAG
>CAZBXU010000196.1:0-6186 GCA_964495755.1 uncultured Spirochaetaceae bacterium | reverse complement strand
ATTGCGAACTCCACCTGAAAAAGGGCCAGAGCGACCCCGCTGGATACACCTATAATCATGCTGACGAAACTCTTGATCCCCACATACTTGCGCAGGTCGCTGTCGATATGAAGCAGCACCATGACGATCTTCTTAGCCTCTTTCCGGGGAAAGCTGCGGAGGAGCTTTCGGGTCACGCTGTACTTGCTGGCCAGTATGAGCAGCGAGAAGAGGAAGACCAAGAGGAAGTCCGCCAGCAGATTGGCGATAGAGCTGACGGTGGACAACACGAGTGGACCGATCTGTATTTTTCTCAGTTCATCGAGGTCCCTTAGTTCGAAGAAATCACTCGTCAGTAGTTGGAATCGCTCGGCCACATCGGTAAGCATATTTACAAAGGCGGCCTGGTAGACCGGTATCTTTCTTGCAAAGTCGAGGCTGTTGTCATACAGGATATAGCTGAACACGGAAAAGGCGCCCAGAAAAACAACGCCGGCGATGATCACGGCTACGATCACCGGGACCCGAAGTTTGCGAAGAAAGACAACCAGGGGGTCCATGAAGTAGGCCAGGAAAGCGGCGATCAACACAGGAATAAATACGGACCTGGCAAGGCGGAGGACGATCCCGGCGATAAAAACCGTAATGACGGTGAGAAGGATATTACTCGTTACGCGTCTGTCTTGACCATTTGGATACTCTACCAATGGTTACGTTCACCTCTCTGAGAATCATGCCTGTGAAGCTTTCGATATTCTTCGCTATGTATTCCTGCAGCTCGTACAGGGGCGCCGCCGCCTGTCCCTGAAAAGGCACGTGAAGAACGACTTCCAATCCGTACTCGGAGCGTTCTCGATCAACGATCACCTTTTCCACGGTCATCGAGCTGTCAAACTCCTGAACACAGTGAATCACCATTTGGGTAAGCGCTTCCTCGGAGATACTGACGCTGCCCCGACTGGTATACTCGGGCCGTACCACCGTTTTTTCTATGATGTTCCCCGATTTGAGGGGCTGGAAGCGCCTCTTGAAGAAAATTTTTATCGAATTGAGAAAGATGTGGGGATAACTTCTCTTGATCTCCAGGGCGGGCACGGGGATGATGTGCTTGCCTTCGGAGTTGCGGGAGCGAATCGCCGTGGCGATCTCCTCCCGGGAAGCGATGTCCTCGATCTGCAAGATTTTAGAAGGGTGTGGAAGCTGAAGTCTCTTGGCGATCTTCCTCACCATCTTCTCGGAGGTTCCGATGATGAGAATCCGCCTAAACGACTGTTTGCTTAACACCTGGCGGATGCTTTCGGCGTGTTTGTCGTCGGCAAACAGGGCTGTACCGATGGCTGCCAGGATGCCCTTTTCCTTTTTTGCCGAGCGACCCGCCAAGATCTTCTGGTCTCGGATCAGCAATCCGTCGTCCACGATGATCTCGATCCCGTACTTTTCTGCGACCAGTTTTGCCCGAAAACTTTTTCCCGTACCGCTTCCGCCCACCAGGGTAAAAACACGCACCCCGCGCACGGCATAAACCAGATGATAGTAGCTATTCTTAAAAAAGGACATTCTCTGTGGCAGTTCCAATCGAGAGTGTATTTCAGATGCAGCCGAGGTGTCAATCTTAGAGCAGGATCTCGAGGACCTGGTGGGGATCCCGGGAATTCTTAAGTTTCTCTACCAGATCGGGCCTGCGGAAAACGAGCGCCAGTTCGGCGATGATCTTGAGATGCAGAATCACCTGATTAGCGCAGATGAGAAAGAAGAGATAGGTCGGTTGACCGTCGAGGGAGTTGAAATCCACACCGGTTCGGGATATACCAACGACGATCCGCGGTTCCGCAACTGGACATTCCTCGGGCTTACGGAAGTGGGGGATGGCAATTCCCGGGAAAATCGCGGTGGAGACCATCTCTTCCCGTTGCTTGAGCTTTTTTCGAAAAGAGGTGGCATCCTCTTCGAGAAGCTTCTCCCTTACCAGAAGCTCGGTCAGCAGCTCCAATACCTCCTCTTTGTCGCTATTTTCGATATCCAACCGTACCAATCCCGGACGGAGAAGGGCGGAAAGGGGTAGGGGAAGCTTGTCCGATTTGATCAGAGTTTCCAGCTCCCGATCCGGTAGGGCTTTCATCCGCGAGATCAACCAGTCATCGACAACGGAGCGCATGAACCGCCACTGACTCGCGACTTTGGTCGCCGGAAGGTCACCCCGTTGGGCCATGCGCAGAAGAGACCGTTTGGCGATCTTCAGATAGTCCGCCATTTCACTCAAGGTCATTATTTTCGTATTTTCGTACATCATAGGCCTTCGTTGTACCTGGTAGACAAAATATATTGCTTTTTCTTTTACAGGTCCACCTTGACAAACTCCGGTGTAGGCAGTGAAACTAACAGCCTGGCAGAATCTGATATGTTTTTCTCAAGGCTTCGTTCGCCGGGGGTTCCCCGATCACTGTGCGTCTTGCTCGTAGGCGCCTTGATTGCATCGGCCGGTTCTCTGCTGGTTGTCTCCCCGGAGCTGATCGGTCGCCGGACCTGGAAAAAACACTATACCCTGTATATTGAACAATCTCAGGATACCGAACAGCTGATCCTCCGCATCGCGGAGAACCGATTCTTCGAGGGTGTAGTCTCAAGGTACACCGCCAAGGTCTCCTTCAATACTTTTGCCGGGTTCGAAACGATCCCCATACAGCGGCTGCCTAAGCGCCTCGATGCTCTCGACCCGCGCTTCGATCCGTACCTGCAACGGGTCGGGAACCTTTTCACAGTGGCTTCAGGCAGACAGGGCGAGACGAGGGGCGGCTTTTGGGAAGTGGTGTACCTCCGCACCGAGAGGAATGTGCTGTCCAGCTATCTTCACCTGTCGGCGCTTCTGAAAAGGGAAGGCGTGCGATGGCGGCTGCTCGAATTCGAGCCGCTGGACCGATCGATTCGTTTGCTTCTGTTCCTGGCCTACTGGGTCGTGATTGGATTCTTGGCTTCGAACTGGAAGGTGCGGCTGGCTATTGTTTTGGCATCCCTTCCCTGGATGCTCCTCGTATTGCTCTCCGGTTTCTCCTCTCTTCTCGCCTTTTTCCTCATCATGCCCGCCTGGGTACACCTGCTCGAATGGCAGTACGAGAGGTGGCGGGACGGATTGTTTTTTCCGAGGGATGATCCAACGCGGAAAACTATCTCCCGCCCTCCGATCTCAGTGGCGGTTGCGGTAGGGCTGGGGATGCTTCTCCTCTATCCAGGACCTCTGCTCGGCGCGCTGTTCTCGGTTCTCGGCGGAGCCGTGGCAAGTGCCCTTGTATACCGGCTTCTGGTTGTAGAGGGATTTCGCCGGGCTCATCCGCCTTTTCAACCTTTGCCTATATTGGGCCGCTTCCATGCGCGCCGCAGGGCGATTTCTCGGGAAGTGCCACTGCATATTCTGTTGGCCGTGATCGTGCTTGGTTCCTATCCCGCGCTGCGGCTGGGTACCGCCCTTTCCAACCCCGTTTCCTACAAGATCCAGATGCAACCGATTACGGGCGTTCCGAGGGATCTGTCGTGGAGGTCTCTTACAGCCCTGTCCGGTATCTCCCGAGGCAGCGGGATTCCCAATTTGGCTGACTACTTGGCTCATCGAGCATATCAGGAATCCTTGATGTTCGGGCGCTCCTATACTTTCCCGAGGATGGGCGAACGTCTTGTCATTTCCGACTATCACGTCGATTCTGAAAGCTTTCGGATACAAAAGACCTTTCGGGTAGTCAAGCAGTTCAAGGAATCATGGCTCCAAGGCACCCTTGGCCGGGCGGCACCGGGAAGCCTTCCCCGGCTGTTCGCGGACCAGGAAATTGCCGGTACGGTAGAGACGATCGCCGTAACGGAACCGATCGGCAGAGCCGGGTTCGGCACCCTCCTGGTACTCTTGTTTTTGTTTAGCTTTCTTGTTCCCCAGCATTTTAATTTGACAGCATCCGTATTGTATGCTACTAGGAGTTTGACGCTTAGGAGGCACTGACAGGCAGTATGGCTTCGAAGAATCGCACCTTTCCGGGGGGTGGAGTCCATCCCCATGATTACAAGTATTTGAGCAATGATATTCCAATCCGCAACGCTCCTATTCCACCGGAAGCGGTGATTGCCCTGCAGCAACACATGGGAGCGCCGGCGGAGTGTTTGGTAGCACCGGGAGATGAAGTGCGGGAAGGAATGTTGATTGGAAAGGCTCAAGGAGTGTTTTCCGCAAATGTTCATGCCTCGATCCCCGGCAAGGTAAAGGAAATCAGGGATATCTACCTTGCCACCGGAATCCGCAGCAAGGCTGTGGTCGTAGAGTTCGAGGGAGAGTTCGAGGGCAGTGGGGCTGCGGAAGGAGACTGGCGGAGCAAGGATCCGCAGGACCTCATGGAATTGATTCGGGATCAGGGGATCGTGGGACTGGGGGGTGCGACATTTCCCACTCCGATCAAGTTCACGATTCGTGAAGGCAACAAGATCGAGTTCTTCGTGATCAACGGTGTGGAGTGTGAGCCTTTTCTGACATCCGACCATCGGCTGATGGTCGAAAAGACCGAAAGCCTGCTCACGGGTGTCGAGATCGTGCGTCGTATACTTTCTCCGCGGCGGGTATTGATCGGTGTGGAAGAAAATAAACCCGATGCCATCGAGGCGCTCAACCGGGAGATTAGCAAAAAGGGGTTGGATATAGAGGTAGTGTCTCTGAAGACGAAGTATCCTCAAGGGGATGAGAAACAGCTGCTGAAGACCTTGATACACCGGGAGGTACCCTCCGGCGGTCTGCCCCTGGACATCGGTGCGGTGGTCTCCAACGCCGGTACGATCTACGCGATATACGAAGCGGTGGCGCTGGGCAAGCCGCTCATCGAGCGGATCGTAACCGTCACCGGTTCCGCCCTGAAGAACCCGGCGAACTTCAAGGTTCGGATCGGAACACCCGTAGGGAACCTCCTGGAAGAGTGCGGCGGCTTCATTTCCACTCCCGGAAAGATCGTTGCCGGAGGACCGATGATGGGTTTCGCCCTGGCGGATCCGGGTGTTCCGGTTGTGAAAGGGACCTCCGGAATCCTCGCCCTGTCGGAAAAGCAGATCCGGTCCGGGTTGCAGACACCCTGTATAGGATGTGGACGCTGCATCGCGGCCTGCCCCTTCGGCCTGAGTCCCACCGCCCTGTACAAGTGGATCGACCACCAGGAGTACGATGAAGCGATGGCTGCAGGCCTTATGGATTGTAAAGAGTGCGGCTGCTGTGCCTATGTGTGCCCGGCCCGGATACCTCTCGTGCAGGGTATGAAGCTGGGAAAAATCATGGCACGAAAGAAAAAAGGCTGAACTATGGCAGATGTAAGAACCTCTTGGAGCGCCCGCGTTTCAGTCTCTCCTCACATCCACGAAGGAAGCACAACCGCGAAGATCATGATCAGCGTGATCCTGTGCCTGCTGCCCGCCGGCGTTTGGGGTGTCCTTGTCTTCGGTCTCTATTCGCTGTACGTGGTGCTGGTATCCGTAGCGGCGAGTGTGCTTACCGAGTTCGTTATTACCCGTCTACAGGGTCGTTTTACTCTCAACGATTGGAGCGCCGTACTTACGGGAGTACTGATCGGCTACAACATGCCCCCTTCGGTCCCCCTCTACATACCGGTAATTGCATCTGTATTTGCCATTGCGGTGGTAAAGATGGCTTTTGGAGGCTTGGGTCGCAATTGGATGAATCCCGCTCTTGCCGGCCGGGTTTTCGTTACCTTCTCCTGGACAGGCTTTATGACCCGTTGGCAGGCTCCTCTGAATTGGAGCGCCGATGCGCTAACCAGTGCTTCGGTGCTTGGATTCGTGAAGGCCGGTTTAATGGACTTCGAAGGCTCGGTACGGGGTCCGATCGAATTTCTGGCCTTCAAAGGTTATCCGACCAGTGGTGTCGGTACCGCCGGGAGTGGGGGATTGCCGGCGCTGCTGGCCCCTTTGGGCAGAATTTTCCCGACCGGGTACGGAGATCTTTTCCTGGGCAATATCCCGGGCTGCATCGGAGAGGTGTCCGTCCTGCTTCTCCTTCTTGGGAGCATCTATCTGTTTGTAAAAAAAATCATCACCTGGGAAATTCCCGTATCGTATATCGGCTCGTTTTCCCTGTTGATCTGGTTTCTCGGCGGTAGACCTTTTGGCGGCGGGTTGTTCACAGGGGACGTGCTTTTTCACCTGATGGCGGGGGGGCTGATGCTCGGTTCTCTT
>CAZBXU010000195.1:0-6189 GCA_964495755.1 uncultured Spirochaetaceae bacterium | reverse complement strand
GTCCGGGATTTTCAAATCGTACGGGCAGCGCTCCACACACTGCCTGCATTCGCTGCATCTCTTTGCCAGCTCTACCGCCCGGTCGTGCTCCGCGGGTCGTTCGATGCCGGTGCAGGGAAACAGCCCGATGTAGCCTTTGAGAAACCGCAAGCAGAGCGGGGCGTCGGCGATCCTGCCGCCGCTCCAGCCGTGTTATTTATATGGTGCCCATGCCCAGCGGAGAAACCTCGAGACCCGTGCTCCCGAGCTCTTTCAATATTTTCCTCTCAACTTGTGTACTCTACGTGTTCGGCCTTGTTTCTGAAACCCTCGTTCCGGGTTTTTCGCATTCTTTTGGAGTTTGGTGAAGCAGCCCCGTCTCTTATGTCCGCGATATGGAGCGGTAACGGATTGGCGGCGGATAAAAAAACTCTGCATTTTCTGTTAGTTGTGATACACTTACAGTGATATATCCGATAAATATTTTAAGCTGTACTGCCTGGTTTCACGTGTCGAAACTAATAGAAAAGAGACAGAAGCCGTGATCTACGAAAATGAATACGCACAGTTGCTCGACATCTGCAGGCAGATCACTAGGCATAGGCAAATGCTGGCAAAACCCAGAATCGAGCAGCTGATCCTGGAACACGTTGACGAAAAGGTAGCCAACCCTCAGCTGCTCTCCCATCTGATTGCTGAATCTCTGATGAGGC
Source organism: uncultured Spirochaetaceae bacterium (assembly GCA_964495755.1). Classification (GTDB taxonomy): domain Bacteria; phylum Spirochaetota; class Spirochaetia; order SZUA-6; family DRHE01; genus JAFGQJ01. Next base: position 5,497 of record CAZBXU010000195.1, on the reverse strand, counting down.
GGATCGACAGGCAGCTTGTGGAGAGCAAAAACATCTTTGTACAGGAATTTGATATTCCTCAGACCGAGCTGTTCTACAGTATGGCCGAAGCAGTGCCTTTCGTGTATGCCGGTCACCTATTGGCCAATCAGTATCTCGAACGGGCGGTAAGCGACCTCCGTTCATTCACCATTCTGGATATCGGAATCGGCCATGGCGGCCAGGTTAAGAGATTGCTCGACGCCTTGGCCGGCAATCGAGGTAAACTGGAAGCGGTTCAGATCATCGGGCTGGATCCGGTTGAGAAGAACCTCGCAGAAGCCCGCAGCAGGCTCGAGAAGGCGAAGAAGGGCTACCCATTCAGGTTGGAGTTCCAGCCGTTGTGCACCATGGTGGAAAAGCTCGACGGTGATGATTTTGAATCGATCCGGAAGAAGTCCAAGGGCAATCTAGTAGTCAACTCGGCTTTTTCCTTTCATCACACCAGCCATCCGTTGAACGATCAAGAGACGAGGACCGATCTGCTGAGACGTCTCGCGTCACTTAAACCGCGGATCCTGACTCTAGTCGAGCCGAACTCCAATCATGACACTGAAGAGCTGGTCAAACGGGTTCACCATAGCTGGGAGCATTTCGGAAATGTATTTGCTCTTGTGGATGAAGCGGATATCGATGCTTCTCATAAATATCTCATCAAAGGCAAATTCTTTGCCAGGGAGATCAGAGATATCTTCGGAGTCAGCGATCACTTTCGTTGCGAACGGCATGAGTTGTATGATTCGTGGCTGCTGCGCCTGTTCAAGGCGGGATACAAGCCGTTTGATCTTGGTGATCTTTCAGTTGAGCTGCCGCCGTACTGCCAATACACTGTGTCGGAAGGTTTGGTACGTTTGAACTACAACGATACGACCATCGTTGCTGTGATGGCGTTTACCACTTAGAAGATAGATTTCTTTGTTTAGATAACGAGGAGGAACAGCATATGGCAAAGGGCAACAAAAAGACCGAGCTGAAAGTTTTCGGTGCCACAATACAAGGATACGCTCAGGCCTGTATAAACCTGAACATCGTGGCCGGTACCAAGGCTGAGAACCTGATCGGGGAAATCGAAATCACCGGCTGGTACCCTTTCGAAAAGCTTCGCGAAATCGAGAGGGTCGTTTTACAGGCGTATGAAAACTCCGGCCCGATCCTCGAGCGGGTTGGAATGGAGATGATGCTTGGCTGGTATAACTATGGGCCCGGGAAGGAGATCATCACAAGGGGAGTGGATTTCCTGCATTTTCAAACCGGTTCCCAGGGATATGCCAGTGTTGTCAAGGGACCCGAGAATTTGGTCGGCAGCTTCAAACTTGATTTCCTGGACGAAGAGGGTGGCCGGGCCAGGATAAACAGCACAACACCGTTCAACAAGGACCAGGAACGGGGAGTGATCATAGGGGGTATGACAGCTCCCGGGGATCTGGATTTTATCGACGTCAAGAACGACGAGAATCCGCAGATTTTCAATATAGAATTCGCGTAAGGAGGACAGCAATGAGTCTGGAGGAGCTGCTGGAGTCAGGCAACGTTCCCAAGAAGGGGGATCTCACAGAGGAGGAACTGGCAAAGCTGTTTCGAAAATACAGGGGGCTGCAGAAGAAACAGGAGCGAGATCAGGCGTTTTGGTCCGCCACCAATGAAAATCTGAAAATCGCTTACGAGAAGCTGGACGAGCAGGAGCGTGAGCTGGCCAGGACCTACGCGATCATCCAGGATGATCTATCGGTAGCCAACAAGATTCAGAAGGCCCTGCTTCCTCAAGCTTCGGGAAAAATGACTTCAGAGCTCGAGCTGGCCGTGTATCATAAACAGTTGGCCGAGGTCGGAGGCGATTACTACGACTTTTTCAATACCTGTTCGGGAAGTTATGCAATAGGAGTTTTAGATATATCCGGTCACGGTGTGTCCGCAGCCTTGGTCATGACCTACCTGAAGGCGCAGTTCATGACAATCCTGGAAAAACAGGATTCTCCGAAAGAGATCGTAGAGTGGATAAACAACACGGCATACGATTTTCTAAAAACCGTAAAAAAATATGCAACGGTCAACTTCGTTGTGATCGATTCCACCGCGCTGCGCTACGTAAGCGGCGGTGGATTTGGCTTGTTGGTCAGCGGTAAAGACAGCACGGTTTTTAAGAAACGGGATGCGTTTCTTGGGTTACGCCGCCGGGCCTTTCACGAATACGAGCTCCCCTTCAAGAAAGGCGATGTTCTGGCGTTGTACACCGACGGTATCACAGAAGCGCAGAATGACAAGGGAGAAGACTATTCGGTGCAGCGGCTCAACAATCTGATCATCAAGAACGCAAAAAAGCCGGTCCAGGAAATACTGGATCGTTGTCGGGAGGATTATACGGGATTCAGAAGCAAGGACAGCGATGACATCACGTTGCTGATTCTGCGAAAAAAGGTATAATCATGATAACGCAGGAAGAACTGGCGACAACCAATATCAATATGCGTTACGACCTATCACCGATGAAGAACATCATCGGCGATTTGAGCGGGCTTCTTGGTAATTTTTCTGACGAGCTTATCGGTGCTTTTTATCCGAAGAACGTCAGCAAGAAGGCGAATATCGTCATTACCGAGTTGGTCAATAATGCCGTTGTCAACAGTCCTGAAGTTGATAGTAAGATAAGTTTAGAGATTATGATCAACAAGGATCTTCTTCGAATTCGTGTCGCGAGCGCGGCAAAGAGATCTCAGTACAGAAAAGTGAGAGATCATATAAATATGATTAACTGTACCGGCGACTTGAGAAAATTGCTGGCCGAGACGATACGCGAACGAAGAAAAGACAGACTGAGGGGGGGATTGGGGCTGATTCGCCTGGCCGCTGAAAACAAATTTACGCTATCCGCCCGGTACCGCGCCCCGTATCTTGTAATCGATTCTCAAATTGGTTTAGGAGGTTTGAGTTGAAAGTCCTGGCATTCGGCGAGATCATGGACGGGGGAATCAGTGTATTCAGCTCCGTTGCCAAGGTTGATGCGGACCTGTTGATTATCTCCTTTGGAGGTTCAATCAGGATCGACAACCCATATCGATATTTGGAACAATACCTCTCAGAGCTCGAACAGCTGCTGCCGAAGGAAAAGATCGACCGAATCGAGTTCGATTTCAAGGAGCTCGATTTCTGCAATTCCAATGGCTTTTATATCATCATGGATATCACGGAGATGATTATAAACACCATTACAGGCCCGATCGGAGTAAAACGGTTGAAGGGTGATGACTGGCAGCAGGAGACTTTGCCCATCCTACTGAACGTGGACGAGCCCGAGATAGAGAGCCGCACTACCTTTGAGGAGTTCGCCGATATATAAATGACCACTTCGAGTCCGAAAACACAAAATGAGGAGCGATACAAGAAAACCCTCCTAAATATTCTTCCAGCCTACATTGTCGATGAGCTTATAGAGAAAAAAACCGTCCATCCGAAGGTATATCGTCACAGCACGATTCTGTTCACCGATGTAGTAAGTTTCTCCAGGCTCGCCTTCCACCTAGATCCGGTAACCCTGATCCGGAAGCTCAATTCCTACGTAACGCTTCACGACCGTATCATGGACGAGTTTGGAATCGAGAAGATTAAAACGATCGGCGATTCTTACATGTGTGTATCGGGAATCCCCAATAAGAAGGAATCTCACGCCGTTGATTGCTGTTTGGCAGCGCGAAACCTGCTAAACGTGTTGGATGAGATGAAGCAGGACAGCAAAGAAGTGGAAGGTCTCGATCTGAACAACTGGTCTTTCCGCATCGGCATCCACACGGGTCCGTGCATATCCGGTGTGATCGGCTACAAGAAATACACCTTCGATATTTGGGGAGATTCCGTGAACATCGCCTCCCGCATGGAAGCGGCCGGTGAGCCGGGGAGAATCAATATCTCGGAAGCCACCTATGAAGAGGTGAAGCAGCTATTCGATTGTACGTATCGGGGAACACAAGAGGTAAAAAATATAGGGCCCGTGAATATGTATTTTTTAAACCGGATACTGGCACCGTTGTCCGAGGACAAAAGCGGTTTTTTCCCGAATCAGGAGTTTAATAGGCAGTATTGCCAGAGATTCAAGGTGACGAAAACGAGTCCGCTGCTGACTTCGTTACCGCATTTTATTCAAAATTACATACGTCAGAATCCGAACACAGGGGGTTAGCGAATATGAGCGAAAGCAGGGTGTATCCGAGAATCCAGTCAGACTGGAAGCTGTACCTGGAAAGCCCGAAGGGAAAACGTGAGGTAGGATATGTTAAGGATATCTCCCTTACCGGGGCTTCTCTGCAGTTCGTGAAGGAGTACGGCCTGGAGCCGGGGAAGCATCGTTTTACTCTGAAACTCACCAACAGTCAACTTGAACCGACGGAGCTGATCATCAGCGGACTGAAGGAGTGGGAGCGTAGGGAGCAGAACGAAATATTTCTCGGTATTGCGATCGACCGGCTCGACCGGGAGAAACGTTCCAGTTTCGTTCGCTTTCTCAGCCGGAGTGATAAACTGCAAGCAGAAGCGATTTTGCTTGAAGATTGAAGATCCGTAACAAAGAAGTAAGCTTGGGTGTAGAGAAAACTTTAACCCCCCACACTCCACCCCCGAAAACACGTCATGCGCTGCCTGAGGAATCCTACCCAGATAGATCGAATCAAAGACTAAAATTTTATTTTCGAAACATGGTACGGCGGGAGTTACAACCCGGATAACGCAGGGTACAAGTATCAGTACACCTTCAGCCCGATGAAGGCCGGCCGTTTTTTCGCTATGGCCGACGGCGCCTACAATCCGGATAATCTCGGGGCTGCGGTCGCTACCACCTGGACCGGTGAGCTGGTGAAGAAAACGGTTAGGATTTTGTTGGTTCTTATGATAGCCATACGTTGAGGAGATTAAGTTTGACTCAGAAAAAATACCTGACCGTTCCTAACGGATTGTCCCTATCGAGACTCGTTTTTCTGCCGTTACTTTACGTATTTGTCCTGAAGGATATGAGAGTGGTATTTGTCATTGGCTATGCCATATTGGGATCGACAGACTTTTTTGACGGGCAGGTTGCCAGAATATTTAACCAAAAAACGGATTTCGGGAAAACTTTCGATTCCATCGCTGACCTTCCCTTTTATCTTTCATCAGCCTATTTCATGGCCCGGTTGTATTCGGAATACCTGAAGCCCAATATGACGCTGCTCTATATCTTTTTTGGGATCCTGGGGCTGTCCTTTATTGTTTCCGCGATAAGATGCAGAAAGCCAATTTTAATGCATACCTTTATCCTGAAATTGTGCGGTGTGCTGGTCTATTTTCTGTTGATTCTATCCTATTTTGTAAACACGACCATCTTGGTGACTGTAATCCTGGGTTTGTACTACATTGGATTTACCGAAGAGATCATGATTTTCATTAAATATGGGGAGGTGGATCCGGATTCACCTTCGCTGTTCAAAATTAGACCAAAAGGTTAGCCGGTTTCTGA
>CAZBXU010000194.1:0-6197 GCA_964495755.1 uncultured Spirochaetaceae bacterium | reverse complement strand
CGCCATCCCGATATCAGCCGATCTGTCCTGAATGGGCCATGGCACCGATGAAGTTGAGGATCAGCCGGGCCGCAAAGATGCTGGTTAAGTTGCGGACGTCTAAGTCGGGTACGACTTCGCAAAAATCGATTCCCGCGATGGCGCCGCGCTTGGCGATCCCTTTGACCAGATCGGTCATCTCGAAGTAGTCGACTCCGCCGGGAGAAGGATAGTACACCCCCGGCGCAATAGAGGGATCCAAACCGTCGCTGTCGATGGTGATGTAGTATCCATCGGCTTCCGGCAGCCGCTGCAAGACCTGCTCCACCCCGAGTTGGTGCAGCTCCTGAGCTCGCACCATCACGCTGCCGTGCTTCCGAGCTGCCTCGTATTCCTCCTGCCGGCCGCTGCCCACGCCCCGAAGCCCGATCTGCATCATCGCCTGAACCCAGGCCATCTCCGCAGCCCGGCGCATCTGGCTGCTGAATCCGTCCTTGTAACCCTGGCGTTCATCTCGAAAATCCAGGTGGGCGTCTATCTGCACGACGCAGATAGGTCCGTGGTTCTCGTATGCCCTCAGGATCGGAATGGGAGTGCCGTGATCACCCCCGAGCACTATGGGCACGGCGCCCCGAAGCAGGATCGTCCGTATCGCCTGTGTGATTGCCTGAAGCTGCTTTTCAACACTTCCAGGCTCAAGCACCAGGTCGCCGCAGTCCGCAATCCTTACATCCCGTCCGGCGAACAGATCTCCGTCGAAATCGAAATCGTAGTGACGAAGACTGTGGGTATACACGACGGACTGCTTTCTAAGAGCCTCTGGAGCCGACAAGGTACCGGCCATGGCATCCAGGGGTACGCTCACCTCGTAGGGACTCTTGTAGGGAATACCGATGATCGCCACGTCGGCATCAAGATCCTCCAGACTTTCACACCGTGGGACTTCCACGAAGGTCGGAATCTGATTCATGCTTCCTTCCTTTCCTTTCGATTGGTATATTGTTGATACGTTCTTATGAAAATCCTGGCCATATCCGATTTTGTCGAGCCCCTGCATTGCGATCTGCCGGGAAACAGCGCCTTGTCCGATGTTCGGCTGATCGTTTCCTGCGGAGACCTTCCCCCGGATTACCTGAGTTCTCTCAGCAAAGCCTTCGACGCTCCACTGTACTACATCAGGGGAAACCATGATATCCGCTACGACTCAAGCCCGCCAAACAGTTGTATCAATATACACGCCCAAGTTGTGCCCTTTGCAGAACTGACCATTCTTGGCTTAGAGGGCTCTCGCTGGTACAACGGCAGACCACTACAATACACGGAAGCTCAAATGCGGCAGACGATCCGCTACCTGCGCCCGCAGCTGCGCCGGTACAGGCACCTCGACCTCGTCGTTGCCCATGCGCCGCCCAGGCACATCCACGATGCAGAAGATCCCTGCCACAGGGGATTTCAAAGTTACAGGCGTTTAATCGATCGCTACCGGCCGCGGTATTTTCTTCATGGCCACATCCATCGTCGCTTCACAGACCCCTCCGACCGGATCACACAGATCGGTCGAACCCGGGTTATAAACTGCTCAGGATACTACCTCTTCGAGCTCGAGAAGGGCCATGAGTAACACAGATCGGCAGGGTACATCACACAGAAAACCGGGGACGATCAAACGCTTTCGGGATGAACAGCAGAAAGAGGGAGCTTACGACTACAAGCAGCGGGGGAAGCAGACTGTGAAGCTCTCCAAAATCGTGGGTAGCGTCAATCGCTATCTCGATTTCGACAGCAAGTTTCGTCTGAAGAAAGACAGGCCGCGGGAACGACTCCTGTCCATTCGCTCGGTAATGGAACAGGGCAAACCCCTTCCGCCGGTCGACCTGTACAAGATTAAAGACAGCTATTTTGTCGTGGACGGAAATCATCGCATCTCCGTGGCCAAGGAGCGGGGATTCAAAGAAATCAACGCCCGGGTCATCGAGTTTCTCCCATCCAGGGGAACGCTGGAGAACATTCTCTATCGCGATAAAACCGAATTTGAGGACAGGACCGGACTCAAGGATTCAATCACGCTGACCGAGCCGGGCCAGTACCGCAATCTTGCGAGGCAGATCGCTCAGCACCAGCAGTACTTGGTGGAGGACGGCAAGGTAAATGTTCCCTTGAAGGAGGCGGCTGAGGACTGGTACAACACGATCTATCGGCCGTTGACAGCGATGGTGGAGAAGGCGGGATTATTGGCTTTCTTCCCCAAGCGTACCGTTTCCGATCTCTACATGTATATTTCTGTGCACCAGTGGGAGCGCAGTCATTCCCGGTCCTTCGGCTCCGCGATCGACAGGAGCATTACCCGCAACATGGAGGAGTTTCGAAAGAACATGAAAAACGTAAAAGAGAACGAATACCCGGAGATGCTCCGGGAGATCACCGTATTCGTGCTGATCAGTATCAGCGCCAGGAAAGAATCTCAGATTCTCGACCGGCTCTTCGCCTTGGATGAGGTGAAGGAGGTGCATTCGGTACACGGCAGTATCGACGTGATCGCCAAACTCATTCTGACCCGAAATCTTGTAGCCTCGGACGCGGAAATGATCAGTCGCTACGTCCAAAAGAACATCCGCCACGTTCCCGGTGTACTGAGCACCCAAACTCTGATCCCGGGCATCTCGAAAGTAAAGGAGGAGTGACATGCCCCCCATAATCGATAAAAAACTATGCAACTACTGCGGCATATGCTACAACATGTGCCCTCAGGACGTTTTTTCCTTCGACAGAAAGCAAAAAAAAGCTCCCGTTGTTGTCTATCCGCAGGAGTGCTGGTACTGTGGAGCCTGCGTCGTCGACTGCCCAAAAGGGGCGGTTTCCCTCAAGCTTCCCCTACCCCTTCACATCGTTCCTTCCCCGGCCCTGTACGGCCCCCCGGGCGAAGAGGAAAGCGAACAGCTCAGGCGAGCTGCGGACTTCTCCCGCTCCATTGAGCGCAGCTCGGTCGAATACAAGCCGGAACGGGAGGAAAGTGTATGAAAAGGATGGAGATCCAAGAGCATACCTGCGACATCTGCGTCGTGGGCGGAGGACTTGCCGGGTGTATGGCTGCGATCCGAGCGGCACAGTTGAACACCAATGTCATACTGGTTGACAAGTCCCATCCGGAGCGCTCCGGATGCGCCGCTACCGGGCTGGATCATGTCTGGGGCTACTTTCCGGAGGTCCAGGGTCGCGAAGGAGTAAGCCTGGAAGAGATGGTGGAGGACCACATTCAAAACGTGGCCCACGGCTTGGTACACAAGAAGATGCTCCATTACATCGCCGCAACCAGCTTGGACAGGATTCTCGACCTGGAACGCTTCGGAGCCAAGATCCGCTTCGAAGACTCCACTCTGCCGGGCAAGCTCCGGCTGCAGTACCAGATGCACGCCTGCCGAAACACCTTGCACTTCGAGGGCCGGGATGTAAAACGTATCCTGAGCAAAGCCGTGCGGAATCAGGGCGCCCGCATCCTGGACAGGGTGATGGTGATGGAACTGCTCGTAGAAGACGGGGAGATTGCCGGAGCCGTAGGGTACGGGACCCGGGACGGCAAGATACACCGGATCCGGGCCAAGGCGGTGGTCATGGCAACGGGTCGTGCCAATCGGCTCTACAAGCCCTATCCCGGTCTGACCTTTGCAATCCGTATGCCTCCGGCCCTTACCGGAGACGGGAAGGCGGCCATGTTCCGGGCGGGAGTGGAGCTGATCAACATGGAGTTTCTCTCTATTCCCGGACGCTGGTCCTCGAAGAACTTGATCCGCGGAGGAGGACTTCCCACCGGCTCCTATCAACCGCCGGGAATCGGAGTAAATGCCCTGGGAGAGGTGATCCGCCGGCGCAACCACGACATTGGCGGCAAGACGGTGTACGGTACGGCAAAAACCTTTGCTACGGGGAAGAGCTTTCAGGGCGAATTGGAGGCCGGACGGGGACCGATCTACGCCGACATGTCCTGGGGCAGCGAGGAAGACCAGAAGTACATGCTCTGGGCCATCGAGAACGAGGGCCTGGGACCGGGCCTCCTGCATCTGATGGACAGCTACGGCCTGGATTTCCGTAAACACAAGATCGAATTGTGGCCCATCGAACCGGAGCACTCCGCCGCCGCTGCCGGCGGACCTATCGTCGACGACATCTGCCAGACCACCCTGCCCGGACTGTACGCCGCCGGAGACGAGGCGGGAGGCATTCCCGGCAGCGTCGCCCCAGGAGCCTTCACCATGGGCTACCTGGCTGCGGAGTCGGCTACTAAAAGGACTGATCATATCAAGGCCATCCCTGTTGGTAAGGGGGAGGAGCAGGTCGTCGCGTTCTGCAACGATATCCTGAGCCGCTCCGACGGCGATCCCTGGGAAGAGGCTCAAGCGACGATCCACAACATCATGACCGACTACAACGTCCATATCCGCTCCGAGACCATGGCAAATCGAGGACTGGAATCCCTCGAGTACCTCGCCGGCACCATGCACCTGACCGCGGCGAACCCTCACGAGCTGACCCACTGCCTCGAGATGCGGAACTTGATCGATTGCGGCAAAATCATCTTCCGCTCCACCATCGAGCGAAGGGAGAGCCGGGGCAAGATCTTTCAGCGCAAAGACTACCCGGAACAGGATGACGCCAACTGGTTCTGTTTTCTAGGGCAGAAGATGGAAAAAGATGTGGCGGTGTTTCAGAAACACTCTCCATGACAGCGAAGACAGGGATCGGCATGTTCCCTGCCGGCCTACGAGGAAAGAACGATGAAGAATGATTTTTTCGTACGCGCTCAGCCTCGAGTGAAGCTGCTGGAACAGGATCAAAAGGAGGAGATCCACCGCTGTAGTCTGCGGCTTCTGGAACGAAACGGAGTGCTGGTCCACGAGGAACAGGCTCTGCAGCTTCTCAAGGAAGCAGGCTGCAGCGTTGAGGTGGATCACCGTGTCTTCATCCCCGAGCGAGTGGTCAGCCGGGCTCTACAAAGCGTACCGGAAAAGATCGAGATCTACGATCGCACAGGAACTCCGTCCATGTCGCTGGAGGATCGGAAGGCGCATTTCGGGACTGGTTCGGATACCCCCAACGTTATCGACTTCGAGACGGGCGATCGTCGTCCCGCCGTGCTGGCCGACGTGAAACGAGCCGCCCGCCTGGCCGATGCTCTGGACAACGTGGATTTCATCATGAGCCTGGGTTTAGCCGGCGACACGCCTGTAGAACGTTCCGACCGCTATCATTTCGCCGGTATGGTGGAAAGCTCCGCCAAACCGATCATGTTTACCGCCTGGAGCCTGGAGGGTTTACGGGATATTTTTGAAATGGCAGTAATCGTGGCTGGAAGTGCAGAGCAGGTGTGCAGAAGGCCCTTTCTCATCCACTACGCCATGGCCATAGCCCCGTTCATCCATCCCAAAGATTCGATCGAGAAAGTGCTGTTTTGCGCCGAGAAGCGGATCCCTGTGGAGTACCACTCCGTAGACATCGGGGGTACGACCGCACCGGCGACCCTGGCGGGAAGCTTCGTCCAAGGCAACGCCCGCATGCTGAGCGGGTTGGTGATACACCAGCTGAAATCCCCGGGAGCGCCCCTGGTCGTGGACACTTCCGTGGTTTTCCTCGATATGCGGACCATGGCCTCTCCTTACATGAGCCCCGAGATTCTGCTCGCCTCGATCATGAACAAGGAGATGGCCCTGTATTACGGGATCCCCACCTTCGCCAAGGCCGGAGCCGGAGACGCCAAGATCCTGGACCAGCAGGCGGGAGTCGAAATCGGGATGTCGATTCTCAACGAATACCTGATCGGCAACAACCTGATCCACGATATGGGCTATCTGGAAATGGGAATGACCGGATCCCTGGAAAGCCTGGTGATCTGTGACGAGGTGGTGAGCTTTGCCAAACGCTTCGGCCGTGGGGTTGATTTCAGTGCGGAGCATCTGGCCCTCGATGTCATCGAAGAGGTCGGACCTGCGGGCAACTACCTGACCCATGACCACACCCTGAAACACTTCCGGGAGGAGTTCTGGTTCCCAAAACTCATGGATCACAACAACCACGACACCTGGGTCAAACAGGGCAGCCGCAGCTTGTTCGAAAGAGCCCATGAAAGGGCGGAGCAGATGCTGGCAAGCCACGAGCCTCCTCCCTTGGATGCGAAGGCGGTTGAGGAAATCTATAACATCGCCAGTGGATAGCGGGGCGGACGGCGC
>CAZBXU010000193.1:0-6231 GCA_964495755.1 uncultured Spirochaetaceae bacterium | reverse complement strand
AAAAATTCTCTTCAGTGGTGTACATTGAACGGAACTTCCGAGTAGCATGGGTTCATCAAAACAGATATCAACCTTATCTTCGGCAGAACCGATTCAGGCAGACGGCGGTGCTGAATCACGGGAACCGGGAACGAGAGACCGAAGGGATGAGAACTGCATGAGGGAACGGATGCTTGAACGAAGAGGTACGAAGCGTATTAGAATCACCGCTCCTGTCGACCTCTGCGTGGAGGACTTCGAGGTGAACGCCGAGATGATCGACTATTCGGATCATGGCGCCCTGTTCAGAATCGCCGTGGAGGATCGGGAAAAGGTAAGTGCGGAGGATCTTGGAAAGGACGCAATATTTGTGTTGAAAATCAAGAACAGTCCGGATAGGGAGTACACCGGAGAGATCATCCGCTTTTTTTTCAAGGGGGATGACAAATATATAGCCCTGAGATTCTGGGAACCGTACCGCGAGCTTCCTTCTTGAGGGAATCTCCCGCCTAATACCGCGGATCTACATATTGGCGATGATCTCGGATCCGAACTCCGAACATTTCAGCAGCTTCGCTCCTTCCATCAGCCGAGCTAAATCGTAGGTAACGGTTTTCTTGGCGATGGTTTTCTCCAGACTCTTGGCGATCAGATCCGCCGCTTCCTTCCAGCCCATGTAGCGAAGCATCATCTCTCCGGACAGGATCAGCGAACCGGGATTTACCTTGTCCTGGTTCGCGTACTTTGGGGCTGTCCCGTGGGTAGCCTCGAATACGGCGTGGCCGCTGACATAGTTGATGTTTCCTCCCGGCGCGATTCCGATTCCACCTACCTGAGCGGCCAGAGCATCCGAAGCGTAATCTCCATTGAGATTGGTAGTGGCGATCACGTCGAATTCCATTGGCCGCGTCAGTATCTGCTGCAGAAAGATATCTGCGATTACATCCTTGATCAGGATCTTGCCCTCGGGCACTTCTCCGTCGATGTCTTCCCAAGTGACGCAGTGGTCGGAGAACTCTTTTTTAGCCAGCTCGTAGCCCCACTTCATGAACGCCCCTTCCGTGTACTTCTGGATGTTGCCTTTGTGCACAAGGGTTACACTCTTGCGATTGTTCTCCAGCGCGTAGGTGATCGCCGCCCGTACCAGGCGATGAGAACGAGTGATGCTGATCGGTTTCAACCCTACTCCCGAGTCGGGAAGAATCTGCCAGCCAAATTCCTTCTTGCAGTAGTTGATCAGTTTGGCCGCTTCAGCACTGCCCTCTTCAAACTCCATACCTGCGTAAACATCTTCCGTGTTCTCCCGAAAAATCACCATATCGACTTGTTCGGGGTGGACCACGGGGCTCGGAACTCCCCTGATCCAGTGCACCGGCCGGACGCAGGCGTACAGATCGAGAATGCGCCTAAGGGCCACGTTGAGGCTACGTATTCCGCCTCCGATCGGTGTAGTGAGAGGCCCTTTGATGCCCACGAGGAACTCTTTAAAGGTATCCACGGTTTCATCGGGAAGCCAGCTGCCGGTTTCTTTATACCCTTTTTCGCCGGCCAAGATTTCCTTCCAGACGATTTTTCGTCTACCGTCGTAGCTGTTCTGGACCGCTGCGTCGAGAACCCGCACCGCCGCAGCCCAGATATCGGGTCCGGTTCCGTCACCTTCGATGAACGGAATAGTCGGATTGACCGGAACCTGCAGGGCTCCGTCTTTCATGGTGATCTTCTGGCCTTCAATCATATTCGATCCTTTCCATCAACTAAGCCACAAATGTAATGAAACAGCTACCCCCCGGCAACCGCCTAACCTATCTTCGGTCGGAGGTGCCCGCGGTAGTGCATTCCAAGGACTTCCAACGGACCATAAAAGCAATCTATAGTGCCGTAGGGAAAGGGGTCTTCGGGAAAAATAGGCACGTAGGAGGTCAAAATGTACTCGGGAGCGATGAAGCGGACCGTCTTACTGATTGCGGTGATGTTTCTGCTTGGAAACGCAGCCGGCATCCTTGGTGCCCAGGATATCACGGTGGAGGATCTGGATCAGCGGAGAAATCGGATTCATGCAGCGGGCATGCTCACCTTAGGATCTTGGGCGCTGGCAAATATTGGCGCCAACACCGCCCTCTATTTTTCCACCGACGAAGACATCCGCTACTTCTACCAAATGAACGTACTTTGGAATTTCATCAACTTGGGAGTTGCCGGGCTGGGATACTATGGTTCTGTACGGGCTGTGCCGGGCAATGATCTTTTTGCGGCTGTCGATGCTCAATACAATCTGGAGAAAGTTCTTCTCTTGAACGCAGGACTGGATGCCGCCTATATCATGACGGGTTTGTTCCTTATGGAATATGGGAGAAGCTTCCCCAGCCGGCAAACGATGTTCCGCGGCTATGGACAGTCCCTGCTTCTTCAGGGCGGTTTTTTACTCGTTTTCGATCTTGTGATGTATGGGATCCAGCGAGGCAGCCGTAGGCTCCTCAAACCTCTCCTAAACGAATAATCCTCATATCATTTATTCACCTTTGTCGGCCTATCCGCCTGTTTGATCGCGGCACCGGTCGTGCTGCCGGCGATATTCGACGGTAATTATGCCGGATTCGATTTGACCGAGCCGGCAGTCTACCTGCGCTGCAAGCTGAGCTTCTGAGTGACGTCGAAGATGAAGGCGAATGGGAGGTACGATTCAGGGAATCGTAATCCGAGCGCCGCAGCCCGCGGAGATGTAGTTCTCTTTCCATGCCTCGGCGAAGCGCTTCATCGCCTTCTCTCCCGTACAGTGAGAAGGAGCGACCTTTTGTACGCCGAGAGCTTGGAGCTGCTTGATGATCCTGTTCAGCTCAGGATCGGAGCACGAGCCGAGGTGAAAGCCGCCTAGAATAAGATGGATCTTCTGGTTTCGTAACTTTCGGGCAGTTGCCGTGATTTCAACGATACCCGGGTGCGCGCAGCCTGTGACTACAATCAGGCCGGCATCAGTTTCAACGATAAGACTTTGTTCCTTGATTGCAGATCCGAGCTCCCCGGTGGAAAAAATTCCCGCACAGATCTTCAGCGGCTCAGTAACGGGGATCACTGTGTGCCCGGCCTCCTCCAACGTCCCGCGAAGTTGAACGACGAAATCCGCAGGGATATACCAGCGGACCGGATTCATACGTGGAAGCAGTGACGACACGCCTCCAGTGTGATCTCCATGTCTATGGGAGAGTACCACACAATCGATCTCGGCAGGATCGACCTGAAGTCGCTCCATGTTGCGGAGAAGCACGTTTCCGTTCCCCCCGGTATCGAAGAGGATCGTGTCCTGGGGTCCCCGAACCAAACAGGCAAAGCCCCACTGGCATTCACAGCCCTGAGCGTGAGGAACGTTGTTGTATAGAACGATAATTTCGACTGCGTTGGTCTGAGCCGGTAGTGAGATCATCAACAGCAACATAAAAAGAAGCGGCATCTTTCTTATATTCTATATTCGATGCCGAGGATGGTAAAGCGTTCCTACCTCTACTTGGTCAGGCGATAGGTCACCGGTATCGTGAAATGCAGTGGAGTCTCGGGAGGATTAGGATATGGGAAAATCTCAGAAATAGACTGCAGTGCCGCTCGATCCAGGATGCGTGAGCCCGAAGACTCAGAAACAACCATATCCTCGGCGTAGCCTTCCGTACTCATTGTGAATTGTACGGCGACCGCACCCTCGATTCCCTTTCGACGAGCTATCTCGGGGTAACGGAGGCTTTTTTGAACAAGCCGACGGAGGTCACTCAGCACTCGCTGGTAATCGATGGGTTCTTCCCGCCGTAATTCAAGCTCTGCCTCCGGTGACCACCCGTTTACGCGTTGACCCGGATTGCTTGTACGGATTGCTTTTCGTTCTTCGAAGTCCTGGTTGATTTGCACTTGCGGTTGAGGATGATCGACGCGCGGCTCCTCGCGCTTCTGGTTGGCCGGCTCGTAGTTCGTATCTATTTTGTCGGCCGGTCCTTCTGTGGTGACTGCTCTTTTTTCGGGCACAGGTTCTGTCTGTAGGCTGGATGATTCCGGTGTTGCGGTCCCTTCTTTCTGCCTGGTATTTTGGATAGCTTTATGAACCAAGGTCACCCGATAGCTTTCCATTTGGGTGTCCTGTCGAGATGCATTCGAAAGAGGGCCCAAAAGGATGAGTCCGTGAATGCCGAGGGACACCCCTAAGGAGGCAACAAAAAACGCCCGCGACCTCATTCCTCAACCTTCCTCTCAACGAGAAAGGACACCTCCTCTACTCCCGCCTGTTTGCTCAGGTCCATGATCTCAACAACCCTTCCGAAAGGCACCTGACGGTCCGCCTGGATGCTGAGTTCCGCGTCGGGCTGTTCTCGATACTGTGATTTCAGGACAGACAGAAGCAGTTCTTCAGATACTCTCTGTCCATCTACTAGAAGAATGCCGTCGGCGTGGATCGTTACCGTAACGGATGCCGCTCTTTTTATTTCTCCGTAGTTCGTCTCCGGAAGAGCCACATCCACAGCCGGTTGGATGGCGGTGGAAGTGAGCAGGAAGAAGATCAGAAGGATGAACACCATGTCGATGAGGGGCATCAGGTCCGGTCCGCAGCGTCTCTCAACGATATTCCTCTCGATATTGAATTCGATCACCCTGCGTCTCCCAATTCCGCCAAAATCGTTTCAGTGGAAGCTTTCATCTCAAAGGACAGGGACTTGAGCCGGTTCTCGAAGAGGTGATGGAATACGAGGGCGGGGATCCCTATGAATAATCCGGTGACCGTCGTGATCAGGGCTTCCCAGATTCCGTGGGCGAGCAGCCCAGGATTGGTGAAATTTTGTACAGCCGCAACTGTCTGAAAGGTGCGGGTCAATCCCAACACCGTTCCGGAAAGTCCAAGCATAGGTGCGATCTTTCCTATCAACTCCAGTAGATGCAGGCGTGCGGACAGACGCTTCAACTCCATAGACCCGGCGGAAGATAGCCTGGTTTCCAGTTCTGATCTGGGCAAGTCACGATGTTCGATCACTTCTCCAAGAAGTAGCGCGACCGGTCCGCCCTGGGCGTTGGTTAACTCTGCAGCTTCATCAAACGCTTCTTTTCGAATCATGATCTGCGCTTCCTGCAGCCAACCGAGACCGGAGCCGGCACGTAGGAAGTGAATCCCCCGCTCCAGGATCACGGCCACCGCGATAACAGAGCACAGGAGCAGCGGGTACATCAGCACTCCGCCCTTCAAAAATAGTTCCAGCATATCAAATCCCTTCGCGGCGGGGAGATAGGGGGAGCCTGATGCACCTCCTATCCCGCTCGCCAAAAACCTGTTAGAGAGTCAGTTCCGCTCCCAGCCAAAAAGATACAGGCGGTGCAATGTAGTCATAGATGACTTCATAGATATTATTGAGAATATTATTGGCCGCGAGACTTAGAACCAGATAATCGTTGAGTTGGTGCTGAAGATGGATGTTGAACACGTGGTATGCGTCGATTTGAAACGTGTTGTCATCATCCTTGTACGTTTTATCGACATACTCGAAATATATTCCACCCGTTGTTTTACTGCCCCTATATTCGAGAGCTGCGTCTACAGAATGCACAGGAACGTACGGAGCTCGCTTGTCATCGCTGAACTGATAGGTGCTAGAAAAACCCTCAAGTAAGTAGCTGTAGATGAAAGTATAATCACCGGTCAGCCATAAGTCGTTATAGAAGTTAATCTCAGCATCCAGCTCGGCTCCCGGAAACAAGCTTTCCCCTATGTTCAGTGGTTCATAGTAAAATGTAACGGTGTTGAACCCCCAGATAATGGCATCAATCAAATAGCGTGCGAATACAAACGCATTGACCTGTACTCGATCAGTGATTATAGAGAAACCTATCTCGCCGTAGTACCCCGTTTCGGGAGTCAAGTTCGTGTTGCCTCTGGTGAACCAGACAGGGTCATCAGGCCAATAAAGGTCGTTCAGTGTAGGTATTCGGTAGGATTTTCCTCCAGACAGCTTTAGCGACGTTGAGTTATTCAACGAATACACAACGTTCAGTTTGTAGTTCAAGCTTCCCGGATAATCAGAGTAGTAGTCGTACCGCAGTGCAGGGATAATGGATACATTCGATACTGGGTAAAACGCCAGTTCTAGAAATGCAGCGCCATTGATTCGCTTGTGTTCATCTATCTCTGTGCTGATCGCATATTCATAAGTGATGTTTCCGCCGTAAATCAGGGATAGTATATCCAAAGCAATGAACTCCTGGGTGAGATCCAATCCTGTTGTATGGAGC
>CAZBXU010000192.1:0-6261 GCA_964495755.1 uncultured Spirochaetaceae bacterium | reverse complement strand
CACCCGGTAGCCGGGCTGCATCTTTTTCCTGAGAGATTCCATCGACCCTTCTGCCAGTACTCTGCCCTGGTGGAGGAGTACTATGTGATCGGCCAATTTCTGGGCTTCAGTCATATCGTGGGTACAAATCAGAACGGTTGCCCTCCTTTCCTGGACTATCTTTTCCTCGATGAACGTATGCGTCTCCGCTCGAGCAATGGGATCGAGATGAGCGGTTGGCTCGTCAAGCAGAAGAATCTCAGGTTTCCCTATCAAGGCTCTGGCCAAGCTGAGTTTCTGCTTCATTCCTGAAGAATAGAGGCGGAACGGCTTGTCCGATTCCGATTCAAGACCGATTTCGGATAAAACTTCGGCAATTCTTTCCTGTTTCTCTCTGCCTTTGATTCCGTACAGGGCGGTAAAAAAATCCAGATTCTGGCGACCGGTCAACCTCCAATAGAAGGAGCGTTCGTTTGCGGTCAACAGTCCGATCTTATTACGGAAAGCAACCTTCGCCTGAGAGATTGACTCGCCAAGAACAAGCGCATCTCCTTTGTCAGGTAGTACGATTCCTGCAAGGATCTTAATAATGGTCGTTTTCCCCGCTCCATTCGGTCCCAGCAGACAAGTGATTTTTTCAGCGGGACAATCAAATTGGACTTCCGAAAGAGCTGCTACATGTCGGGATTTTCGCCAGGGCAATACAGAGGGGATTTTGTATACTTTTGACAGATTTTGGATTGATATGGCATTTGACATCAGCGGTGTCCGGTGACGGGGAAAGGATAATCCTTAATTAATTTGCCAACAAGTCAACGATCGAGATTATTGTCGCAATGAACGTTATCCCGGCAGTAATAATAGGGAAGTAGCGGTTGAAGTTGTAGGCAAAGTCGTTGGTCTCGACGAAGATACGATCACCCGGCTTGATGACGGCATTCGATTCGAGGGGATTCCCATCGGAATCGCTGATGTTTACCTCGTTGTCCGTGTTCATCTCCGGGTCGATACCCCCGGCCAGACGTACGTAGTACTCAAAGTCTTTCCCCGGAAGGAACGGATAGCTACCCGGGCTGTACACAGCCCCCACTACAGAGATAAGAGACTCCGCGACAATGATTCTGTCTTCCGGTTGGATAACGTCTTCCAGATTGCGCGGGTTGTCGTTTACGTCGAGGACAGTAATATAATCGGTCGGTTCTCCGGGAGGAACGCCTCCGGCCAGGGTGAGATAGTACGAATAGGTTTTCTGAGGTACGAAGGGGAAAATGCCGGCATTGTTTGCGTCACCGAGCACGGACACGGTAAACCGCAGTGACGGGATGATGACCCGGTCAAACGGCTGCAGGGCGATGTCATTGGTTGGTTCATAGTCGTAAATCAATCTTTCCAGATTAATTGGGATGGGTTGGGGACTATCCTCCCGGATCAGATACGCATTCGACAGATCGGCAGCAGTGGCCAAGGAATCCATGATAGCCAACAAAGCGTCCAGCAACGATTCCCCTTCGATGAAGGGATGGAGAATCCTGTTGTAGGGCTCCACACCCACTTCTATGGCTTCCGTCAAGACAACTTCAGCCTCCGTGGGCGGTGGTACTACAGCCCCTTCAAAGAACACGATCGGCAGGCTGGATGATTTCACCGGAACGGTCACGACATCGTTGTCCTTAAGCTCTAAGGAAGTCGGGATACCTTTGGAGAAATCGAAGTAGTAGGTCTGCGCTCTTTCGTCTGCGTACCGATCTATGCGTATTCGAGATGTATCAGCCCGGTTTGTAAAATCCCGCCCGTATATATTGATCAGCCCCTGTAAGCCATCGTTCCTCAAGAGTTGATATTCCCCCGGACGGTAGACTTCCCCCCTGATCTCGACCTTACGGTCCCGGCGGTACACAATGATGACGTCCCCCGGAAGGATATAGGGGTCTTCCTCTACAATCCCCAATTGAAGGGCTTTAAACAGATCGTACTTTCTGAGGATGCCGTCCCCGGAAATAATCCCCATCTCGCGGATAGATGAATAAGGACCAAGGTGGTCTTGAACAACAGCGCTCAGCCGGGACAGCCCCCAAGCCGTAACATAGCTGGTTTTCGGTACCTCCCCTTTGATCAGAACCTGGAAGATCCCCACGGATATGATGTTCAAGGAAGGAAGGCTTCTTGGATAGGCATCGGCGATTCTTTTCTCTACGATCGGCTTGAGCTCGGCGAAGCTCATATTTTCCGCGTTCACCTTGCCGAAGATATTGAGGTTCAGCGTGTAGTCACTCTCCACCAGGATTTCATTGAACACCGGTTCATTGGCCAGGAGAAAGGTAAGACGGTATACATCCCCGGGGGTTACCGAATAGTTCTTGGAGGAAACCGCCAGCAGGAGACGGTCTTCTGGAGTCAACTCCGCTTCCAGTGGAACCAGTCTGTAGATTGCCTCAGGCTCTTCCTGGGCGTAAACGGTGTAAAGAGCGCAGATGCATAGGACAGATACGATCAGGACCTTTTTCATTCCACCCTTCCCCTGATTCGTCTCAGTTTGGAGGGATCGCTTCGAAGTTGATCTATCGAATGGAGAATAAATGCCAGCACAACACTCGCAAGGAAGGCGACAACCACCGTTATCATGCAGATTTTACCTCTGCTGGGGCTTGTTTTCTCATCAGGAGCTTCCGCAAACTCGAGGATCTGGAACACCGGTTCGCTCTCCAGGGTCAGCTTGGCAATTTCGTACTGTTCGGACAGGGATTCAAAGATCCGTGTCTGGATGTCAAGAGCCATTCGTAAACGGGCGAATTCGAGGGAAAGGGACGGTAAATCCAGTCCCCCAAACCTGCTCTCGTTTTGTTCTATTACTTCCTGGATGTTGTCCCGTTCGGATTGAAGCCGCAGCAATTCGGGGTCTTCTATCTTGGAAAAGCGCGTATAGTTCCTTATCTCCATCTCCTTGAGCACCAACTGGGAACGCAAGTCCGCCAGTACCTGGGACTGGGCTACGGCCAGCTCCTCCACGGTGAGTACGCCGTATCTTCTCTGGAACTCCTGGATATCATTTTCCAGATCCGCAATTTCGATTGAAACTTCCGCGATTTTTTTCTCCAGGAGATCTTTCTGCTTCTGTCTTGTAGTGCCGCCTTGTGTCAAAAACCAGCTGTTTAAGAGCTCAACCATTCGATTGACCATATTTCTGGATAAGACAGGATCAATAGACTCGTAGCTTATCGTGAGCACGCCACTCAATCTTGTGTATTCAAATTCTGCTCTGTTCAAAATAGCCGATCTAGATGCGGTCTTGATTT
Organism: uncultured Spirochaetaceae bacterium; assembly: GCA_964495755.1. Taxonomy (GTDB): domain Bacteria; phylum Spirochaetota; class Spirochaetia; order SZUA-6; family DRHE01; genus JAFGQJ01. The sequence continues at coordinate 2,989 of CAZBXU010000192.1, read as the reverse complement.
TTTCTGTAATCTCGTACTTGTTGATGATATCGAATTCTTCAACCAAGGGATCCAATAGAATTCTGCTGTTAAGAATCATCAGGGCAAGCTGTCCATAGTCCAAACCCCCAGACGGCCCGCCGGCCTGTTCGGGAAGAGCAAGACCGAGCGCAGCGACTACCGAATCGATACCCGTGCTTTCCGTTCCCTGAACAATCAGCACGGCTTGAGCCTTGTATTTATTCGGCAGCGGACTTTTCTCAGGAGGCAGCACCAGCGTGACGATTGAGAAAACAACAACGGCAATAGCTGAAGCCCCTGTTATCGTTACGATCAACCACTTGTACTTTAACAGTATCGAAAGATAGTATATAGCACCCTCGAGGAGAGTCCTTTCGGAGGAGCCTTGTTCATGTTTCTTTTCCGGTATCATCGTAGTGTATTATAGTACAGTTTCGGGAAATCTCAATACGCTGCCAGGCCTAATGAATATAATGCTTTTTTAGTAGCGTCATGATATTCTAATACTGGAAAGTTGACGTATATGTACGTTTGTGCTATAGATAAAGTAAACGTGAAGAGTAAAGAATCACCTTATATCAATAGCCAGATAATCATTCTCGGTCCGTTCAACCTGCAAAACGAGCTGTTGGCCTATGTCTTGGAGAAAGAAATAGGTGCTCGCTGTTGTGTTGTTGAAGAAATGGATGGATTACCGGAACAGATGGAGAGTCAAGCAGATAAACGCCTGCTGCTTATCGACTGTCCCGGACGGGTCATCAAAAAAACTTTGGAGGGATTGCAATTGCATCAAAACGGTTGGCTCGGCGATCTTCCGATTACGATCTCACTGTTTTCGCTTCAGCAAGGACGGGGTGTAGAACAAAACGCATTGCAGTATGGAGTAAGGGGATTTTTTTATCAGCACGAGAACCTGCAGTTGATCCTTAAAGGCGTGAAGACTCTGTTCAGCGGTGAAATTTGGCTGTCCCGGGAAATTCTAGCCGAATGCGCGGCAACCAACACGAGGAAAAGAAGCCCCTCGATCGAGAACGAAGCGGGACTGACATCAAGGGAACTGGAGATCCTCGCCCTGATCAGCATAGGCGCAAACAACGATGACATTGCGGAAAAGCTTTTCATCAGCCCCCATACTGTGAAGACCCATCTTTACCATATCTTCAAGAAGATCAACGTTCCCAGCCGTCTTCAAGCCGCATTGTGGGCGGCGAAGAACCTGTAGTACACGATCCCCTTTAATAAGCAAAAAGTATTATATGACCGCATATTCTTCATACCTTAGTATTTATAAAAATCTACGCATTTACTCCAAGAATAAGAAATTAATCATATCTTCTTCTTATTTCAAAATGCCGGGCCATCCTATAGACTCAGAAATAAACGTTGGAGCATGCTGGTGAAAGAAAAAGAACGTAGAAAGCTAGAGCGGTTTCAACTGCACGTTTTGACGAATATAGAGCTTGTTGATGCGTCGGGACACCCCGAAACGCTGCAGTTGCAAACTAAGGACATCTCTGCTGACGGGGCGTTCTTCGTTTCACCGACCCCGATTTCCGAGGGCGCCCATCTCAAACTGGAGATGATTCTCTCGGTAGAGAAGCTCAAGGAGTTGATCGGTGTCCATAAACAAGTCGAGCTCAAGCTGCAAGGTCAGGTGGTTCGCAGCGACTCCAATGGCATAGCGGTAGTTTTTAGTAAGAAGTATCAGATCCAGGCTCTGAATCATCATCCCGACTGATCAGGGCAGGACAGATGAATATGACCCAGAGGAGTCAGTTTCGGCGGCCCTTTGGATGCTTTACGAGTTCCCATTTGCCAGGTTCTTGCGCAGAAAGAAACAAGATCCTAGCTGGGGGTTTCAATCAAGGAGGAGTTTGAATCGTGGCTCAAAAACAAGTGCAATATAAAACAAAACCACTCATAGAGAAATATTCCATTCACTCAGTAAACGAATTCGAGGCTATTCTCAAGTACGAAAGGGCTCGTGCTGATCGAGCGGGGAGTAGTTTTTCCCTCGTCACCCTTGAAGTCGAAGGATACAACAACAAAGACAATGAGCTGAAACGGCTGCTCCAAGCGCTGAGGGAGAGGATGCGCACAACGGATCAGTTGGGATGGCTGGATGATCGGACCATCGGCATATTGCTGCCCAGTACGGACCTGGAAGGAGCCTGGATCTTTGTTGTCAATTTTGAGAGAGATCATTTTGTGCGACAGCAACCGGCTCCGTTTACGGTGTACTGCTACCCCGAACACTGGCTGGGCAATGGCAACGGTTCAAGTGCAACAGAGGGAAGCCACAGCATCGATCGGGAACGTAAAGGCATAGATTTTCATAGGGTTTGTCAAAGAGTAGAACGTACATTGGTCGGAAGATTGCCCATGTGGAAAAGGAGCCTGGATATCACCGGGGCGCTGCTTGGCCTCGTATTAAGCGCACCGATATTCCTGATCCTTTCGGTGTACATTAAGATCGTCTCCCCGGGGCCTGTTTTTTATAAACAGAAGAGAGTGGGCTATAGGGGCAAGCCGTTTACGTTCCTGAAGTTTCGAACCATGGACGTGAACAACCACGCCGGGCACCACAAAGCCTATCTCAAAGAATTGATCAATTCCGACAAACCGATGGAAAAATTGGATGAAGGCAGGGATCCCCGCATCATCTTCGGAGGTCGTGTGATCCGTAAAGCCTGTATTGACGAGTTTCCCCAGCTGATCAATGTGTTGAAAGGGGAAATGAGCCTGGTAGGACCGCGGCCATGCCTGCCTTACGAAGCGGCTGAGTATTTGCGTTGGCACAAGCACCGCTTCGATATCCTGCCCGGAATAACGGGTCTCTGGCAGACAAGCGGGAAGAACAAGCTGACCTTCAAGCAGATGATTCGATTGGATATCTCGTATCGACGGAATCTCTCGCTCTGGCTTGACCTAAAAATACTGTTTCTTACAATTCCTGCGATCTTTCGATTTGTTTTTGACGCGTTGTTGC
>CAZBXU010000191.1:0-6303 GCA_964495755.1 uncultured Spirochaetaceae bacterium | reverse complement strand
ATCATCGAGCTGCCCATTCGCAGTAACTTCAAAGAAGGACTGTCGGTGATTGAGTTTTTTATCTCCACCAACGGCGCCCGAAAGGGGTTGGCCGATACTGCTCTGAAAACCGCCGATGCGGGATATCTAACCCGTAGGCTGGTGGATATTGCCCAGGATGTTGTAATCAACGAGGAGGACTGTGGCACGATAAACGGCTTGGAGATGCGTCCGATCAAGGATGGTGAAGAGATCGTGGAGTCTCTGCGTGACAGAATTGTGGGCCGGTTCACCCTGGAGCGGGTTCGTCATCCGATTACAGGGGAAATCATCATCGATGTGAATCAGGAGATTATAGACGAGATCGCAGATCAGATCGAAGCCGCCGGAATCGAGCACGTGCGGATTCGTACGGTGCTGACCTGTGAAGCCAAGCACGGGGTATGTGTGAAATGCTACGGCCGTAACCTGGCGACCAATAAAACCGTCAATATCGGAGAAGCCGTGGGCATCATCGCAGCTCAATCTATTGGGCAGCCCGGCACCCAGCTTACCATGCGGACCTTTCACATCGGTGGAGCGGCCACAAAGATCAGCGAGGAGAACCGAATCTATCTGAGATATCCTGTCTTGGTCGAAAGTATCACAGGGAACACCGTGGCTTTGAAGGGCGGAAACCTTCTGTTCACCCGCAAGGGGTATATCATGGTTCATAGGATCCTGCGAACCGTCGAGATGAAGAAAGGAGACCGGGTTCTGGTCGAGGACGGTCAGAAGGTGTTGAAAGGCGAGGTGGTTCTGCAGCGAAAGGGAGAAAAAATCACAGCGGAGGAGATCGCCTATGTGCATCGGGACAAGGAGTCCTTGCTGCTGATCGCCCAACCCCAGAGAGTCGACATTCGCAACGGCTCCGAGCTGATGGTTTCGCAGGGACAGATCGTCGCGGCGGAGGAGGCTCTTGCCTATTTTGATCCCTTTAGCGAGCCGATTATTGCTGAGTCAGAGGGAAAGGTGGTATTCGAAGATATCGTCCTCGGGACAACTCTTAAAGAGGAAATCAACGAAGACACGGGGAAAATCGAGAAGAAGATCACCGACTACACCGTAGAAACGCTTCAACCTAGAGTCGTTATTCAAGACGATAATGCAGAAATCGCGGCGACCTACTATCTGCCCGGCAATGCCTATCTCAACGTTGCCGACGGCGAGAGTATAAACTCGGGGCGAGTTTTGGCAAAGCTTCCGCGGGAAAGCGTGAAGACCCGGGATATTACCGGAGGCCTGCCCAGAGTCGGTGAGCTGTTCGAGGCCCGAAAGCCGAAGAATCCGGCGGTGCTGGCCAAGGTCGGCGGGAGCGTCAACTTCCGGGGATTGCTCAAGGGCAAGCGGGTTATCGTTGTCGTAGATCCATATGGCAAGGAGTTAAAGCACCTCGTCCCGATGGGTAAGCACCTCCTGGTTCGTGATGGTGATATGGTCGAGGCGGGCGAGCTGTTGTGCGACGGCAACACGGATCCCCACGACATACTGTTGATCCTCGGGGAGCAGGCGTTGCAGAGCTATCTGGTGAACGAGATTCAAGAGGTCTATCGCTTGCAGGGAGTGAACATCAACGACAAACACATCGGGGTGATCATTCGTCAGATGATGAAAAAGATCGAAATCATGCAGGTGGGGGACACAAACTTTATATTTGGACAGCAGATCGACAGGTATAGATTCAACGAGGAAAACAGAAAGGTCATTCGCGAGGGCGGCCAGCCCGCAATTGCCGGCCCGCTGTTGCTTGGTATTACCAAGGCCTCGCTGAACATCGATAGCTTTATCTCCGCGGCCTCCTTCCAGGAAACGACCCGGGTGTTGACCAATGCTTCCATCAAGGGAAGCCGTGATCACCTGCATGGGTTGAAGGAAAATGTAATCATTGGTCACCTCATCCCCGCTGGAACAGGAATTCTAGCCTACAAAGATATCAAGCTGCTCGACGAGAATATGGAAGACCTGGATGTGCAGGTGGATAGGATCATTGAAGAGAAGAAACGGGAGAAAGAGCTGGCCGCGATGCTGCAGGAAACGGAGTAAAAACAAGCAAGAAACTCTTGATTGTTTCGGGGGTTTCTGATATTTTCAGCGAGTGAGTTCGATTCCGAATGGATGAGAGCTCACTGCCCAGAAGAAGGTTCTGGCGCAGGACAGGATAGAAAAAGAATAAAGGCCAACCCTGATCAACCTTGTGGAGTAGTGGCTCTGTGGGATTGACATTTTGTGTCTGTATTGTTAGATTCTCACCCGCCTGTTTGAAAAGATGGGTGGTTTTGCTGAAGAACTTCGTAATGAGCCACCGATGAATCGAGGTTTGCGATCTGCGTGTTTGTACACGCTAGGAGAGATGTGATGCCAACGATCAACCAGCTTGTCCGCAAAGGCAGGGAAGCTGTACACAAGAAAAACAAAGCCCCGGCTCTACAGTCATGCCCCCAGAAGAGGGGGGTGTGCACCCGGGTTATGACCGTTACACCAAAGAAACCGAACTCCGCCTTGAGAAAGGTAGCTCGTGTTCGGTTGAGTAACGGGATCGAGATTACCGCCTACATTCCGGGGATCGGTCACAACCTGCAGGAGCACTCGGTGGTGTTGGTCCGAGGCGGCAGGGTAAAAGATTTGCCCGGGGTACGTTATCACATCATCCGGGGAGCCAAGGATACCTTGGGTGTCGAAGATCGGCGCAAGTCGCGGTCAAAATACGGTACCAAGCGCCCGAAGGTTTGACGAGGAAGTTCTATGCCAAGAAGAAGAATACCGCCGAAGCGGCCTATTCCGCCGGACCCGAAGTACGGCAATCTGAACATTTCCCGACTTGTTGTTCGAATGATGATGCAGGGCAAAAAGTCGGTCGGCTATGACATCGTGTACGCCGCCCTGGATGTTGTTAAAAGCAAAGTTGACAAAGATCCGGTAGAGGTATTTGAAAAAGCGCTCGAAAATGTGAAGCCTGTGGTTGAGGTCAAGTCACGAAGAGTTGGGGGTTCAACCTACCAGGTTCCGGTCGAGGTCCGCGAAAGCAGACGGGAAGCTTTGGCTATGCGTTGGATTATCCAGTATGCCAGGGATCGGCATGGCTCGTCGATGAGCGAGAAACTGAGCGCCGAGCTGATCGACGCTTATAATCAGACGGGAGCTGCTTTCAAGAAAAAAGAAGACACTCACCGGATGGCCGAGGCAAACAAGGCGTTTGCCCACTACCGTTGGTAGTTTAGCTGGTCGCCAGGGGTGCTCACCGGAGCATCACGGGGCATGAGCGTATGTCCGTTCCGTTCCCGCTTGAGAGGATTCGTAATATCGGAATCACGGCGCATATAGACGCCGGGAAGACGACAACGACGGAGCGAATCCTTTATTACACGGGCAGAACCCGCAAAATGGGGGAGGTGCACGCGGGGGAAGCGGAAATGGATTGGATGGAGCTCGAAAAGGAGCGGGGTATCACCATTACCGCCGCCGCAACTTTTTGTTCCTGGAAGGGCTACCAGATCAACATAATAGATACACCCGGCCATGTAGATTTCACGGCCGAGGTGGAACGATCTTTGAGAGTTTTAGATGGAGTCATAGGCGTTTTTTGTGCCGTCAAAGGGGTGGAGCCTCAGAGCGAAACGGTGTGGAAGCAAGCCAACCGTTATCGGATCCCACGGATCATCTTCATCAACAAGATGGATCGTACCGGGGCACGTTTTGAAGCTGTTGTTGAAGAGCTTCACAGTCGTCTCGGGGCCAATGCTACGGCCATTCAACTTCCCATCGGGGCGGAGTCGGATTTTACCGGAGTGGTGGATCTCATCGGGATGAAAGCGTATCTGTGGGATGAAGATGTTCTGGGTGCCCGCTACCGCGTGGTCGGGCTTCCCGAAGGATTGTTGGAAAAAGCGGCGGAGATGCGAGGGGCGTTGCTGGAGCGGTTGTCGGAAACCGATGATACTTTTCTTGAGGAGTATCTGGAAGGAAAACAACTGACCGAAGACCGAATCAAGCAGGTCTTGCGGGCTGCAACGCTGAAGGGAAAGATCTTTCCTGTGCTGTGCGGAGCCGCTTTTAGAAACAAGGGGATCCAAACACTTCTCGACGCGGTGTTGGATTACCTGCCTTCCCCCGTAGAGATCCCGAGCGTTTCGGCGATACAGCCGAACACGGGGGATTACATAAGCTTGAAGCCGGAGGTAGAGCAGCCTTTTGCGGCTCTGGTGTTTAAGATCATGAGCGACGCTTACGTTGGTAAGCTGGCTTATTTTCGAGTGTACAGTGGAGCCTTGAAGGCGGGAAGCACCTTATACAACGCCACGGCGGATCGGCGAGAACGAGTGCACAGGCTGCTGCGCATGCATGCCAACGATCGGGAACAGATTGAAAGCGTGCGTGCCGGAGATATCGCGGCAGCTGTGGGCTTGAAGAAGGTAAGCACGGGGGATTCTCTGTGTGACGAGAAGCACCCCGTCATTCTCGAATCGATGGTGTTTCCAGAGCCTGTTGTCTCCATCGCGATAGAGCCTAAGACCAAAGCCGATGCTGAAAGCCTTAGCACTGCGATCAGCAAGCTCCTGGATGAAGATCCTACCTTTCGGATCCGTCATGACCGGGATACGGGTCAGACGATTCTTTCCGGAATGGGAGAGCTTCATTTGGAGATTCTGGTGGAGCGGCTGTTCAGAGAGTATAAGGTAGCGGCGAAGATCGGCAAACCGGAGGTGGCCTACAGAGAAACCATTGCAGCCTCCGCAGAGGCTGAAGGAAAGTTTATCAGGCAGAGCGGTGGACGAGGCCAATACGGCCACGTGGTGATGCGTTTTGAACCGCTTCCGACGGGTACCGGGTTTCTTTTCGAAAAGAAAAAAGTAGTCGGTGGCATTCCGAAGGAGTATATTCCTGCTGTTCAAAAGGGAATAGAGGAAGCCAAAGCGAACGGAGTGCTGGTTGGATATCCGATGGTGGATTTTCGGGCCATTCTGCTCGACGGATCGTGCCACGAGGTAGACTCCAGCGATATGGCCTTCCGGATCGCCGCTTCGATGGCCTATAAAATTGGGCTTGAAAGAGCCAAACCGACCATCCTGGAACCGATCATGGGCGTGGAGATTTTCACCCCGGAGGAGTATCTGGGGGATTTGATCTCCGACCTCATGGGACGAATGGGAAGGATTGAGGGGATCGAAGATCGGCATGGGGGTAAGGTGGTGAAAGCTGTCGTTCCGTTACGACTTCTGTTCGGGTATGCCACCCGGCTGCGTAGCCTTTCGCAGGGACGAGCCAACCACACCATGCAGTTTTCCTCCTACCAGCCGACTCCTAAAACAGTCCAGGATGAGATCGTGGGAAAGGTCCGGGGTTGAAACCCCTGCACCTACACATTAACTTAGGATTTGATTTGCCTATAAGCGCAAGGAGGTTAGCATGGCAAAGGCAAAGTTTGAGAGGACCAAACCCCATATCAACGTTGGGACAATTGGTCATGTGGATCATGGCAAAACGACCCTGACTGCGGCGATTACCATGTATTGTAATGCCAAGCACGGCGACAAGGTGATGAAGTTCGAGGATATCGACAACGCACCGGAAGAGAAGGCGCGGGGTATCACCATCAACACCCGACACGTGGAATACCAGACCGACAACAGGCACTACGCCCACGTCGACTGCCCGGGTCACGCCGACTACATCAAGAACATGATCACCGGCGCAGCCCAGATGGATGGGGCCGTCCTGGTCGTTTCGGCTCCGGATTCGGTTATGCCCCAGACACGGGAGCATATCCTTCTGGCTCGCCAGGTGGGAGTGCCCGCCATCGTCGTGTTCCTCAATAAAACCGATCAGGTGGATGATCCTGATCTGATCGAACTGGTCGAGGAAGAGGTTCGGGATGTGCTGAACGAGTACGAGTTTCCGGGAAATGATATTCCCATTGTCAAAGGCTCTGCTCTGAAGGCGATGGATAATCCCGACGACCCGGAAGCCATGAAGCCGGTGGAAGATCTGCTCAAGACCATGGATGAGTACTTCCCCCTGCCCGAGCGGCCCATTGAAAAACCCTTCCAGATGCCGATCGAGGACGTTTTTTCGATTTCCGGTCGTGGAACCGTGGTCACCGGTAGAATCGAGCGCGGTATCATCAAGGTCGGGGAAGAGGTGGAAATCGTCGGCATCAAGGACACCCGCAAGACCGTTGTAACCGGTGTCGAGATGTTCAACAAGATCCTGGATGAGGGACGGGCCGGTGACAACGTCGGTTGTCTTCTCCGGGGTGTTGAGAAACAGGAAGTCCAGAGGGGGCAGGTT
>CAZBXU010000190.1:0-6336 GCA_964495755.1 uncultured Spirochaetaceae bacterium | reverse complement strand
CGTCTGCACCCGGTTATGGAGGTAGTATACCTGGCCGCCCCGGTCGATCTCCTGCCGAACGGCCCGGGTGATGACTTCTTCGTCAAACTCCTGGATGAAGGTCTCTATCGGATAGCGGTTTTGAGGCGGCGTGTTGATGATCGACATATCCCGTATCTTCATCAGCGCCATATGTAATGTCCTGGGAATGGGTGTGGCGGTCAGGGTGAGGCAATCCACGGAGGTCTTCAATTCCTTCAGCCGCTCTTTGTCCTTGACGCCGAAGCGCTGTTCCTCGTCCACGATCATCAAGCCGAGATTCTTCAACTGAACATCGCGCTGCAGAAGACGATGCGTACCGATCACGATATCCGTGCCTCCGTCGGTCAGGGAAGCAAGGATACGCTTCTGCTGTGCCGGCTTGATGAAACGGGAGAGCATTTCTACTGAAACGGGATAACCTGCAAAACGCTCCTGGAAAGTCTCGAAGTGCTGCTCGGAGAGAATCGTCGTGGGGGCCAGGAAAGCAACCTGCTTGCCCCCCATCACCGCCTTGAAAGCCGAGCGCAGGGCGACCTCGGTCTTGCCGTAGCCCACATCCCCACAGATCAGTCGATCCATCGGCCGGGAACCCTCCATATCGGTCTTGACCTCCTCGATAGCCCGGAGCTGATCTTCGGTCTCCTGGTAGGGAAAACGCGCTTCGAACTCGCTCTGCCAATCCGTGTCCGGAGGAAAGACGAATCCTTTGACCGTACTGCGCGCCGAGTACAGCGACACCAGCCGTTTCGCCATCTCCTGCACCGAGCGCCGGATCCGCTCCTTCTTGCTCTGCCAGCCCTTGCCTCCCAATTTATCGAGCTTGGGACGCCTCCCCTCCTGACCGATGTACGCTTGAATCAGGTTGACCTGCTCGATCGGCAGAAAGACCTTCTCGCCGTCGTCGTACTCCAGACAGATGTAGTCACGCTCGTGGCCCGCCGCCTTGATCCGTTCAATCCCGTTGAACAGCCCGATTCCGTACTGCAGATGAACAACGTAGTCTCCCGGACTCAAATCCACAAAGGAGTCGATGGCCCGGCTCTTTGCCGTGGCCACGGAACGGGGAATACGCCGTTTACGACCAAATATTTCATTTTCCTCTATAACCAGGATCTGTAGGGCGGGAAGAGAGAAGCCTTGGGAGATGCCCTGGGGCAGTACCGTCACCTCCAGGTCTTTGAGGAGATGGCCCAGCCGTTCCGCCTGATGAGCGTAATCTGCGAATACGAAAACCGAGTACCCGATATCGAGCAGGTTTTGCAGCTCCTCTTTGAAAAAACTGAGGTTGCCGAAGAACGAGCGGGGAGGATCGCAGCCCATCTGCATCCGGTCGCTTCCCTCCCCGCCGCCTTTGAGCGAGTGCAGGTTCACGATTCGGTTGAAGGATGTTTCCAGGATGGAATAATCGAGCAGTATTTGCCGGGGTGGCGGGCGGAAGCTGTCCCTATTCACCCCACCCTGGGCGACGCCGCTTTTCCTGTACAACTCGAGATACTCTCGACGCAGTACCGCCGAGCCCCCGTGAAGTCCTTCCGAGTCAACCGCGAGGAGGAGCGAACCTGCTGGTAGGTAGTCCAGGAGGGAACACCGCTCCTCGGAACAGAGGGGAAAGAGGTACTCGCTGCCGGGTATATCGGGGTTCAGGCGAAGTTTTTCCAGGAACTGCTCGATGCCCGCCTCGGTTGACCCGGGGCAGATCTGCCCGAGGTTCATCCGCAACCGCTGCAGGGTTTTTTCGTCAAAGATCACCTCCCGGGTCGGCGGTATCAATGCCTTCCGCCTGTCCGACACCGATGCCTGCGTGAAGGGCTCGAAGTAACGGATCTGAGTGATTTTGTCGAAATCGAAGATGATCCTCAAGCCCGCCTCGCTGCCGTAGGAGTAAACATCTACCACCTCTCCCCGGACGGCAAACTCGCCCCGCAGACTGACTCGGGGAACCCGCAGGTAACCCAAAGCGGAGAGCTTTTCAGCCAACAGGAGGGTATCGATAGTGTCCCCCAGGGCTAAGGCGACGCCTCTGCCCTCGAACTCCTTCGGATCGGGAACGGGATTGAGCAAAGCCCGCAGGGAGGTCACTATCAGGGCTCGATCCCCACCCTGGAGCCGGTTGAGCACGTAGGTTCGCTGTCCGTGTACAGCCGGCAAGGGGTGCCCCTGCCCGTAGGGAAGGGTTCCCCACCAGGGGAAGGACAGGACCTCCCGGGCGAACAATCCCAGATCCGCATGTATTTCTCCAGCCTCCTGCTCCGTCGGCACTACGAGGACGGTACTGCCCTGCACCTCTCGAGACAGTGCGGCCGCAAGGGAGGCGAGAAACCCACCCTGCACACCTTCCACCTCGACCGGGAACCGCTCTTCCCGAACCCGCCGGCGCAGTTCGTTGAAAGGCGTGTAGGAGCTTAGGCTTTCGGAAAGACGATCTGTGAAGGAATCGATGCTCACTCTCTCTTGTCTAGTTCTCTCACCGACCTTTGTCAAGTATAGAAGCTGAATAGGGTAGGCGGGTAACTCTTAATCGTAATAAATATATCATGGGATTTACCGAAGATAATAAGGGAACGAGGGAGTATTATCTAGTGGTACCAATAAAGCGAATTGTTTTCCTCCTGCTGCTTGTTTTGATTGCTCAGGAGAGTTTTTCCACCGATGCGGAGGGAGTGGATTTTCACATCCGCTTCTACGAAAAGCGTATCTACTTTTTGGGTGATAGTGAGCACCCCGTATCCCTGGAAGCTATTTTGACTAACAACTCCAGCCAGGCCTTTCGATTCAAGATGGCAGAGAATCGTATGTTCAATTTCGATTTTGAGGTGACTACCCCGACGAACATCCTGCTGGACCACTCTCAAGAGTTCACCAGGTCCCGCACCGCCAATCAGCCCGTGCTCTACAGGGAGATCAGTCTTGAACCGGGGGAAAAGTACGGCGTCGTGGTCTCCCTGGATGAGTTTATTGAAGTCCCGAAGGCCGGCCTTTACACGGTCCAAGCCCTGTTCTATCCGGAGTTGAACCTCCGCGGCCCCGGCGGAACGATCCGCTCCAATGCCCTGACTCTCAATATCCGTCCGGCAATCGTCCTTGAAGAACAGCGGGCCGGAATAGAAGCGGAGACGGGGAAACTCATCCAGAGGCAGCCCCTGCCACCGGATGAAGTCGTGGATTACATGCTCGGGGCCCGTCAGAAGAGTCAGTGGGAAAAGTTCTTTCTCTATCTCGATCTGGAGAATCTGTACCTGAAGAATCCGGGACGCGCTCAGTCCTATCGCCGGATGTCAGAGGAGAACCGTCGGGCCGCACTCGATCGGTACAAAGAACAGCTGCTATCGGAGACCGTGGATGTCGATATCCTCGTGATTCCGGTGACTTATGAAATCGTTCAAACCAGCTATACCCCCTTCGAAGGACGGGTCACGGTGATCGAAAAATTCCAATACCGGGACTACGTCGAAGTAAAAAGGTATACCTATTCCCTGGAAAGACGTGATACAATATGGGTGATCACGGACTACGAAATCGTCAACCTGGGAACGGAATGAATGAAATTGCTGGTCGTTGCCCAGCGGGAAGGTCTTAAAGACCTAATCGCCTATCACCTCAATCCCATCGGCTTTGAAATCATCTATTTCAGTGATCCGGTAAAGGTCATCGACAACATCGATGAACTGGAACCGGATTTGCTCGTGTTCAACGCCATCGATTTCCCACGGCACTGGAAGCCAACCCTGAAGCTCCTGCGGGAGAAACTGTCCAAAGACCAGGCCGTATTTGTCATACTCGCCAAAGATCCCCCCTTCGAAGAGGCTGCCAAAGCCATATTCCTAGGCGCCAACGGGATCATCGACGCCAATCTGACGGAGAAGCAGCAGATGCAGCGGTTGGAAGAGCTGTACAGACGCTACGGGTCGCTGAAAGACAAACGCAGATTTCATCGTCTGATCCCCACCGATGCTGATAAGCTCAAGCTCATTTTCAGCCATCCCCGGACCTTGGCCGTCGTGACCGGATCCCTTGCTGAAATATCGATCAAGGGAGCGAGTTTCCGACCCCACGATCCCTCCCTGACCGCGGATCTACGCCGAGACGACCAACTTCAACACTGCACCTTGCGGGTGGAGGATGAGCAGATAGCGGTAGCGGCCAGGATCTCGCGAAACGGCGAAGACATAGGGCTGCAGTTCAAGTCCTTTGAAACAGGCGGCCATCACAAGCTCTTCGAGTATATAAAGAATCGATCGCAACGGGAGCTCGAGACAGCGGTACGTTCCAATATTCTTCGATTATAATCGAATTTACCTGGATTTCATATTATATTTCGACTATACTCGAAATATGGTTGAGTTAAGAAGAGCCTTCTATTTGGAACGACTCCACCGTTTTGTCAATACGCTGAACATTGTAGTCGTTACCGGCCTTCGTCGGGTGGGGAAGAGCGTCCTTCTTCGTCAATTTGCCGCTGAAGTTCGAGCTACCACCGACGTGGTCTATATCGATAAAGAGTCAATGGATTTCGATTCAGTCCGCAACGCACGTGACTTGATTGAATACGTAGAATCGGAAACCGCGGAAAGGACACCACGGATTGTAATTGTCGACGAGGTCCAACAAATCGAGAGTTGGGAACGAGCCGTTGCTTCTCTCCTCGGAAGCGCGGGAACTCAAGTCCTCATTTCCGGCTCCAACGCCTCTCTGCTCTCCGGCGAGCTGGCAACCCGAATAGCCGGACGATATATCACATTTCGGATTTTCCCCCTTAGTTTGAGGGAATTTCGGGACCTCTCCCGGCTGAGAGAAAATACCGATATCGCAGATGAGGAGCTATTCGAACTCTATCTTCACCTGGGCGGGCTTCCCGGTGTTCTGCACACCGATTTAAGCGAATTGGTAGTGACTCAGATGCTTCGGGATGTGTTCAACACCATCGTACTCAGCGATATTGTGACTCGCCACCAGATCCGCAACGTCCGCTTATTAGAAGACGTCGTCCTGTTTGTAATGGCCAATATCGGTAGTTTAATCTCTGCAAAACGCATCTCTGATTTTCTTAAAAGCCAGCGGCGTTCAATCTCTGTTGATACGGTTCTCAACTATCTTTCCCATCTGCAGGAGGCTTTTCTCTGTGATATCGTGAATCGATATGACATCAAAGGTCGTCGTCGAATGGAAGTCAACAACAAACTATACCTTGGAGACATCGGGCTACGGAATGGATTGCTCGGGTATCGCGAGCATGATATATCGGGAATGCTTGAGAATCTCGTGTATCTGGAGCTCAGAAGGCGGGGTTTTAGCGTTTCGGTTGGCTCTCTCGGGAATCGGGAGATCGACTTTGTCGCCGAAACAGAATCCGGTCGTTTCTATATTCAAGTCGCTTATCTGCTTGAAACCCGAGCAACTCTTGAAAGAGAGTGTACACCTCTCTCCGCTGTCGACGACGCCTATCCCCGAATCCTCCTATCCATGGACCGAATGCAGCCGCGGGATCTGAATGGGATCCGACACCAAAGGATTATCGATTTTCTGCTCGGTGAGGATCTAATCGCCTGAGAGAGCAGGCTATCTTTTATATTTCTTGATCTGGGACTCGAAGCGTTTCCAGGGGTCCGGCTGCAGCGAGGCGTGGCGACAGCCGGGTGCATGTTTTCGGCCCGGTCGATACACGCCCTCCAACAGATCGTCTCTATGGACCACTTCGAGGTCCATCTTCTTCAACTGGATGAGCAGATCCCGCCGGCGTTCCTTTATGTTCCAGCAGGCCGGGCACACGCCGATCGTGGCCAGATCCCGGGTCTTGATCTTGCGCACCCTGACCATAGCCCGTCCTTCAGCCACGGCGATCTTTCTCGGCTTCGACCGATAGCTTGACATTCCCGGTGCTTCCCTTTACATATAGTACGACTTTCTGCTTCTAATCACCAGTAGCACAGCGGGAGAGTAATATGAAGGTCCTCTTTACAGGAATACAGCCAACCGGGCTGCTGCACATAGGAAACTACTTCGGGGCGATTCGAAATTGGGTCGCGCTGCAGCACAAGTACGAAACCTACATCTCCGTGGTCGATCTTCATGCCATTACCATCGAATATGACCCGAAAGAGATGCCGAACAGCTGCTTCGAGTTGGCCCTGGGCCTGTTTGCCTGCGGAATCGACCTGGATAAGGCCCACCTGTTCATCCAGTCGGAGGTTCCCGGGCATGCCGAGCTGACCTGGATCTTCAACACGATCACGCCTTTGGGCGAGCTGGAACGGATGACCCAGTTCAAGGACAAGGCGAAACAGCACCGGAAAAACGTCAATGTCGGCCTGCTGGACT
>CAZBXU010000189.1:0-6353 GCA_964495755.1 uncultured Spirochaetaceae bacterium | reverse complement strand
ACAGCCTAGCCGATTTGGTAGGACGTCCGGTACTAGGGACGATCGTCCCGGACAAGGATGCCTCGGGCCGCGATCTGGTCGCCATGATCGAGGGGATAACCGGCAGACCAAATGAGTTTATCTACAATGAAAATGAGAACATCACCAAAGACGGGAATTCCATATGGGTCTCCTGGTCGAATAAGCCGATCTACAATGAGGCGGGACAGCTCGTCGGGATCCTGAGCATCGGCAATGATATTACAGAGCGCAAGAAGCTCGAGCAGCAGCTGTTTCAAGCCCAGAAGATGGAAGCGGTGGGCCAACTGGCCGGGGGTATCGCTCACGATTTCAACAACATGCTGATGGTAATCAACGGGTACTGCGAGCTGCTGCTCGACGAGTTGGAAAAAGGGCATACCCTGCGGCGGGACATCGAACAGATCAAGGCGACCTCCTCACGGGCGGCCGCCCTCACTCGCCAGCTGCTCGCCTTCGGCCGCCGCCAGGTGGTTCAGCCGAAGGTGGTGGATCTAAACAAGCTGCTGTACAGCAGCCGGGAGATGATCATCAGACTCGTGGGTGAGGCGGTGCAGCTGAACATCCGTGGACAGGAAGGTCCTCTCAACATCTATGCCGATCCTGTGCAGGTGGAGCAGGTGATTCTCAACCTGGCCGCCAACGCTCGAGATGCCATGCCCGAAGGCGGGATCCTGACAATAGAAACCCGTAGAACAGACATCGAAAACCCGGATTCCGGAGAGCTCTATATGGTCCCAACGGGTAGCTACGTGTTTTGCTCGGCCCTGGACACGGGAATCGGGATGTCCGCCGATACCCTGGAGCACATCTTTGAGCCCTTTTTCACTACCAAGGATCCAAGCAAGGGCACCGGGTTGGGACTATCCACGGTGTACGGAATCGTCAAACAGAACGACGGCTATATATTTGCCCACAGCGAACCGGGCCAGGGAAGCAGTTTTACCGTGTATTTCCCCCTGGTTACCGAAGAGGAGTTGATTCGCAGCGAGGAAACTCACAAACCGGAAGAAAAACTGAAGGGAAGCGAACGAATCCTCCTGGTGGAGAGCGAAGCCAAGGTGCGGCGATACACCAAGACGGTACTTCAGAAGTACGGGTATACGGTGAACGCCGCGGCCAGCGGCTCCGATGCCCTGGGCTTGTGGAAGACCTTAGATGTGGACCTCCTGATCAGCATAACAGAGCTTCCCGAGATGAGAGGCGTCGATCTGGTAGAGAAAATCCTGGAGAACCAGCCCACCATCAAGGTGTTGATGATCTCGGCAAATATGGGCCATGAACCGGCGGAACGCTTTAATGTAATCATCAAACCCTTTACCAGCGAGGCTCTGCTGCGGAAGATCAGAAAGATCCTCGATACTTGACATGCGAATCCGCTATAACGCGCCTGTAATTCTCACCTTTACATTGCTGTCTACAGCGGTACTGGTCATCAATCAGGTTGTCGGCGGATTCACTGAAAGCTATTTTGTCTCCTACCCAACCTTCAACGGGTCGATCCTTGATTTCCTTCGCCTCTTTACCCACGTTGCAGGGCACAGAAGCTGGCTTCACCTGATGAGCAACTTCAGCTTCATCCTGCTGATAGGACCGGTGCTCGAGGAGAAGTATCGTTCCGGAGCGTTGTTGGTGATGCTTATGGTGACAGCCCTGGTTACCGGAATCCTGAACATCATCTTCTTCTCCACCGGATTGATGGGAGCCAGCGGGATTGTGTTCATGCTGATCCTCTTGAGCTCTTTTACCAACATACGATCCGGGGAAATCCCCCTGACTTTTATTCTGATCGTCGTGTTGTTCTTGGCCAAGGAGTTCATCAACGCTTTCGCCGAGGACAACATATCCCAGTTCGCCCACATCATCGGTGGAATCTGCGGCAGCCTGTTTGGATTCGTCTTCACCGGAGCGAAACGCCCGGCTTCTTCCTCTGACCCCAATTGAAAGGGGACTATATTTATAGTACCTTAGCCTCTGGGACTCGAAAGAAAACCATGTTTGAAAAGATAGACAAGATGGTCGAACGCCACCAGGAACTGCAAACCCTGCTCTCCGACCCGGGAGTGATCAAGGATCAGCAGCGGTATAAGGAGCTGATGCGGGAAATAGCCGGCCTGGAGGAGGTCGTCGAGCAATACAGCCGATACAAGAAGCTGAAATCAGAGATCGACGGAACCGAGCAGCTGATCGAAGAGGGGGGGGAGGGGGAGCTTATCGCCCTGGCCCGGGAGGAACTGGAAATCCTGCAGGTGCGGGAGGAGCAGATGGAGCAGGAGCTCAAAGTTCTGCTCATTCCCAAAGACCCGCTGGATCTGAAGAACATCATCATGGAGATCCGGGCCGGCACCGGAGGAGAGGAGGCTGCTCTGTTCGCCGCCGACCTGTTCCGCATGTACTCCAAATACGCGGAGGCGCGGCGGTGGACCATTGAGATTCTCTCCTCCCATCAGACCGAGATCGGAGGATTCAAGGAAATTATCTTCTCGATCAGTGGTAAAAGCGTTTATGAAAGCCTCCGCTACGAAAGCGGCGTACACAGGGTTCAGCGGGTTCCCGTCACTGAGACGGGGGGCCGAATCCACACCTCCGCCGTGACCGTCGCCGTACTGCCGGAGGCGGAACAGACCGAAATTGCCATCCGCCAGGAGGATCTGCGGGTCGATGTCTACCGCTCCTCCGGGCCGGGCGGACAGAGTGTGAATACAACAGACTCGGCCGTGCGGATCACACATCTTGCCACCGGATTGGTGGTCACCTGTCAGGACGAGAAGTCGCAGCACAAGAACAAAGCCAAAGCACTGCGGGTGCTTCGGGCGCGTCTGTTCGAGCGGGAAGAGGAGAAGAAGCACGAAGAGCGGGCCGCGGCGCGAAGAATGCAGGTCGGTTCGGGAGACCGTTCCGAACGGATTCGCACCTACAACTTCCCCCAGAACCGGATGACCGACCATAGGATCAACTTGACCCTGTACCGTCTCGAAGAAGTGATGATGGGAGACCTGGAGGAAATCGTCGACGCCCTCAAACTCAGCGCCCGGGAGGAATACCTCAAGAAGCTGGCCGTATGACCGTCGGACACGCCCTGAATCGGGGCAAGAGACTTCTTTTCTATGCCGAAGTAGACACCCCCATGCTCGATGCCACGGTGCTCCTCTCCGAAGCCCTGGGAACCAGCAAAGAAAGACTGCTCGCCTCTCTTCCGGATCCGATGGACGAGGAGGGTTTTAGCCGCTTCCGAAGCTTCATCGACCTGCGCTGCGCAGGTCTGCCCGTCTCCTACATCCGAAAAAAGAAAGAATTCTTCAGCCTGGAATTCCACGTGGATGAGCGGGTCCTGGTGCCCCGGCCGGACACCGAGATTCTGGTAGAGGAAGCCCTGCGCACTCTGAAAGCTTACCCACAGGCCAAGCGGGTCCACGACGCCTGCACGGGGAGCGGATGTGTGGCCATCGCCCTGAAACACAGCATTCCTGAGCTCAAAGTCTCCGCCTCCGACATAAGCGTCGAAGCTCTTCAGGTTGCTGTCCGTAACGCCCGCCGACTGCTGCCGACAGCCCGGATCCGTCTGTACCGTTCCGATCTGCTCGCCGGGGTCCCCGGTCGCTACGACCTGATCACGGCCAATCCACCCTATTTGACCGATCTGGAGGTCGAAAACATGAGGAAGGTGGGCTGGCCCGAGCCGGAGCTCGCCCTGCAGGGCGGCGTCCACGGTACCGATCTGCTCCACCGCCTGATCCGCCAGTCCTCCCGGAAGCTGCGCTCTACCGGACATCTGCTTCTCGAAGCCGCTCCGCGGCAGATGCCCGTCCTGCAGCGTGAGCTTGCGGATCAGGGATTCGAAAAGATCACCGTAGTTACGGATTTGGCAGGTCGGGATCGGGTAATCAAAGCCCGGCGGTGAGGCGATGATGGAAGCTTCAGCAAAGACGCTGATCCGGAATTTCTCCCGGAAACTCGATCATTACCCCGAGGAGGAGCGAAAGAAGATCCTTTCAGCCCTGCGCTGGGGCGAAGGGTTGCACCACAAACAGCAGCGGGCCAGCGGAGAGCCGTTTATCCTACATCCCCTGACCGTGGCGGAGATTCTCGTCGATGCCCACCTGGACTACCAGACCGTGATCGCCGCCCTTCTCCACGATGCCCTGGAGGATACCGGCCTTTCCTCCCGGGAGCTGCGCAAGGAGTACGGCCGGGAGGTGGAAGCCCTGGTCCAGGGTGTGACGAAAATATCGGTGATCCGGGGCCGCAGCAAGACCACCCAGGCGGCCGCCACCATCCGGAAGATGCTCTTTGCCATGGTCAAGGATATCCGGGTCATCATGATCAAGCTGGCGGACAAGCTGCACAATATGCGCACCCTCGAATATCTCGAGCCCAAGAGCCAGAAGCGTATCGCCGATGAATGCCTGGAGATCTACGCTCCCCTGGCGGGCCGGCTCGGGATGTCCCGTATCAAGAGCGAGCTGGAGGACCTGGCCTTGAGGGTGATTCATCCTCGGGCCTACGAGCAGATCGATCATTTCGTCCAGGAGAGGAAGGAAGATCTTCACGGTTTCTTGAGTTCCATGGAGCAGAGCATCCGCGGGGAAGCCGAAAAGGCGGAAATCCCGATTGTGGTCGAGAGCCGGGTCAAGCACTACTACTCGATGTACAGAAAGATCAAAAAAAAGGGCAGGATGATCGACGAGATTTACGATCTGGCGGGCATTCGCCTGCTCTGCGAAACCCCGGGGCAGTGTTACGAGCTTCTCGGGATCCTCCACAACCTCTGGAAGCCGATCGAGGGGCGTTTCAAGGATTTCATCGCCATGCCCAAGTCCAACCTCTATCAGAGCCTGCATACCACGGTCATGGGACCGGAGGGCAAGATGCTGGAGATCCAGATCCGGACCCACCAGATGCACCGCACCGCAGAAGAGGGGATCGCCGCCCACTGGCTGTACAAGCGTGAATTGACGGGGGAGCGGATCAAACCGGAGCAGCTGACCATCATCAATATGTTGAAGAGCTGGGACTCCACCAATGTCAACTCACCCGATTTCCTCGAGGAAATCAAGCGGGAGCTGCTTCGGGACTCGATCTACGTATTCACTCCCCAGGGGGACATCATCGAGCTGCCCCGGGGGGCAACGGCCCTGGATTTCGCCTATCATATCCACACTGAGATCGGGAATCACTGCATGGCCGTCAAGGCCGACGGCAACCTGATCCGGCTGAACGAGGAGCTGAAAAACACCCAGGGCATAGAGATCCTGACCGCCCCTTCAGCCCATCCCCACCTCAACTGGCTGCGCATCGTGCGCACCTCCCGGGCCCGATCCAAGATCCGGCATTGGCTGCTCCAGAACGAGCCCAACCTGATCATCGACCGCAACATCGTGGCCAAGAAAAAGGGCGGAAGCCCTCGCGAGACAAAACCAGGCAGCGAACCCGGGCCGGCCAAACGCCCGGGCCGGCGCTGGCGCGACCGGATGGAGTCGGAGACCCAGGTCCGGGATGCCACCAAGGTGGGTATCCGCATCGGGGACGAGCGCAACATGATGATCCACCTTGCCGGCTGCTGCCGGCCCGCCGCCGGGGACCAAATCGTCGGCTATATCTCCCGCGGCCGGGGCATCATCGTGCACAAGGCCTCCTGTCCCAATTTGGCGAACATCAAAGAGTTCGACGAACGGCATCTGGAGGTGGAGTGGGAGACGGTCAGTCCCAAGGCCACCCGCCGCTTCGAGGTCACCGCGCGCATGACCACCAACCTCTTCTCTGAAGTGGAGGGGGCGATCAAGAAGTTCAACGGCCACCTGATCGAGGGCAAGCTCGAGGAGAACATCCCCGAAACCCTCCAGGGTTTCTTCACCGTGGAGCTGGACAACGGCCGGGACTTCGACCAGGTGCTGAAGAGCCTCCGTGCCATCCCCTCGGTGCTGCAGATCCGGTCCGTAGGGGTGTGATCGTTTTCCCGGCAGAAGCTTAAAAAAAATCGGAATTCCTTCCGGTTATGTGATATCTATTGTATGGGTTGGCTAATCCGAATTCGGATATGCCGCGAAACCTGGTCTGTTTGCATTCCTTTTTTCAAAAGTCCGGAAAAAGAAGTTTTTTGCCGAAACAAGATGTAGAGGTGCAAGGGTACCGCTCTACCGCGTGGATCGGAGAAGTATGGGAGGGGTAAACGAGAAAGTTGGAAAGAGAAAAAGGGAAGAATAGGGTTGAAGGGAGAGTCATGGAGCTATGAACGGATACCTAAAGAGAGCCTCTGTATTCATTCTTCTCGTTAGCATTTCCTTAATCTTTTTGGATTGTAAGAATCCGCTCACTCAGATTGGTTTTGGCGATAA
>CAZBXU010000188.1:0-6386 GCA_964495755.1 uncultured Spirochaetaceae bacterium | reverse complement strand
AATTCCAATAATAATGCACAGCTTTTTCATGCAATGCTCCTTTCCTCTCCTTGTTCACTCTAAAGTATACGGCACTCCAAATCGATGTCAACAAGTTTTCTCTTTTTATTATATCTGATACGGGGTGTATAAACTTAACGTTTTATTTTTCATTATTTCAATATTTTTTTTTCGAAGGTGAATCCATCGGCGTACTGCTCGCCCGGAAGCTGTCCCTCCACCAGCAGATAGAGTCGTTTGACATGGGGGAAGTTGTACAGCACGCCGTTAGCGATCGTCTGCACGGCCCGGTCAAAGCTCAGGGCGGCGCCGGGAGACAGATCGACGATCTCTTTGGACAGACTCACGTACACCTCTCCCTGGCGGGAAAGCACAGATTGCAGAGTCACGTCTCTGGGCACGACACGACTCAGCAGGGGATCGGCGGGACCCAGGATCAGTTCCTGCACGTACAGCTCGACATTTGCCGTCAGCTCCCGACGGGGAGGGAGGAAACGACGCTCCCCGACCAGCCGGCCGGTGGCAGTCTCGGGAAAGAACAGCACCCGGGCGCTCCAGGGTGTGCTTAGAAAGTAGAAGGATAGGGACAGCACGATGAGGAACAGAAACAAGGCTCCGAAAATCAGGCGCACTGCTTTGTTGTCGATACTCAAGGCTGCGGCGGCTCCCCTACTCAGGTTACTCGTTTCACTCCGTGAACCCTTTTGTGCTCTCGAAGTTGGATACGAAACTACGAATCCCAGTATATATTCCCCGTGCAAGTTTCTGCAAGTACGACTCCTCGGCCAGGAGATGGGCTTCCTCCTTGTTGGTCACGTAACCGAGCTCGATCAGGATCGAGGGCATCTTTGCCTTCCGGACCACGAACCAGGATTCCTCCCGAATACCGCGGTTTTCCGTCACATCCCCTACGAAATTGTCAAAGCTGTCCAACACGGCCTTGGCCAGGGACGCACTCTCGATCGAGTACTCCTCTTCGAGAAGGACGTTCAGGATGGGGGCGATGGGTCTGGTCTGTTCATCCAGTGTGGTTGTATCGATCAGGGTTCGCCGATAGTCACCGGGAAGCACCCACACCTCGTATCCCCTGGCGTCTTTGTTGAAGGCGGCATTGGCGTGGATGGAAACGAAAATGATCGCTTCGTGTTCCCGGAGCGCTACATTGTTGGCGATTTCCGTTCGTTCCTCGAGCTTGAGATAGGTGTCGTCATTCCGGGTGAGGAAGATCTGCTTATCCGGATATTCCGCCTTCAACAGCTGATAGAGCTTTTTCGAAACCTCCAGCACCACGTCCTTTTCCAGGATGCGCAGCTCCTCGCCCTTGCCGGTATGATATCCGATCGCTCCGGAGTCCTTTCCGCCGTGCCCCGGGTCGATCAGGATCGCCGCAACCCTGGGCAGGATTCGCCGCAGGGCTCTCAGTTCGAAGTAGCGGTTCAGGGCTTCGAGAGTTCCGTCGGGGAACAAGAGACCTCCCTCGGAGCGCTGGACCCCCAGGGTGCGGATCTTCTCGCGGTAGTTCACCACCATCCAGGGAGAACCTATAGAAAAGATGATCCGGTCTCCCAGCTCCCCTAAACCTTCTCCGCTCAGATCGAGATATCCGGTCTCGGTTGCCGGATTCCACTGCAGGCTGGCTTTGAATTGCTCCAGCACTCCGGCAAGTGGCATAGACTCTGCGAAAAGTCCCGCCCCAAGCAGTAGAAGGAGCAGACCTACGATCGTCCCTCGCATCTTTATTGCCAACCCAACCATCTCCTCACTACTTGCTTCGGATTGCCCGCCGGATCACATAAGGTATCGATCAGATAGACACCTGCCTGAACCCCTCCCTTGATCAGAGCTTTCCAGAACAGATATCCCAAGGTCAGGCCGCCCCGCCGCTGCCGGGCGGAGGAAGGAGCCGCTTCTGCGGATTCGACGGGCCGGACGCCCGTGATCTCCACCACCCTTCGGAAAGCCGCTTCGAGGGTGAATCCGTGCCAGTCCCGGGCCTCTTCCAGCTCGACTTGCCGCGGGACCAGGATCTTGACATCACCCTGCCGCCGAGGGTAGCTCGTGAGGTCTCCGATGTACGGGGGCAGGGCCGCAAGCCCGCGGGCGCCCCGGGGGGATAGCCCTGAAAAGGCGGAAAACCCGCTCTGATAACTCCCGTCCAGATACTCTTCGGTGCGGGAGCTCCCCGGCTTCAGGCGAACCAGCACGGTCTGCACGGCCGCCTGCACCGCCTGCAGCGCTTCCCGCCTGCTGGGTGCCCTGGAGATCAGGTTGCCGCACTTGCCCATGTTGTTGATGGGCAGCTCTACCTGCTGTCCCTCGGAAACCCGCAGAAACAGCTCTTCGATGCCGGACTGCTGTAACGCCTTCTCCGACCCCTCCAGCGCTTCGACAGTGCCCGGGATCGAGATAAAGGCCCGCTCCGCCGAGACCCAGTCCCGTTTGGGTGTCAAATCGCCCGGGGGAAGGCCCACAGCGATATTCAGGGCCGCCTCGGTAACTTCCACACCGGAGGCGAAGGGATAGGTCCACCCCGACATGTAGCCTCCTGACAAACGGGCGGCTATCTCCCCGACCACGGCTCCCGCCGGTGTCATCTTGATATCTCCCTTGGCGGCTCCACTATGGATCCCTAAAGCGTGGATACCCCGAATGAAAACCTCTTCTACACTGCGCACCGAAGCGGTATCGAGTGCGCTGGGCAGGGTATGTCCCATCTCGACAAAATAGGGAGGAAAACAGATATGCCGGTCCGCCACCCCGCAGATCGTGACCCGGCCGTCGTAGACCAGGGCGTCCAGGCTGAGCTCCGGCCCATCCAGAAACTGCTCGACGATCGCCCGGCCGCTGCCGGACTGCTGCAAGGCCGCTTCAAGGGCTTGAAACAGCTGCTGCTCGTCATCCACCCGGCGAACTCCCCGGGCGCCCATGTTGTCCACCGGTTTGACCACCACTGGAAAGGAGAATCCCGCCGGCAAGCTTGCCGTCTTCTTGGTAACCGTGAAGAACGGCGGGCTGGGCACCCCCTGGTCTTCGAAGACCTCCCGCATGCGGGACTTGTCCGTAGCTGCCAGGGCGCTTCGGTAGGATATGCCGGGAAGCCCCACCTGCTCTGCCACCCAGGCCACGGTGGTGGAGAAATCGGTGCCGGCGGTGAACACTCCGTCAAGACCGAAGCCCCTCTTGATGCCCCGGGCCACCCGGGCAACCGCCTCCCGATCCCGGAGGTCCACTTGCTCGCAAGCGTCGGCCAGCTGCTCGATCTCTTCGCCGATGCCGGCAGCGGCCACCACCACGGTCCAGCCCTTCTGTTTGGCCAGACGAACCGCCGGCAGCTGCATCACCCCGCCCCCCAGGATCAGGACGACCTTGTCCGAGGACCTGGTGCTCATGGCAGTTCCCTCACCTTGATCGCGTAGGCCTCGAAGGTGTCTCCCAGCCGTAGAAGACGGCTCAGACCGGACAGACCTGCTGCGATCGGGGAATCAGGTTCCAGCCGACCCGGCCAGGGAAAACGCTCCCCGTGGTGGCCTGTCACGACGATTTTTTTTAATTCAAGGCCGAAGCGGGCCAGCAGCGGGGCTACGGCCCGGAGAGGCCACACCGTGTAATGATCCGGCGGACTGTTCTTTAAAAACAGATTTCGGTCCTTCCGGGCGGAGATCCCCGAAGCGTTCGGAGTGGAGAAGGAAAAAACACCCCCCGGCTTGAGCAGCCTGTTGATCCGTCTCAATACCCTCCCGGTGTCCCGGAAATGCTCGATCACGTACCACAGGCTGATGACATCGAAATCCCCTTCGCCCCCGGCAGGCACCCCGGCAGGGTCGTTCGAGGAGAAATCCCCCAGGCCGCAGGTAATGCCTAGCTCCTCACGAACGTAGCAGGCCGCTTCGGAAGAAACGTCGAACCCCTGAACCTGGAACCCCCGTTCCCGGGCGGCCTGCAAAAAAGGTCCATAAGCACAGCCCACATCGAGCAACCGTTGCGGCGCTGGGAAGGGTGTAGACGGCGTTATGCCCGGGACGCGGGCGGCGGGTGTGGAAGAACCGGCGGCTCCTGTGCGCCTGCGCAAAGATAGCACCGAGCGGATGTTCTCCAGGCGTCTGTAGGCCGTCCCCTTGATGGATTCAAAATCCTCCAGGTAGGTTTTGCCGTACTGCTTCTTGTATTCGGAGAAGAAATACTCCCTGTCGTAGTGGGTCCTTTCCCGGCCGAAGGCGATCATGTAGAGGATGCCGCAGCTGCGACAGCGGAAGTAGGAGCGTTCGACAGAGCGGGCCACCGCGGGATTCACCGCTTCAGAACAGACGGGACAGCGAGCCGGCCCGGAGGGCTGCAAACGCTCGGGAAGCTCCGAAACCCGGGGACCCTGGTGCAAAACCTCATTGGGGTAGCGAAGCAGCAGAGCCTGCAGGGCTTGCGGTTTGTCGATCAGGCGCCGCAGCTTCCCGAGCGAGGGCCGCCGTACACCGACCTCGGGAATCCCCGCAGCCGCACTGAGCCGCCTGTGGTAGGCGGTAGGATTCAGATTGATCACGGGCACTCCCGCAGCAAGGGCTTCGTAGGTGGTCAGGCCGAAGGAGCAGAACACCAGATCGTAGCGGTGCAGGATCGCTTTCAGGTCCCCGGGGCTGTGGAGCACCTCTATTCCATCGGGCCAGAGGGACCGCTGAAAATAGGGTCCCTGAACCACCGTGATCTGCTTCATCTTGAACAGCTGCTTTCGAAGCAGCAGCTCGAGGAGGCTGCTGCTCAAGTCCGCCGGATCCTCGCCGCCGAAGCTGATCAGCACCCTGCCAAAGGGGAAGTGGAAGTCCGCACCCTTCTCCGGCGGATCGAGAAGGCTCAAAGCGCTCAGATTGGCACGATGCCGCCGGTGGTAGGCGGGAAAGGTGTCGATCAGATAGCTGAGATAGGGTCGGGACGGCCCCCCTTCGTCCAATCCGACAACCGGGGTGGGAAAAAAGCGGCGCACCTGCTCCACCCCGGAGCTGCGCCTGTCCACGATCACCATATCCCAATGCTCCTTCGGCTCGTACGCGCGGAGTACCCTGAGGGTGACGGCGTCCCCCCCGAGCGGCTCGAGAAGCTTCTGCGGGTCGGAGCATAAGCCCTGATCCCCTGTCTCAACCAGGACGGCACTATCCGGCCCGAATATCTCCGCCAGATGCAGGGAACGCCGGAGGTGGCCGCTTCCCATGCCTGCCCTGACCGACGGCACGAGCAGGACCTTCGCCGCTCCATTCCAGGGCACGGGTTAGTCCTCCTGGGCGGAAGCTGATCGGCTGAGGGTGTTCCTGGTCAGCCAGTCCACCAGCTCGTCGATCTCTACCGGAGGACCTCTGTAAAGGTCGGAGAAGATACTCTGGAGAAGAGCGTAGTCCTCCTCGGTATCCAGGGTGACCCGGGCTTCAGGAAACGCCCATTGGAGCGGACAGGGAATCTCACCGATCCTGAAGGCCTGCGGATGGCGGTAGAGGTAGGTGGTGATGTGCTCCCGCTCGTAGGGATCCCGGGTCCGGCTTTCGGCTTCAAGCAGAGCCCCGGCCTCGACCACCTCCACCCCCGTTCCCAGTGGATTCCCCAGAAAATGGCTTAGAGAATATTCTTCCCTGCTGTGGATCTCCATCAGCGCTTCTGCGGCCCGGGCCGACACCAGGGGGTTATCCCCCGTAGCCCGGATAACCCGCCTGAGTCCGTAATGGTCGACCGCCCGGGCGTAACGGGCAAGCACGTCCTCCTCGGGACCGACAAATACGGAGAAACCCTCCGCTTCGGCGGCGGGAGCCAGAGCCTCGCTGCTGCGGGTGTCGGTAAGCAGGGCGTACACATCGACGCGAATGCCCCTGAGCGCCCGCAGAACATGCTCGAGCACGGAACGCCCAGCAAGGGGAAGCAGGGCCTTGCGGGGCAACCTTTGGGAGTGCAGGCGGACCTGCAGCAGCACTCCCGTGCTTATTCGGGAATCTCCCAATGGTTTACCAGGCTCTGGACGTCGCTTTTGAACCGGTATCGGTTCTGATGAACCCACGTTTGCACCTCTCGGAATTCATTTCTTGCATCGAGCCAGCTGGAATCGGATCGCAGGCAGTAGGCGAAGCGCTTCGAAGCCGGCAGAACCCCCATCTCGCCGTTGAAATGAACGGCCAAATTTTTGAGGAAGAACAACTTGTAGCTGATATCGGCGCTGCTGTCCTCGCTTACCGTCTCTCCGCTGTAGCGCACCACCACGTCCCTCCGGCAGAGGATCTGCTCGCCCCACAAAAATGAGCGCAGACCGAAGTCCAGCTTCTGCCAGTAAGGGTTGTCCATCCAGGTATCGTAGCCGCCGCTAAGCAAATATCGACTGCGGTGATAGATCCCGCAGTAGTCGAAGGGAAACAGGCTGC
>CAZBXU010000187.1:0-6388 GCA_964495755.1 uncultured Spirochaetaceae bacterium | reverse complement strand
CGGATAGAAAGTTTCTTGACCCGTCTGCTGCCGGAGGTTCGTATTGCCATTGCCCACGGCCAGATGCGGGGGGAGGAGCTGGAAGATGTCATGCACCGTTTCATCCGCCGGGATGTTCAGGTGCTTCTATCAACTACAATTATTGAAAACGGTCTGGATATTCCGAACGTCAATACCATCATCATCGACAGAGCCGATATGTTCGGAATCTCTCAGTTGTACCAGTTGCGGGGCAGGGTGGGGCGCTCCGACACGCCCGCCTATGCCCACCTGTTCTATCCCAAGGGACGGGTCGTGAGCGAGCTGGCCATGAAACGGCTGCGAATCATCAGCGATTTCACGGAGCTCGGATCCGGGTTCAAGATCGCCCTGAAGGATCTGGAGATACGCGGTGCGGGAAACCTCCTCGGTCGGGAGCAACACGGAGAGATCCTGGCTGTCGGGCTGGATATGTACCTACGCTTGCTCGACGAGGCGATCGACGAGCTCAAAGTCGACGATGTTGCCAAAAAGGAAGAGCCGCCGGAGGTGTACCTGGAGCTGCAATACTCAGGCTACATTCCCGATACCTACATGCCCGAGCCGATGGAAAAGATGGAGATGTACAAGAGAATCTCCTCGGTGATCGGCTACGAGGAGCTGGATGCCCTGCAGAGGGAGATGGAGGACCGCTTTGGTCCCGTGCCGGAAGATGTGCGAAGCTTGTTCGCCATCGCCGAGATTCGGATCTTATGCCGTCGTCTGTACATCTCCTCTCTGAAGGAGAGGAACGGAGGGGCGACCGTGGAGTTTTCAAAGCTGGCTCAGATTTCCGTGGACCGGGTGATGACCCTGATCAAGGAGAGCGGCGGCAGCGTCTCTCTGGATCCAAAGAGCCCGAACTGTCTGATCATCAAGACCGGCCGGGTCGGGCTCAAGGAGAAATCCGAATTCATCAGTGACCGGTTGTCCCGGCTCCTGTAACTCCCCCGAAATCTCTATCGTTCGTGCACAGGGACGTATTCCTTGTTGCGGATCACGTTGCGATAGGCGGGGCGGATGATCCGGCCGCCGGAAATCATCTCTTCGATACGATGAGCGCACCATCCGGCAATACGGGCGAGACAGAAGATCGGAGTGAAGAGCTCCTTCGGGATATCCAGCATGTCGTAGACGAAGCCGGAGTAGAAGTCGACATTCGCCGAAACCACCTTGTCGGAGTTTTTCTCCTTCTTGAACGCCCCGGGAGAGAGACGGGCGACCAGGTTGTACAGATCGAATTCCTCGCTCCGGCCTTTGGCCTCAGCCAGTTCCTTGGCCTTGGCTTTCACCAGAACCGCCCTGGGATCCGACAGTGTGTACACTGCGTGGCCGATCCCATAGATCAGACCTTTACCGTCGAAGGTCTCCTTGCGCAGGATCTTGGCAAGATAACCGGACACTTCCTCCTCATCCTGCCAATCCTTGACGTGGTCCTTGATATCCGCCATCATCGCCATCACTTTGAGATTGGCCCCGCCGTGGAGGGGCCCCTTCAGGGAGCCCACCGCCGCAGCGATGGCCGAGTAGGTATCGGTGCCGGTCGAGCTGACCACGTGGGTGGTAAAGGTGGAGTTGTTCCCCCCGCCGTGTTCGGCATGAAGGACCAGGGCCAGATCCAGGGTCTCCGCTTCCAGGCGGCTGTATTTGCTGTCCGGACGAGTCAAGTACAGCAGATTTTCTGCTGTGCAGAGGTCTTTCTGGGGACGATGAATGAACAGACTCTTGCCGTCGAAGTAGTGGCTCTTGGCCTGGTACCCGTAAGCCACCATGGTGGGAAAGCGGGCGATCAGCTCGATACTCTGGCGCAGCACGTTCTTTAGATTGAGGTCGTCGGGATTTGTATCGTAGGAGTAGCAAACCAGGACGCTGCGGGCCAGCTTGTTCACGATTTCCCGGCTCGGGGCTTTAAGAATCATGTTTTCCGTGAAACCGTTCGGAAGAGCCCTGTTTTCTCCCAGTAAAGTCTTGAACTGATCGAGTTGCTGTTGGGTGGGTAGAGTACCGAACAGAAGGAGATAGCAAACCTCTTCAAAGCCGTAGCGCTTCTCCTTCTGGAAACCATCCGTGATGTCCTGGACGTTGATGCCCCGGTACTCGAGTCTGCCGTCTACCGGTACGATTTCTCCCTCGTCGATGATGTAACCGTGCACATCCCCGATCTCTGTCAGGCCGACGAGCACTCCGGTGCCGTCCTCATTGCGCAGACCTCGCTTTACAGAATATTTCTGGTACAGATCGAGGGGGATGCGGTTCATCTTCTCCGCGCTGCGGGTAAGCTCATCGAGCAGCCTGGTACTGATCTTGAGATCGAGTTTCTCATCGTGATTCATGCGGTGATCCTTGACGCAACCAACTTATGTATATAAAAAGACGAGGTTGTATTTTTATGCGATTATAGGGAAGTATAGTGAAAATGCAAAAATGATACAATACCGAGTGCGCTTCGGCTGCCCGAACGGTGCTCACAGGATTCCGAGGTTTTGGGTCAGCAGAACAACGGCGATAGCCAGTACAACGATCACCGTGATGTTGCGGATGAATAGTGCACAGATCGCTGCCAGCACTCCGGCACCGGCGGCCAAGCCGGGTCTGCCCGGGACAGCCGATAGAATTCCTGGAAAGATCAAAGCGCCCAGCGCAGCGTAGGGGAAAAACTTCAGCCATTTTTGAACCCAGGCCGGAAGCCTAATTTTTCGGGCGAAGAGGAAGGGTATCAGTCTGGGAAGATAGGTCACCAGAAACATCCCGGCGAGGAGCGACCAGATCATGAGCTGCCCTTCCCATCCGGAAGCACTATACCGAGAGCGGAAACTCCCAGAGTGGCCGCGATCAAAGTCCACCCCTCGGACAAATCGGGAAGCAGCTTCGATAGAGCCCAAGCGACTAAGGCGCTGGTTACCGCCACCAGTGCGAACTGCCAGGTTTTCCGCGCCGAGGGCACCAGCAGAGCGATGAACAGGGCGTACAGGCCGATGCCCATACCGTTCACGATTGTAACCGGTATATAATCCGAAAACACGCCGCCCGCAAAGGATCCGCTCAGCCAAGCCAGATAGGCCATCAGAGCCATGGTGAGAAAGCTAAGGCCCGTAAGTCCCTCCGGACTGGCGTGGACGCTGGCGACAATAAAAGTCTCGTCCGTTACCCCATAGCTGAGCACCGCGGCGGTAGGTTTGGATACCTCGAGCTTCCTGGCGAGGGTGGTGCTCATGAGAAAGTGGCGGAAGTTTAGGATAAAAGTAGCCAGAACGATTTCGCTGAAAGAAACCCCGGAGGCGATCATCTTGACGGCCAGGAATTGGCTGGCTCCGGCGTACACCCAAGCGGACATTCCCGTCACTGCAGCGACGGATAGGCCCGACTGCCGAGCCAGAATACCAAATGTAATGGCAACGGGAAGGTAGCCGAGAGCAATGGGCAGCCCATTGCTCAACCCCCAACGTATTTTCTCGCTGCGCTTCATCGCCGATACTAATCTTTCGGTTTGGAGTTATTCGTCTTGCGCGGGATCACCGCGTTCGTTCCCTGCGCCATGTGTGCTCTCTGCACAGTTGTCGCAGGTATTGGCATCGAAAAACAGTATGCGTTTACTCGACATTCTCTGTCCGCATCGGCGGCAGTTCAAGCGGAACGGCAGGATATGTTCCCTTTTCACATACCCGAGCAGGAGAACCGCCGCCGCTAGAGGGAATATCAGCAGGTCCGGAAGATTGAAGTTCACGATCAGGATTGTTCCCACCATGAAGACCAAGATCAGGATTCCAAGATACAGGGTTGCCATCCGTTTCTTCTGCGCATGCTGTTGATATCGCCGCTGAAACATGTTCAACGCCAGGACAGCCAACAGCAGGTAGAAGACATTTTTTGCGAGAAACAGTGTGATCGAGTGAAGAAAATCGCCTGCTTGTATCATGCCGGTGCAAACTTTTTTCTGTATTCGGGGATTTCAATCATCGGCGGTCGCTCCTCCTCGATGATGTTCAAAGGGATCTCTTCGAACAGATTGTTGTTCACCTGGAATTGGCGAAGGGTTGTGCACAGTTCCGGCAGGTTACTCAGGATTCCCAATGCTTCCAGTCGCTTGAGAAAGGTCTGCAAGATTCCGAAAGCCATTTTTCCAAGATCTCGGGTGTGCTGATTTCGGTGCACTCTCCTGTCCAGGTCTGTTTGGGCGATTGCCTGCAGGCCCCAGCGATGATACACATCGATCAGGTGGGAGGTCTCCACCCCATAGCCTATGGGGAAGGGGATCTTGTCCAGCACCTGGCGGCGAACCGCATACTCTCCCGACAGAGGTTGGATCAAGGCGGCTAGCTCCGGGAAGAACAGAGAGAACAGCGGTCTGATCAGGATCTCCGTGACCCTTCCTCCTCCAGATGGCCTCGATCCTTGTGAAGAGGCGAGAGGTCTGTCGTAGAAAGCCTTAACGTAGTGGATCTCCGGTCTGTAGATCAGCGGTGCAATCAGCCCGTAGACGAAGCGCGGATGGATGTTCTTGATATCCGCATCGATATACACGAGGATATCCCCCTTGCACTGATAGATCGCCTTCCAGAGATTCTCCCCCTTGCCCCGTTTCTCGCCATATTTTTTGAGGATGTCCTTCGAAAGAAAAACTTGGGCTCCGAAAGCGGAGGCCACGTCGCGGGTCTGGTCGGAGGAATCCGAATCTATCACGGCGATCTCATCCAGAAGAGGATGTCGCTGCATGAGCTCGCTTTTAAAA
This sequence comes from uncultured Spirochaetaceae bacterium, assembly GCA_964495755.1. GTDB lineage: Bacteria > Spirochaetota > Spirochaetia > SZUA-6 > DRHE01 > JAFGQJ01. The sequence goes on along the minus strand of CAZBXU010000187.1, from coordinate 1,641 downwards.
ATAACGATCTCCTTACCTATCGTCTTCTCCTCGTTCAACGTGGGGATGCATAAGGAAATCTTAAGGTCTTGTTTTTGTTTCTCCTCAACCAGTGCGTCCAGATCCCGAAAGGTCGAATGGTGAAAGGTGTTGGATTTCAACCAGGACTCAATTCCCACCGCAAAATCCTCTGTCGATGGCCAGCAGCACCCCGGTCAGCTGGGCCAGGCCTGTGAATATGGGTTCTATCATTATCTCTTCCTCTGGTTTGTTCTGATGTTCCCCATAGGTGATCCCGATCGTAATTGCTGGAATATCATAGCCGATGAAGGCGGACAGCTCGGAGGTGCTTGGGGACTTGCGGGGTTGGATATCAAGGGCGCTCATGATCCGCCGGGTAGCCCTGACCATGGGATGCCGGTAGTTAATGCCGCCGGGCCTTCGACGGGCGAACACATCGAGGTTGATGTCGGCTCCTGTCTGCGAGGAAACATCGGAGACGATTGCTTCCATCTGGTGGAAGATCTCCTCGCCGATCTGCTCGTTCTCGGTCCGGATCTCGAAACGGAGCACCGCGTTGGTGGCGATCGTATTGTAGGACTGCCCGCCCATAATCGAGCCCAGCACGATCGTGCTTCGAGGACGGCGGGGTAAACGGATCTCTTGGATACGATTGATCACTTCGTTGATCGTTACGATAGCCCCAGTGGCGCCGAAACGGGTCCAATCGTACTCTTCGGGCACCGAGCAAACGATCTCTCCCCGGTACATGCCGATGGAATCGTGGCTCAGCCGGCCCAGGGGAAAGCCTTCGACACCGATTCCGGCGGAAATGGGGATCTCCGTATTGGAGAGAAAGAAGCGCAAACCCTCCAGGTCTCCCCGGCCCAAACTTCGAGATGCTCCCATCAGCACGAGGTTGGACTGCAACTCGAAGTCCAGAAGCTCGAGCAGTATCGGCAGGGTTACCACCACCGCCACCCCGAGGGCGTTGTCTCCCACACCGGGCCCGGTGGCGGACCGGGGGCGAAGAGTGATCGTATGATCCAAACTGTGGGGATGCACCGCGTCGACATGGGCCACCACGAGGATATTTTGTTCCCCGGTTGTACCGGGAAGGATGCCTAGGGCGTTGCCCATCTCGTCGGCCGAGGCGTTGTGCAGGCCCGCCTCTACGAAACGGTTTTGGATGAACTCTACCCGCCTGTCCTCCTCGAAGGTAGGCGACGGGATCTCGCTGATCATCACCAAATTGGCCAGCAGAATTTCCCGTAAGGCCTGACTGGCTTCCTTGATGAAGGGAAGCATCTTCAGGATCTCCTCGAAACTGTCCGCTACTCTGTTTTCTTGTTCGCTGCTTACATCCGCCATGGTCTGTACTATTGTATTTCTGAATCCTCCTGAGGTTCAAGGGCAGCAAACACCGCCGTAGGAGCGTGGAGGCTGGTTGTCCTTACAGGGATCGTTCCTCTTAGGGCAGGAGGTGTATTATGCGAACCAGGTCACAGTGGAATGGGATCCGGTTTCGGATTCAGGTGCAATTAGCTATGAGGTATATGTGTCTCCGTATCCTGTCGTTAAACTTCTGGATCCTGTAGCGCACACTTTCGTGCTTGAAACGACAGAGACAGAAGCAGTGGTCACGTTTCAAGCAGAAGGCAA
>CAZBXU010000186.1:0-6527 GCA_964495755.1 uncultured Spirochaetaceae bacterium | reverse complement strand
AAAAGGTCATATTCACCAAAGCCTTGGATTCCTTCTCCGGATCCCGGCTCCTGTCGGAGAGCTGCTTCAGAGTTACTCCAAGGTTGTTGTACACCTTCATGATGTATTCCACCAAGGCGTTGTGCTCGGGATTCTCATAGACCTGGAGGTAGGGAATCCGCTCTTCCCGCGATTCCAGCAGGTTCAGAAGCCTGAGGTAATACCCCTGAGCCGATGAGTAGTAGCCCCGCAGGTAGAGGCTGTTGGCCAGGGCGTACAAGCCGTTCTGGTTGGTCGGCCTCTGGTCTATGACCTTGGAGAAGTTCAGCAGGGCGTCCTCGTAACGGTCCGCAGCGTAGTGGATGTAGCCCATTCTGTAATCCAGATCCGGTGTCTCGTAGCGGTTGTTGACAGCCTTGAGATACAGATCCAGTGCCGGCTCGAGGTCATGGCTGATGTAGTAGTAGATGTCCCCGTAGTTCTTGTACGCCAGCCCGAACTCCTTCCGCTGGCCGAAGATCTTTCGCCTCTGGGCATCCTCGATCCTGTCGATGGCCTTTTGGAAGTACTCCTCCGCCTCCAGGTACTCATCCTTTCGCCAGAACGTTTCACCGCGGCGGTTGTACGAATCGATCACCATGAACAGATGCTTCTTGTCCAGGGGCTGCATCCCTTCCAGAAGCTGAATCGCCGCGGCCAGAGCCTTTTCCTCTTCCCCGGGATCCTGTACGTAGCGGTAGTAGCGGGCCAGCTGGTAGTGAATGCCCGGCTCATTCATCTTCTCTTCCATGGCCTTGAACAGCATCGACGGTATCGAATCGTACTGTCCCTTGTCGATCCAATATCCGGCCAGCTCCGCATAGGTCGAGGCGTACAGCTCCGGTTCGACCCGCAGGTTCTTCTTGTCGTCCAGATAGTTCTTCAAGGTGCGGGTCTCGTCGAACTTATCCATACGGATGAAGTAGCGCATCATCCGAAACAGGACCTCGTCCTTCTCACCGTAATAATCAATGATCGATGCGTAGGCGAAGCGGGCATCCTCGAAACGCAAACGATCCTCTTCCGCCCACTCGAGGTAGTTGTCTCCCTTGGCCAGCAGGGCATCGTAGTCCCTCATATCCTCGGTCAGCACTTCATCGATAAGCTTGTCCGCCTTCTCATAGCCGGCAAGATCAAAGGTGAGCAACGAGGCGTAGGAGAGCTTTCCCGTCCTGTCCCCGGGGAACCGGCCTAGAAGCTGCTCATACTTTTCCGCAGCCAGCTGAAATTGTTTCTCCTCTGTGAATCCTTGGGCGTAGCGATAGAACCAGTTCTTGAAGATCCAGACCGAGGTCGCCCTGTCGAAGCTGTCGTTGGCCATGCGGTAGCGCTCTTTCTCGATCTGGCTGTAGCCCTGACGGTAGAGGTAGTTGGCGTATAGGGGCCTGTAGACGTAGCGGTAGCCCAGAAAGGCGAGCAGACCGAGGAAGAGCAGGGTGAGCACCACCACGCGGAGGATGGGCAGGATGTTTTCCCGGAAGGCATAACCGAAGGTCCGCCGCCGCTCCTCGAAGGCAACACCGGTGAGCCTCTCGAAGCTCTTCGGAAGCACGATGCGCTGACCGGTCAATCGGGACACCCGTTCGGCGATGGCCGTTGGCGGGGCTCCCTCGATCAGGAGGGCCAGCAGGGAATGCAGATCCTCGCCCTCCAAACCCTTCTCGGCGATCAGCTCCTCGATGGCCACCTTCAGGTTCCGGGGCAGGTGCGACAGGGTGTGCTTGATGGCCGCAAACTGCTTGTCCGTGAAGGTGAGCTCTTCCGCTCCGGGAAGGGCGATCTCTTCGGGGAACTGTTCCTCGACCGCCGGAACTTCTGCTGGGATCTCTTCTTCCGGGGCCGGCGGCGCTTCGACCTCCTCCTCTACGGCGAAGGCTTCTCCCAATCCCTCCAGGGAAAACTCATCTAAGGCGTACTCCTCGGCCCCTTCCATTATTTCCGCAGGGGCTTCCAGATCCACCTGTTCACCCTCTGGAAAAGAAATCTCCTCCTCGGCGGGAAGGCCTTCCGGTACCGCCGCTTCAGCCGAGGCTTCTTCAACACCCGGTTCCTCGGCGGGCTGTTCTGCGGCAGCCTCTTCTCCGGGAAAGATCTCTTCCTGGAGGACTTTGAGAAACTCCGCCTCCTCTTCCGTAGGTTCGGCAGCACCTTCTTCCTCAACCACCGCTTCTTCCACGGGTACTTCCGGCGCCGCCTCCTCGCCGAGCTCTTCTTCGGAAAGCTGGAACTCTTCGGGCAGTTCGAACTCCGCCTCCCCGAAGGTTTCCTCTGCCGGAGCTTCCGCATCGAATCCTTCTAGGTCGAATCCCGGCATTTCCGGGAGCTCTTCAACACTGATCTCTTCTTCCGCTACCGCCTCTTCGGGAGCCGCTTCCGTGGGAGCCTCTGGAGCCCCCTCGAGTCCTAAAGCCGCAAAGGCTTCGTCTAATGGAATCTCTTCAGGGGCTTCCTCCTCTACGGGAAAAGCGAACTCTTCTGGAAGTTCAATCTCCGCCTCCGGCTCCACCGCAGTCTCTTCTTCGGGAGTTGCTTCGGCGATTTCCTGCTCCGCCCCTGGCTCAATCAATCCCGGAGGTATGGCGAAATCATCCGCTTCGCCGGTAGGCGGTTCCTCCACCGAAAAGAACTCTTCGATGGGTACTTCGGCAGCCTCTGTGACTGGTTCCTCACCCTCGGGAAGGGCAAACTCAGCAGCTTCTTCGACTTCGGGGGGGCCTTCCTCGGCCTCGCCGGCGGCCTCCGGCGCCTCTGCCTCGGGAAGCTCGATTCCTTCCAGGATATCCAGCCCTGAAAGATCAACCTCTTGCTCGGCAGGAGGTGCTGCAGGCGCTGCCGGCTGCTCTCCCGGTACGGCCTCTTGGACCGGCTCTTCGAGAGCACCTTCCGGGGTTTCGAGCAGGTCGCTCAAACCCTCGGGCAGACCCTGCTCGGGAGGAGGGATGTCCTCGATCTCCTCGTCCCGCTCGGCGAGGATTTCCGGTTCATCCCCCAGCTTGTTGATGAGATATTTAAACTGTTCGACCTCTTGTAGGCTGGGCATTTAGTTTCTACCCTTGAATTTCGGTTTTTCAGGGACAGAGGTTAAGATTCCTGTGCTTAAGTTGACATTTTTGAATGTCGAAGCACTAGTGTATGCCCGATGGCAAAAAACATCTGGGGCGAATGTATTAAAACAGCTTCGCTTCATGAAAAATGTATTCGCTAGAACCGGTAGAAGTATAGCAGACCTATGAACAATCATAAACGTGTTTTTTTCTTGTTCCCAATCCTGTTTTTTTTCGTACTTCCCCTGCACAGTTTGGATTCCCACCTGATGGACGTTCGCATCAAGGGTATCGATCGGGCCGGACCGCCGGAGTACCTGGAGCAGCAGGTTCTTCTCAGCTTCGAATCGAACAAACCGGTACGCCTGGTGGGAGCCCGCTTTGCCCATGAAGACTACCGGATCTTTCACATCTATTTCCGCAACGAGCACGATGTGTTCCTTCTGCTTCTCGACATCCCGGAAGAGGTGGAAGCTCTGCACTACCGTATCGTTGTGGATGGATTGTGGACAAGCGATCCCTTCAATCCCCTTCAGCAGGAGGATTCCTTCGGCCGCAGTTTTTCCTTATTCAGCCTGCAGGACCGTCCGCCCCGGACACCTGTCAGCCCGGAGATCGACAGGGAGGGAAAGGTCAGCTTCTTCTTCCAAACACTTCCGGACAGGGCTGTGTCTGTGGCGGGGGACTTCAACAATTGGGACCCCTTCTGGCATCGGCTGCAGGAAACCCAACCCGGCGAGTACCATCTGACCGTCCAGATGCCTCCGGGTCGCCACTTCTACTACTTCGTCGTGAACGGCGATCGGGTGCTCGATTCCATCAATCAGGACAGCGCTCGCGACTACGAGGGTTATCGAGTGTCCACCTTTTTCCTTCCTCAACCTGATTCCCGTTGACAGGCGGGCCTACAATTCTCTTTACACAACACTTGCAGGTTATTACTTTATAGAAAGACAAAGGTATAACAGGAAAGGGCAATGTGGGACTACACGAAAAAAGTAATGGAGCATTATGAGAATCCCCGCAACGTGGGGGTGATCAACGACGCCGACGCAGTGGGAGAGGTCGGCTCGATCGTGTGCGGCGACGCTCTGAAGCTTACGTTGAAAATAGAAGACGGGGTTATCCAGGACGCCAGGTTCAAGACCTTCGGCTGCGGCAGCGCCATCGCCGCGGCCAGCGCCCTGACGGAAATGATCAAGGGCAAGAGCCTGGAGGAGGCGGCCAAACTCACCAACCAGGACATCGCCGATTACCTGGGCGGTCTGCCCACGGAGAAGATGCACTGCTCGGTGATGGGCCAGGAAGCCCTCGAGGCGGCGATCGCCGATTTCAAGGGCATCAAGCGCGAGGCTCACGAAGAGGACGAGGGGGAGGTCGTCTGCAAGTGCTTCGGCGTCACCGATACCAAGATTAAGCGCGTAGCCCTGGCGAACAACCTCCACAGCGTGGAAGAGGTGACCAACTACACCAAGGCCGGCGGCGGCTGCGGAGCCTGTATTCCGCGGATCGAAGACATCCTGGAGGAGGTCTGGAGAAACCAGACGGAGAAGCGACCGGCCGGTACAGGTATGACCATGGTTCAAAAGATCAAGAAGATCGAAGAAGTCTTGAACGAGGAGGTCCGCCCCATCCTCAAGCGGGATGGCGGCGATGTGGAGCTGGTGGATCTGGCCGACAACAAGGTGGTGGTGCGCCTGATGGGCATGTGTCACGGATGCCTGGCCTCGGATCTGACCTTGAAAGGATTGGTACAGGAAAAGCTCCGCGAGCTGATCGACCCCACCCTGGAGGTTGTGGAAGATGAAAGCCCGTAGCGTCTACCTGGACAACAATGCGACCACCCGGGTCGCTCCCGAGGTCTTGGAGGAGATGCTTCCCTTTTTAAAGGAAAGATACGGCAATCCCTCAAGCATGTACACCTTCGGAGGCGAGGTCCACAGAGACCTGGACAAGGCCCGGGAGCGGGTGGCCACTTTGCTACACTGCCATCCGACCGAAGTGGTGTTTACCTCCTGCGGCTCGGAGAGCGACAACCATGCCGTTCGGGGACTGGTCGACGCCTACCCGGAGAAGGGTCACATCATTACCACCAAAGTCGAGCACCCGGCCATCAAGAACCAGGTTCCCTACCTGCGCAGAAAAGGCCTGCAGGTCACAGAGCTCGGGGTCGACAGCAAGGGAAACCTGGATCTGGAGGAGCTACGGGAAGCGATTACCAACGACACCCTGCTGATCTCGGTGATCTTCGCCAACAATGAGACCGGGATCATGTTCCCCATCCGGGAAATCTGCCGGATCGCCAAGGAGCGGGGGGTTTTCGTTCACACCGACGCGGTACAGGGCGTGGGCAAGGTACCCCTCGACATGGAGGAACTCCCCGTCGATCTCCTGTCCTTCTCCGGTCACAAGTTCCACGCCCCAAAGGGGATCGGCGGCCTGTTCATTCGGCGGGGCTTGAAGATCCGCTCCTTCATCATCGGCGGTCATCAGGAGCGCAGCCGCCGGGGAGGAACCGAAAGCATGCCCTTGATCGTGGGCATGGGAAAGGCCGCAGAGCTGGTGGGCAGTAAGCTCGAAGATGAAGACACCCGGGTGCGGGCACTGCGGGACAAGTTGGAGAAGGGGATCCTCTCCCGGATCCCGGACACCGAGGTGAACGGCAATTCGGACAATCGGGTTCCCAACACGACCAATATCGGCATCCACTTCATCGAAGGGGAAGCCCTGCTGCTGGCCATGGACAAACACGGAATCTGCGCCTCTACCGGATCGGCCTGTGCCTCCGGCAGCCTGCAGCCCTCCCACGTGCTGCGGGCCATGGGCGTGCCCTTCACCAGCATCCATGGGTCGGTGCGCTTCTCCTTAAGCACCTACAACACGGAAGAGGACGTTGACTACGTTCTGGAGGTTCTTCCCGGGATCGTCGAGCAGCTCCGCGAGCTGTCCCCCTTCCACTCCATGGCCGATGTAGAGGCTTTTGGGACCTGATTACGGAACAAGATCGCAGAAACAGAAACGGTCGTCCCGCAACACAATCTCCCCTTTAGTGAATCGAACTGCCCGTTTGAAGATCGGTCCGTCGAAGGCGAAGGTGTGAAACTCCCCGTTTTCGCCGCAGGGATCCGCGCCGGCAGGCAACTCGGCAATAAAGGAATCATCGTAGAGCCTTCCGGTGAAAGAGCGGGGAAGAGCCTGAGTGTCCACGCAGGTCGCAACGGCTTGAAATCCCGCCTCAATAAATCCGCGGCTCAGCTCGCGAGAATCCCGGTTCCACAGGGGAAAGAGAGCCTTCATCCCCACTTTGTCCAGATTGTTCTCTCTGTACTCCCTCACTTCCTGAAGGAAGATATCTCCGAATACCACGGTCCGGCACCCCCGATCGTAGTATCGGCACATCGCAGTTTCCATGCGAAGGCGATACTCCTCGTCACTACACTTCCGGGGGATAGGTACGATATCGAT
>CAZBXU010000185.1:0-6530 GCA_964495755.1 uncultured Spirochaetaceae bacterium | reverse complement strand
CCGCCGGCCCGAGATCCCGCCCAGGGGATGGACGAACAGCCATCCGAGCAGCGTACCCCAGGCAAACTCAGGAGACCCCAGATTCCACTTTGCCTGGGATCCTTTGCTGCTGCTCGCCTCCAAGAGACCGCGGATACCCTCCGTGATTGATCTGTCCCTCTTTGTTACCGGCAGAAGCGCATCCAGAGCACAAAGGTCTATACAGGCTGTGAGCTTTGCTTTCAGCTCCGAAGCCAGGGCGGCCTGGTCGCCTGCGGCGCCGGAAAAATCCTTGACACTGAGGCAGAGACTTTCGATCGCCCCGGAGAGCTCATGAACAAGCGCATCCGGGGCCGGCTGTTTGGGATCGACTCGCCGCATTCCCATTACTTTTCCGAATGTCGCGGCATTCACAAGTTCCGAAAAGGGCAGATGGACAGGTTTGAGGAGGATCTCCCGCAGAGCCGTTTCCACGCTCGGCACACCCCGTCCGTTCAGATAGTCCGAAAGGGCGGTGTATGGCTGACCGGGGGAGTCTGTCACCTCCCGGAAATCGAGAAAAACGTGGGCTTTGTACGCTTGAAGCTCTACGTACAGACCCTGCCGGTGCAGCAGGCTGCAGCTGCGCAGATATTCTATACTGCCCAGATGATCTCGGAAGATGCAGTACACCCCAGCCGCGTTTGACAGCCCGAGGGCTTCGCTAAGGGAGCGCTGTGTCAGTACCCTGTCGGTTCCTTGAGTGTTGGGGCCCGCGACACTTGAGGACATGTGTACCCAGCCGCGGGCTTCTGCGTATCGGTTGTGGTAGAGCACCAAGACCCGCTCTCGATCGGTCCGATTGGAATAAGCAAACACATCCTCGTTCACATCGGAGTCAGCCGCGTTGCGGAAATCGTAGAGATGGAAATGTCGGACGTCTGAAAACAGGTAACGTCGGTGCAGCAGAGGAAAGGTCTCCCGCTCGTGGCGCCGAACAAGCTCTTCATCGGGCAGCTCCTCCCAATAGGCTTTCCTGTATTCCATTCCGTACTTTTCCGTCAGTCCTTCTACCTGACCGTGCCCGAACATGGGCAGACCGGGAAGCGTAGCCATCAGAAGGCAGACACCGAAGTACTTGTCCCCCTTCCCGAACTGGGCCACGGCGGTCTCTTCGTCGGGATTGTTCATGAAGTTGACGAATCGTTTCAGGATCTCCGGGTTGAACTCCAGCGTGTTCTTGATAACCCGGCGATACTTGGCGTTTTCCTCGTTCTTCAGCATGTTCATGAAGGCGCTGTTGTACACCCGGTGCATGCCCAGGGTACGCACGAAGTAGCCCTCGAGCATCCAAAACGCTTCGGCCAGAAGCAGCGTGTCCGGAACCTCCCGGGCGACCCGATCTACGACCTCCCGCCAGAACTCCTTCGGCATGGCTTCATCGAAGCTTTGCCGGCTCATCCCGTGTTCCGCCCGGGAGGGAATGTCACCGCCCGACCCGGGTGCGGGAAACCAGAGACGATGGAAGTGTTTCTTGGTCAAGGTCATGGCAGCGTCGAAACGTATGATCGGAAAGGACCTGGCCACGTGGAGGATCGTCTGAATCACGGCTTCCCGGACCGCTGGATTAAGGAAGTCAAGCTGAGCCGTGTCGTTCCAAGGCATGCTGGTACCGTCGTTGCCGTGGTAGATGTAGCGTTCCTCTCCGCTGCCGCGGTCTACACGCTTGAAAACGACTGCGGCGTCATCGCGGCTGTAGTAGTGATCTTCGAGGATGATGCCCACTCTGGAATCAGAGCTCAGGTCGGGACCGTTGAAGGTATACGACGGAAAGGGGCTGTAGGGCAGAGAGATGAACCAATCTGGGTGCTCGATGACCCAGTGCGAGTCGATTCCCATGTGATTGGGAACCATATCTCCGGCCATTCTGATGCCCCGTTGCCAGGCCCGGTTTTTCAGGTTGTTGAAGGCCTTCCAGCCTCCGAGATCCGGGGAGATGTCGTACCCGGACAGGCTGTAGGCCGAAGCTTCCGCTTCGGGGTTCCCGCACATCTGTTTGATCCGCTTCGAGGCGGAGCTCCGCTCCCACAGGCCGATCAACCACAGGCCGGTGAAACCCCAGCGGGCCAGACGGTCTATCTCTTCGTCGGGAACCTGATCCAGACGGCGCAGATCCCGCTGGTAGCGCTTCGAAAGCTGATCGAGCCACACATAGGCATTTTTTGCCATCATCACCACCCGAGGCATCCAGTCCAGATCGGGGCTGAAGGCCTCGGCCTCGGCTTCAAGCCCTCGGAAATCGACGACTCTAGCCGGTCCGGCTCCAAGGCCTCTGAGTCTCTGCTCCTCCTGGATCAGATCCAGGCTGCCGAGCAGCCGGAACAGATAGTCGCCGAGGAGGTGTCCCCACCGCCGGCGGATGTATTCGAGCTGATCGGTCAGGGAATGGGGATGGGCTGCGGCCGGACTGCGCAGCATGGAGATCAGGTCCTGCTTTTCCGGTCCAAAACACGGCTCGCTTTTGAAGAATTCCTCAAGGGCCTTAAGGGCCGGGAGGTAGGCTGTAGATCTCTCCAGTAGATCGTCATCGAACAGTTCCAGGTAGGGGGAGAAGGCGGGGTTTTGGTTGGCCAGCCAGAGAAGAAGGAGCTCCTCTATCGCCAGCTGGCGGTGGGAAACGCCGGCAGTCCTGCCTTCAAGCCAGGATTTCGGGGCCGTACGGTTTCGATACACCGCGACCGGTGGAAACTGATCGGCGAACTGCAGGAGTGTTCGGTTCAGCTCATCCGGACCGATTCGTTTCTCCAGAAATGACAGGGCGCGATTCATGGCCTTCGGGCTCACCTCCGCTTGAAAACGCTGCACGACGAAGTGTAGGATCTCGTCGATCAAGCCCATGGCGTTGATCTGGCCGGCCTTAACGGCGTTTTCGGGATAGCGAAGCAGGTCTCGGCGACTGTTCATCTTCTGGGCGAATACGCGGGAGGCGTGAAAATTGGCCAGGATCACATTCCCGGTCAAGGAGAACAGGGATTGATCGAAATCGTACAGATCTCGAACGGAGCGGGAGATGTGGAACTCCATCATTTCACGATTTCGTTAAGCAGCTGCCGCAGCTGGGTTGAAGATTCAAGGTAGGCTCGTGCCTCGGAGATATCCAGGCCGATCTTGATAGAAAAGGCCGAGTCGGGGAGTTGGGTGAACAGAGCCTCGTCGTTGTTGTCGTCCCCGGCAGCCAAAATAAACTGCCAGTTCTTCCGGGACAACCACAGCGAGACGGCCCTGGCCTTGCTGACATTGGCGTGCTTTACCTCAAGAACTTTCTTTCCCTCCAGCACATCGAGGTTCAGATCGCCGGTCACGTTGAAAAGGATATCCTTGAACTCGCCGGCCCTTAAGGAGGCCAGCTCAGGCTCGGCGTTTCGGAAATGCCAGGCCAGGGCGTACTCCTTATCTTCGACCGTGGATCCGGGGGTTCTGTCTTTGAACAGTTCGAAGATCGGCAGAAGCTGTTCCTTCCACTCGTTGGTCAATGCTTCGATGAGCTGCCATTTCTGTTCTTTGGGCTTGAGCCAGGCGCCGTGACAGGCGATCAAGCTCAGGTCCATGCTCCCGAACCAGCTGCTCATGGTTCTGCGTCTTCGTCCGCTTGTCACCACGACGTCGTTTCTCTGGTCCGCCGCCAGGCGTTTGAGCAGGTCGATCAGCTCCGAATCCGGGGCTGCCTCGCGAAGTCGGGTGCGTATAGGCACCAGGGTGCCGTCGTAGTCCAGGATGATCAGCCGTGTCTCCGCCTGTCGGTATGCCGCTATAAGCTCGCCCTTGAGCTTGCCGGCGAGTTTTTTGACCAAATAACTCTCCTGAACTTCCCGGACCTGGGTCAGTTTGTTCAGGAAGTCCTTTGTCCAGGCGGCTATATCGTAACGATTCAGGCGCTCGTTCATAACGGCGTTTCGCTCGATCTGCTCTTTCTCATCCATTTCCAGGGCCGTTTTGAGGGCCGAGGCGATCTCTTCGCTGTTGTTCGGGTTGATCAGAAGCGCTTCACTCATTTCCCGGGCTGAACCGGCCGTTTCGCTCAGGATCAACACACCCCCGGTATCCCTATGGGTGGCTACGAATTCCTTGGCCACCAGGTTCATCCCGTCGCGCAGAGGCGTGACCAGCATCACGTCCGCCAGACCGTAGAAGGCGGACAGGCGTTCAAACGGGAAACCTCGGTAGAAGTAGTGGATGGGCACCCAGCCGATAGTTCCGAACTTCCCATTGATCGTACTGATCAGTTCATCAACTTCCCGCTTCAGAGCGCGGTAGCGGCGCACCCTGGTTCGCGAGGGGACCGCGATGAGCAGGAGCACGACCTTTTCCCGGTATTGCGGGTTGGTTTCCAGCAGCAGCTCGTAGGCCTTGAGGCGTTCGGGAATCCCCTTAGTGTAGTCCAGGCGGTCCACCGAGAGAATCACCTTGAAGCCCTGCAACTCCCGGGCCGCGCTGTTCAACTCCCGCTGAACGCCGCTGTTCGACAGGGCGCCGGAGTACTTCTTGTAGTCGATCCCCATGGGAAACACGTCGACCCTGCTCAGCCTTTGTTCATGCTGTACGTAGCCCATGTTGTTTTCTACGCCCAAGAGACGGCGAACGCTGGAGATAAAATGGCGGGCGTAGCCGTAGGCGTGAAAACCGATCAGATCAGCACCAAGCAAACCGGTCAGGATCTCGGTCCTCCAGGGCAGGAGGCGAAACACCTCGAAGGAGGGGAAGGGGATGTGCAGAAAAAATCCGATTTGGGCTTCCGGAAGCTTCTCCCGGATCATTGCGGGAAGCAGCATGAGCTGGTAGTCGTGGATCCAGATCGTATCTTCCGGCCCAGCCGCTTCGAGCACCTTTTCCAGATAGATCGAGTTCACCCGCCTGTAGGATTCCCAGAGAGAATTGTCATAGGTCGCATAACTGGGGAAGTAGTGGAACAGGGGCCAGATCACGTTGTTGCAGAATCCGTAGTAGAAGGATTCTATATCTTCTCTTGTCAGTTCCACCGGGACGCTGTGGTATTCTTGCTTCAGTGTTGTTTCGATCTCCCGCCTGTCTTCCCGGCTGAGCTCGTCGGCGGCAAGACCGGACCAGCCGATCCAGAGGATCCTCTCCTTCTGCTCGAGGGAGCTCAGGCCCGTGGCCAGGCCGCCCATGCTGGGTCTGAACTCCAATTTTGATTTTCTCTTTTCAACAGACACTGACAGTCTGTTGGAGACGAGGATTATGTTTGCCATCGCTTGTTTTCCAGTGTAGTGGGATTTTAGCTTCCCATCAAGGTTGCTCAGACGATGTGTAGGTCGATACCGAGACCGCGGATGTGCTCCGCATAATCCTCCGGGATGCCGGCGTCGGTGATCACAGATGTAAACTCACGGAGATCGGCAAAGTAGGCGGCTTGAATTGTGCCGAATTTGCTCGAATCCACGAGAAGGATGCGGCCCAGGGAGGACCGGATCGACGCTTTTTTCACCTCTATTTCGTAGGTGTTCGTGCAGGTGACTCCCAGTCTTTCGCTGACCCCGCTGGCGGAGATAAACGCCTTGTTTGCCCGGAAGCGGCCGATCAGTTCGACGGCCTCCGGACTTTCAAACACCAGGCTGTTCTCATGCAGGGAACCCCCGGCGAAGATCAAGGAACAGTTTTCTCGGCGATGAACCTCGACCAGGATATTGAGAGCCCAGCAGAGCACGGTCAGCTGGAGGGTGTTGGGGATATTTTTGGCCAAGCACTCGGTGGTGGAGCCGCCGTCAATGATGATGATATCTCCCTCTTTCACCAGGGAGGCGGCTTTTCTGCCGATGCTCATCTTGACCTCTCCCCGCTGGGCTCCCGCTTCGGCCAGGGAATAGCGGGATGCCCCCAGGCTGCCGGGATTCAGGACGGCACCGGAATGCACGATCTTTACGATGTTGTCCTGAGAGAGCAGACTCAGGTCCCGCCGAATGGTCATCTCCGACACGGAACATTTTTCCGCCAGCTCCCGAACCGTAGCCGCATTTTGTACTTGTAGAGTCTGAACGATAGTTGCCAGGCGATCCCGTCGACTGCTCATCCGACCTCGTTTCTTCTCCAGAGCGTTAGGTTTGCCCCATTATAGCAGAAATTCTGTGAATATCAAGAAAAATACACGCTAAATGTTGATTATTTCTCAAATGGACTTGACAAATCGGAATATATTCACATAATTTTGCATAGAAGTGAGAAAATACTACATTTTTACTATGAAATGTATCGATAATAACATATAGATCAAAATAATGTTCAGGAGGGAACATGGCTGAGTTACATTCAAACGCGTTGGGGATGATCGAGTGTCGGGGTTTCGCCGCCATGGTGGAGGCCTCCGATGCCATGGTCAAGGCGGCCAGGGTGGAGCTGATGCGCTATGAAAAAACTGGCGGCGGCCACGTGACTGCGATCGTTCGGGGTGACGTGGCGGCTGTCCAGGCGGCTCTGGATGCCGGCGGCAAGGCCGCCGAACGGGTCGGAGAGGTGATCTCCGTACATATCATTCCGCGACCCCACAGCAATGTGGACAG
>CAZBXU010000184.1:0-6630 GCA_964495755.1 uncultured Spirochaetaceae bacterium | reverse complement strand
CAGTGCGAAAATCTTGCTATAAAAACAAGATTTTCGCACTGTCATCATAATAATGGTATACTCTTCCGGCGGGTACCGGCCATCCAAAGATCTTCGGTTCTTCACGAAGGACCCGGCGGAGGGTAGTTACGTCCACAGGGCGGCGTGATTTTCCTAAATACTCCCGAAGGGCTTCATTCATCATGGTCTGAGAAACTACCGCCCCATGTTTCTTGGCCTCTAACGGCCAAGGGACTGAGTATAATCGCTGACGGTTTGCCGGAGCTGTTCAGCCTCGGCCGGAACCTTCAGGCCCTTGCGGGTCTGAATATCCCTTGGGCTGATGTAGTCCATACCGTAGAAGGCCGCATTCGCCGCATCATCGATCTGTAAAATCGTCCCATCGAGGCTGAGTCCGGCGAAAAATCCCCGGCTGCGGGAATAGGAGTAGATCTCCGCTTTCAGCTCCATATCGGTGCTGGCCCGTGCCCTTCGCCCGAGCGGTCCCGCCGCAGCAGCCACATCAACCCCGACAGTGAAGTTGCCCCGCAGGATTCCATCGACGCTTCTCTTCGTCTTGAATACCAGCACGAAATCAGCGGATTGGGCACCGATCTGCCAGCCGATGCTTCCACCGGACAGGGTTATAAAGATCGGATTGCTCCAACCGCCGTTCTCATCTTGGAGCAACAGCACGCCTTTACCGTATTCACCGCCGAGGATGAATCCCACTTTTACCACACTCGGAACGATGGCGATTCCCACGGCATCCTGAAGTAAAAACTCAGGAATGGTCTTCTCCGGGATCGCTGTAATATCTTCAAAAGCGAGCCTGGCATCTTCGATCTTGCCTGTCTCTGTAGCCTGGGCCGACAACAGAGCAGCCGAAAGGAAGAGAAAACATACCAACACTCCGGCTGGTAGGATCGCATATCGATTCACCGTTGTTCCCCCCTTTTTAGGTTGTTCTCGATTGTTGACTCTTCCCGGAAGGTCCGGCACCGGAGGGTTTGTCCGTGGACGTATTGGTGCTGGAAGAACCTGCAGATTTTCCCGGTTTTGCCTCTTCCTTGACGATCCGCACCTTGATGCCTTCCTTTTCCTTCTCCGCTTCCCGAGCGGGGATCACCACACGGAGCAGACCGTTTTTAAAGCGAGCATCGACCTTGCCTCTATCGAATTTATCCTCAGGGACATAGTAGCGCTGCTCGTCGATGCTTTTCAGTTTGAGCCGGCGCTTGAAATACTGAATGCCTTCCTCCTCCTCGGCCGTTTTGGGTGCCTTTACCGAGAGGTAGAGGTAGTCGCCTCTGAATTGCAGGTCGATGTCCTTCTCTTCGAAGCCAGCCAAGGCGATCTCGAAGACCAGACTCTTTTCCTTAGTCAGGAAGATGTTCATCGGCGGATAGGAATAGTAGGGGTAGAAATCACCGTGGCTGTGCCACTTGAACTTTTCGCGGAAGTGCTCCCGCATCTCCTCGGCTGAAGGGAAACCTTCGGTCACCTTTTCTCCGAAAGTCTCGCAACAGTTCTGGGCAACCCGAAAGGCTTCGTCCATGATTTTGCCCAGATCGACTGTGAATGTCTTTTCAGTCATCCCAATACCTCCAATAAGCGTATTGTCGGTCCCTCCAACGAGGCGACCGGATGTTCAAGGTCCGTATACAACGGCCCCCTGCTCTCATCTACAAAATAATCATTATTTCGGCGGATTCCAAATAAAAGTGATTGAAATAGCGGAAAGCGAAGATTGGCGGCGGGAGCCACTATGACTGAAGGCAGATCCGTGTTATTTTTGGAATCTTCCATAGTAGGTACGGCAATTGGTGTACGAGGGATTGTCAGGGGAGCTATTTTGAGTTACAGCAGCGCGGCAAGAAAACTTCACTACGGATGGATCATCGTCGGCCTGAGCGTGGCGATCGCCGTCGGAGCTCTGGGATTGGGGCGTTTCGGCTACACCGTGGTCCTACCCAGCATGAAGCTTGGTTTGGGAATCGGTGCGGTGAAGGCGGCGGATCTGGCCACCGGCAATATGATCGGATATCTCTCCTTTTCCGTGATCAGCGGTGTTCTTGCCGCGCGCTTTGGCGCTCGGGTCGTTATATCTTTCTTCATGCTGGTGGTCAGCTCTTCCATGCTGCTCTCCGGGCTTGCCGATAGTTACCCGGTCGCTTTGATTGCCCGCACGTTAACCGGAATTGGGAGCGCAGGAGCCAACATTCCTGTTATGGCCCTCGTGGCCGTTTGGTTCTCGCCGAGAAGACGAGGGCTGGCTACGGGGATCGCTGTCAGCGGAGCCAGCATCGGGCTGGTCATTACCGGATTGCTGGTACCGGGTATTTTGAGGAAGTTTGGCCCGGGAGGGTGGCGCCAGGCCTGGTTTGTTTTTGCCGCGTTTGCTCTCCTCGTTGCTGTAGTCGGTCTGATCCTGTTGCGGAACACACCGGCGCAAAAAGGATTGGCCCCGGTTGGCAGTAAGGGAAATCAGTCCGCGGAGAGACCGGCTGTGGCCGGTGCAGTCCCCAGGCCGGCCTTGAATTGGAGTCTGCTCTACAAGTCCGGACAGATCTGGCACCTCGCAGGGATCTATTTGCTTTTCGGCTTCTCCTACGTGATCTATGCCACTTTCTTTGTCGATTACCTCACCTCGGAAGCGGGTTTTGTCATTGAGCGGGCCGGATCGCTTTGGTCGGCGATAGGAATGGTCAGTATTGTCAGCGGCTTTATCTGGGGGTCGGTGAGCGATCGTCTCGGGCGCAAGTACGGATTGGCACTGGTATTTCTGCTACAGGCGGCCAGCTATGCCCTGTTTGGATTGTGGCGCAGCGTTCCCGGTTTTTATCTTTCCGCCCTTTTTTTCGCCCTCACCGCCTGGAGTGTTCCGGCCATCATGGCCGCTTCGGCGGGAGACCTGTTGGGTGCAAGAATGGCCGCGGCGGCCTTTGGTTTCATCTCCCTTTTTTTGAGTGTCGGCCAGGTCTTTGGACCTTTTGTTGCGGGCAGGATCGCCGCTGTCAGCGGATCCTACTCCTACGCCTTTGTAGCTGCGGCAGTTGCCGCCGTTCTGGGAGCCATGGCCGCCCTGTTCCTCAAGATGAGAGATGCCCGCGAGTAAGGGCGGTCGGTGGTCGCCGCTCTCGTTTGCTTCTCAAGTTGTATAACGGGCCAGGATCAGGCGGTCCGCCTTACGCACAGCTTTGAAGAGAAACAGGGCACAGATCAGGGAGGCGGCGATCCCCGCGCCCAAATAGCTCAGCCCGAAGAACCCCGTTCCTGTAAGAACTGTTGCCAGCGATCCAGCCAAATTTACGGCGAAGTAGGTAAGGGCGGCGATGAAGGAGGGGAGGTACAGCTCGAAGTAGAAGAGAAAGGTCATCTCGGTCACGAAGAGCAACTGAAAGAATACGGCCAGCATGGTGATTCGCAGAAGTGTTACGTCGATGCCGCCGAACAATCTTCCCAAAGAAGGTGCCAGGATCAGAAACGCAGCAGTAATAACCCCCTGGAACAGGCTCTGCTCCCGCAAGCCCTGCTTCAGTTTGGTCAACAGAAGCTGCTTACGCTTCCGGATGTCTCCAAGGATGCCCTGGCTCAAGGATTGCAGGAAGTCTTTCAGATAGGTGTAAAAACCGGTTTCAAGAACCACGATGAAGTATACCAGGCCCGGAATCATGGTTAGGTTGGCCAGGTATACAGGGATATCGTAGGTATCGAAGAGCCTGAAGAAAGTCCCGGGTACAGGTTGACCCACGGTAGCCCAAAAAACCATCTTGTCGATCCAGATGCCCCAGTAGTAGAAAAGTCCTGAGAGGAAGAGAAAGCGATACTTGGGAAAGTAGGCCACTAGATCCTTGATCGTTTCCTTTGCTTTACCCGGCCGGTACTCCTGAAAGGACATGATCAGCAGCAGGATTACGATGAATCCCTGGCCGGCGGTAAATCCGAGCATGGCCCCCCCCAACGCCATGATTCGTCCCAATATCAGCACTCCGATCAGCGAGAGGGTCATGCCACCGAGGAAAACGAGGAAAATGGCTACATACTTTTTCAGCAGGCTGATGAAGATCATCAGCAGCCAGGCCAGGTTGATGATCACGAAGAAGGCCACGGCAAAGGTCTTGAACAACAGCGGATGGGAAATCCCGGGTAGCGTTATCCGGGACATTCCTACGATCGAGATCCCTGCGGCCAGAATCATCACGAACAGGGAGAAGAACACCAGCAGGGAGGCGGCCTGCCTGTTCTTCTCCAGATAGATCAGGTCGGAGAGCAGCCGGGTGAAGATGTAATGACTGCCGCCGAAGATGAACAGGCTAAAGGCATAGCTGTAGATGATCACCCCCATGAACAGGCCGCGGCCCTCCTGCAGGGTGAAATCGGCGAAACGGCCGATCAGGAAGATCCCGACGATGGACAACAGCCAGGGGCCGGCGACGATCATGATCCCGCTCAAGGCCACCTTTACAAACGAGCCGATCCCGCCTTTGCGCAGGACCCGCTGCAGCTCGAAGCCAATTCCAGCCACGGTTACCCGACCCCGGATTCGCCTGTTTGCAGGGCAGGTTTAGCAGAGTTGATGTGCTGCCGGTACAGATCGCCGTAGGTTTGGAAGACCTTGTCTCGATCGTAGAATCGAACCACCCGTTCCCTGTTCTTGTCCACGATCGAATCGATCTCCTCCGGATGATCGTGGATGTACTTTACACCGGCGGCCAGTTTCTCCGGATCTTTGGAAGAGGCGATGAAACGCTCGTCGTAGTCCAGCAGTTCGGCCACATTGCCGACCCGGGTGGCCACTACAGGTACGCCCGCGCAGTAGGCTTCGAGGATCACCAAGGGTTGGGCTTCTCTCACGCTGGTCAGAAGCAGTACGTCCAAGAAGGAGTAGTACTCCCGTACGTCCTGGCGTCCGGTAAAATGAAGGCGGTCGGTCAGCTTGAGGCTGTCGACCAGGATCTGGCAGTCCTCGAAATAGCCTGTATCCTCATCGGTAGGTCCGATGCAGTGGAATACCGCCTTCGGAATTGATTCGCTGACGATCTTGGCCATGGAGATAAAGGTTTTAATGTCTTTGATCGGCACCACCCGTCCTACCAGCCCGACATGAAATCCATCCTTTTTCTGCCGTGAAACTTGAGAGTAGAAGGGTACATCGATCCCGTTGGGAATTACCCGGGTCTTTTCCTCCGGAGCGCCGAGCTCGATCTGGAGCCGACGGTTCTGCTCGAACAGAGCAATGATCAGATCGGCGTAGCGATAACAGAGACGGCTGAGATTGTTGAAGATCCCGATCCACATATCCCTCTGGTAGCCCCGGACAAAGGTCGTCTTACGGATTTCCATCTCCCGTTCTTTGTGATACAGACCGTGCTCGGTCAGTATGAGAGGCTTTCCCGTTCGAATTTTGGCGGTCAAGGCAGCCAATCCGGCATAACCGGTGGATACGGGGTGGTACAGATCCGCCTCAGGAGCGGCATTGCCAAGAACGGCGAACATCATATCATGGGCGGATTTCCAGGCCCAGAAGTAATCGGAAAAGGGATAGGCGGGATTTTTCTTCTGGTTCTGGGCGGTCAGAAGGCGCCAGCCGGCGTCGCTTTTGATACCGTCTGCGTACACGGAGTATCCCGTCGGTATCTGCCGGACTATTTTGTCCAGCTCCGGAGCACTGCCCTGCAGCAAGGAGTCATGGATCGCAACAATCTCATCTAACAGAGCGCGCACGTTGCCGGGCCGGTGCCGTCCGCGGGTGGGCTCCGATAGTACCATATCGGAATGACCGACGACGTTGGCCGGAAGCTCGTAGCGCCGCGGTTGATCCTTGGCAGGGGAGATGGTGTACAGCACGAAATTGATATCCTCGAGATAGCGGATCAGCTGGTGAACCCAGGCGGAAACACCTCCGGTGATGTAGGGGTAGGAGCCTTCCAGGATCAAACAGACAGTGGGTCGCTCAGTCAATGGTTTCCTCAAACCAGTACGATAGGAATGCCTGGCTCTCCTGATCCAGGTGCTGACGTTCTGTCTTGAGACGATCGCAGAGCTTCTGAACGCTGGTGATATCCTTTCTCTTGAAGGCAACCTCCGCTTCAAGCAAAAGATACGAGAGATTTTTCCGGTCGGTGAGCTGGTCGATGATCCGTTTGGCCTGATCTGTCAGACCAAGGGCAAGGAGAAGTCGGACCAGAAGAACGACATCCCGCCTACCGAGACGTTTCAGCTTGTTGAGCTTCTTGATGTATCCGAAGGCTTCCCGCAGATAGAAATTGCGAATCGATCCGGGGTGCATCTGAGCCAGTTCGAAATACTGCTGTGCTAAAGAACGGAGTACATCGACACTTGCTTTTTCTTTCAGCTTACCCTTGAGCGCTTCGATCCGCTTGGTGTAGCGGTTTTCGATCATATTGATGCTTTCTGCGGAGAACAGCGCCATCTCGGCATCGGGGTTTCGCAGCAGCTTGGTCAGAATACGGATCAGCAGCAGGTTTGTTTCCAGATCGAGGTGGGGGCGAGACAGGATACGCTCGACGTCACCGAGATCGACGGGCTCTTCATCCAAAGGTTTGATTGAAGTTCCCAGGTATACGCAAGCCTTTAGAGGCAGGAGATGTGCCTCCGCAGCCCGCATGGCGGCGTGGGCGGTCCTGG
>CAZBXU010000183.1:0-6718 GCA_964495755.1 uncultured Spirochaetaceae bacterium | reverse complement strand
ATCTATATAATCTGTGAAATTACAAGGGTGGCGATCGAAAGGTTGGACGAGGTTACTGTGCTATCTGCGATCACGTATAGGGTGATCTTGGCGGTCCGAGTAGTGCTTATTGAAGAGATGCGCAGGGGGGAGATGAGCCGGTCATATTGATACTTGATGGTGAGCGGGGGAAGGTACTGGTTTTCGTTGGGCGGTTTCTCGCTTGGTTTAATTTTGACCGAAACAAACGCCAACATCTGACACAGAATCCTGTATAAAAAAAGCGACCCCAGGTCAGAACCCGAGGATCCGGCCGGATTTCCGAGAACCTTGCGCGAGGATCACCGTGGTGCGGCTTTATTGGACAAGGCGAAAATCCAGAAGTTCCTCATATAGATGATGGTAGAGAAAACCGCTCAGGTCCTTGGAGACCGCTTTCCTGAGCTATTCATTCCCTGGTGTTTGTCACTAGGATACAAAGTCGGTTTCGGGCTATGCGTCTGCTCCTGCCGAAAATCCCCTCGCCCGTACGGATTATTCTCGCATATAAACCCGCTCGACAAGGTCCAGCGGTTCAGCCGAGTAGCGACTGGTAGAGAATGATCCTCCCAGTAGATACACCGCGTCATCTAGTGCAACCGATGAGAAGAAAGCCCCCGGATTAGCTATCCATCCCTACCTGGCCCACAGATTCGTGTCCGTGCGATAGACTTCCACGCCGGGGATCAGTAGCCGTCGTCAACACCGCCGATCGCATAGAGTCGATCTCCCAAATCGCACGCACCGCCCCTGTACCGCTCCCTCAGCGCCGAGGGCCTGACGGTCCAGAGATCGGCGGATGGATCGTACTCAGCCAGATCGCCGCAGATGAACTGGGTGATCTCCATCCCGTGCAGCTAGACTTCCCATCCCGTGCCCCATGTGCCGAGCGCGAATGATCGTCAACGTTAAAAAATCCGTGCAAGCCCTCAAATCCAGACCGAAAGCTTCAATTCCGGGCCCTGGAAGATGACTCCGGCGTAACTGTGAAACCGGTAACCCGCGCCGACCGTAAGCCGGCGAAGGGCAAGATTAAGGGAGGCGTTGAGGATATGGAAACCCAGCGAACCGAAAAACGCGTTCGTATTGTGAATGTCAAGGTAGAGATTCGCGGGCAGGAATATTTTCGTGCTTACGCCGAAGGAAAAGAGCGGGCTTCCTATGTAATCGTAATTAAAAAACCCGCAAAAAAAATTGAACAGCACGGATTGCAGGGGAATCGATATTCCCCCGTTGACCGAAAAAATGTTCATGGTTTTCGATTCCGCCATCGTATACTGGTAGAACCCGTTCATGTGTATAATGAAAAAATTCGCTTCGAGCAGGGTTGTCAGGCTTTTAGTGTTTTCGAACAGGTAGCTTCCTGCCACCGATGCCGTCAGAAAGCCCCATTTGTTGTTTGCGTTGCCGGTGTTCCTACAGCGAACGATATCGTTTCCCCAGTCTCCCGCATATGGGAAAGGCGCATAACTGAAAGCTTCAAGCAGACTGAAATCAAGCAAGCTGAATTCGCATCCCCCAGAGCCTTGATCCGTATACTGTTGGTCGGAATAGGAATCGGAACTGCACAAGCCCTCCAGACAGCCTTCGAATAAAATCGAAAGGCAACTGGATTCCTCTCCATCGTCCTTCTCCTTTTTCTTCTCCTGGCGCGCTTTTTCCGCATCGATCCTTTTTTGGATCTCGTCTATTTCATCATCGCCGGAATAAAGCGTTGTCTCGGTGAAGGCGATCCCTGTGATAAAAAGCAACAGGAAAAAAAAGGCAATGACTTTTTTCAGCATACCTACCTCCGTTGTCCCCTCAGGCGGCTATTGCACGGTGTCGAAGATCCTGTTCCTGATCCCGTGCAGAAAATCCTGTCTCTGTTTGACGGTATAGTACTCCGCGGTCCGGGCCGCCCCGATTATATTGGAAAAATAAAAAAGGCCGGTGATGATTCCACTGATGGCCGTGTACACATAATAACCGTTGTTCCGCTGCGATTCGTAAGAAAAGGCCAGGTAGGTAGCGAAACCGAAAAGACCGACCATAGTGAACGAATTCAGTCCATCGAACCAATGCCCCGTATACGCCTGTCCGCTTCCCGGCAGTACGGCCGAAAACATGCCTGCAAGGAACGGGCTCCGGCTGTCAAGCGTTTCTCCCTTCAGTATTTCCTTGGTAAGGTCCACCGCCAGCAGGCCGTATCCGGTCGTTCCCGCCTTGTCCGCGGCCGCCCGAAAAATCCCGCTCGCCTCTTTCCACTCGCTGTTCTCTGCTGAGAGCAGGCCCAGGAATAGCTCCGGCATTCCGCTTGTGTCGGCATGCACGGATTTATCGAAGTAATTCCGGGCCAGGCCGGGTTCGTGCAGGCAGTAGAAATTGATTCCGTAAAGCAGGTTGGTTTTCAGAAACAACTTCTCGGGTACTTGCGGCAGGTTCACAAGGGCGTCAAGGTAGGCAAGGGAAAGAGAAAAATGGTTGCTTTTCAGGTAAGCGAGCGCGATGGCGTATGCACAATTCCGTTTGACCTCTTCATCACTGGAATAGAAAGCGATCCGCTTGTATTCGGTGATTGCCCTGAAAAAATCTTTTTCGGCCATGAGGGATTCGGCAAAGTCGAGCCTATCCACGGCGTTTTGGGAGAATCCGGATACAGGCAAAGCGAGGCACATGAGCAGGACAAGCGCTTTCCCAACAGACCAATTTTTCGACCTGTCAGTCATCGTCATTGCGGCCATAAAGGAAAAATGAATCATCAAGTTTCAGGTAATTCTGGTCATTACGCCTCTTGGGATAATAGAAAGCCGCATGCGGATTTTCCCGGTAGTATATCCTGTCAATGAAGAGGAGTATCCCGGGCAAAAAACCGTACTTCTCGATCGCCTGAAGCGCGAAATTGGAGCAGGAAATAAGGAAGGGGCAACGCGAAACGCTGTTTGGGTTTATGTTAGCCTGATAAAACCGGATCAAGCCGATCGCAATTTCGGAATCCAATCCCTGCTCGGAAAGCCCTGTTCCCGGGAAAACAGGCGTTCCAATAAGCGCATCCGGTTCCCATGCTTCAGGCTCAGAAGTCCGGTCCTGCGCGGACAACGCCGCGCCGCTCGATAATACCGCCGCCAATAAACAGATTAAAAAACTCAATTTTCCCGCAAATGCAGTTCCAGGCGGCTGTGTCATTTTCATGACAGTTTTAAGTATAACGCATGGGACTATATTTGTCTATTGACACTCTCATTTCCCGAATGTTGCTGTAAAGGCCGTGGCTCTTTATTTTTCCGCTTCTTTCTCCTGTCTTAGTCGTTCCAGGAACTGTCGAAGTAGCGCCTGCATGTTCCGGGTTGAATACCTGTAAGCCTCCGGCGGCAACGGTTCCCGTCCGACTATCCAGCCCGTCCGTAGCTTCCGCTCCTCTCTTGTTTCTTTCATCCCCTTTGTGCCCCTGCGTACAATATTTAACCCGGTTTTATTGCAGGTTCTTGTTTGATGTAGATCTCTGCGGTTATAAAACCGATAAAACCAGAGATAGAAACTCAGACGGGATATCTATATCCAGGTAGTCTTTTTGCTGTATGTACATCCTGACAAGAATTTTGCTGTTTGCTTTGATCTCATTCCCCATTAAAGGGTCGGGGTTGCAAACGAGATAGGTGTTAAATTGGCGAGCCGATACTTGTATGCTACCAGCCTTACCATCAAGCTCTGTAATCTCATCATTAATTTTTACAGATGCTCTATTATCAAAAAAGAACCCCACGTCGCTGAAAATCGAAAAACTAAAATGATAACCAACCAAGTTGTCTTGTACTATCTTGTGAAAGGCCACGGTTATGAATGCAAGATCCGGGATGCTATATTCCGGCTTTTTTAGGACTTGCATGATAACAGAATCACGCGTTGGCTTATTAAAGTCATCGGTTGCTGTTTCGCGCCAAATGAGGTATGTGTTTTGATCGGTTTCTACCCTTTTTGCCGCAGGATCGTTAGTATGCTCTTCGAGCCAGCTCGATTCATGAGAACTCTTGAAGGAAGCGTATTGTTGGAACCAGGTCGGTTTTGGAGGGCCATTTTCTCTGGTTACACAGCAAACAAAAGTAGATAGCAGAACCGGAAGAATATAATAAAGCATGTATTTAGGTTTCATGTCTTACCCCCCCCCCTCGCCAATTTTTATTTATCGATGAGCCGCCGCAAGTTGTTCGATGAATTGCGCCGCATCTCCTCCGGCAACGGCTCGATCTTCACGATCCGCCCGGTGCGTAGCCGCCTCTCCTCCGCTGTCTCTTTCATCCGGCTCCTCTTCTATTGGGCATTCTCAGCGAAAATACCCAGGTAAGTAGTGGCACGCCCGGGGGAGTGCCACCCTAAGAAACCCGTATTTTTATTATGGTCCTTCTGCTCTGGCGTTTCTTCTGTTCCCCGTTTATGAAAATCTCAGCTTCTCTTAAATGACAGGATACCGCCCGACCCCGCGTGACTATTTTGGATTCTTTCCGTTCGGAAACTGTTCATATGGATACACCATGTTTCCAGCAACCTCTTCGCTAAACTTAACAACATCAGCAACGCTAACCAAAGCGCCGCAGCCGTTGCCGCCACTGCATCAACTTTGCCCGAAAAGGATTTTACCTGTTCCTGAGAAATTGGCTGATCGGAAGTACGCCAAGCAAACACCGCTTGTTTTATTGCCTCTATTTCCTGTAAAAAATTTTTTTGTCCTTCTTGAAGTGTTTCAGCACGCTTTTTTAATTGTTCCTCATATTCTTCTTTTTGTATTTTAAGGTCTTTCTCACCATCTTTTGTTTGTTTGAAATAAAGAAAGATCATAATTATTAAACCCACACCACCAATGATGTCACCGGCGATTGTCCATATCATTCTGAATCCTCCCGCTCGATGAAATCTAAAAGAATCTGCCGGATGCCGGTTGAAGGGCCGATCCCTCTCCGGGTGAAACAGCTCGGGCGCCATGCTTTTCTACCTATGAAGCCTGGTTCGCGTCCATATATAGCATATCGCAGCCTAAGTCCGCAACCAAAATGAACGAATGGCAAGGGGCGGTATGAGTTTACCACAAGCTGCTTGCTCCGGGTTTATAATGACCCTCCACAAGCAGCATGTGGAAAACTCTGTGTAGAGGGCGACAATGCTACAGGCGAGTTGATAGAAATGGAGTCACTCTTGGGGTATAAATGTTTTAGCCAAAACAAACCTCAGGAGGACTCCATGAATCAGTTTATACAGAAATATCGGAAAAAAGTCATTGGTGTGTTAAGCGGCTTTGATCGATTGGTTTTGCGGGGAACGCTACGAGCAATATCCTATACAGCCGGCATGATGAACCTGCTCTACGATATGGATGTTCTGCTAAAGGATTTCAACTTGTATGTGGAAAGAACGACCAAACTTCTCAGAGACGCTTCTACAGAGGAGGCCCGCCGGTTGAACAGGCCCGTGATCTATCTGGCTTCCAGTCAGGCACGCAAGGAACTGATTGCCAAGAAGATCATGAAGCAAGATGGGATTACCGACGGGTTAATCTGTCTTTTGAGCTGTGTTGAGCCGTGTATCAGTTACGCCATTCGACGGGATCGGGAGAAGAAGAAATTGGTGTTGGAACGAAGGCAGAGGAAATGTCTGCATCTGTACCATTACTGGATCGATCCTGTGTTCGGGTTTATGAGCGCTCGTATCCAAACCTGGTTCCCCTTTCCCATTCAACTCTGTCTAAACGGCCGGGAATGGCTCTCCCGACAGATGGATGGAAGGGGTATGAGGTATAAGCGAGAGGAGAACTGCTTCCCCTGGCTGGAGGATTTCCAGGAAGCTCAGAGCTTGATGGATGAGCAGCTACGTTTTGCCTGGACTCAAGCCTTGGAGCTCATCGCTTCAAAGATCAATCCTGTTCACCCGGATATCTTTCATAAGTATCCGGTGGACTACTATTGGAGCGTACATCAAAGCGAATGGGCCACAGATGTCCTGTTCACATCCTCCCGAGCTCTTTCGCAGATCTATCCTCAGTTGGTACGGGCAGGGATTGCCACCTTCTCCAGTCCCGATGTCATGCGCTTTCTGGGAAAGAAGTTGCACGGCAATTTTACTGGAGAATTGGTAAGCGATTACAAAAGCCGTCCGGAGGGTATCCGAGTGAAACACCGGGCAGGAGCTAATTCTGTGAAGATGTACGACAAACAGGGAAAGATCTTGCGGGTAGAGACCACCCTGAATGATCCGAAACCGTTCAAGGTATTCCGGCCCTTGGAAGGCAATCCTCAAGGACCCCGTGAGTGGAGGCAGATGCGAAAGGGAATCGCCGATCTCCCCAGGCGGGCTCACATTTCCCATGCTTCCAATAACCGTTATCTCGATGCACTGGCATCCCTCAACACAGAAGACCCGATCCTGAAAATGATTGACCCTGTCTGCAAAACAGTCCTCTGGAAAGGCCGTAGGGAGCGCGCTTTGAGGCCCTGGTCAGAGGAAGATCAGCTTCTGTTTAAAACTATCACCCGAGGGGAGTTTTCTATCAACGGGTTCCGCAATCGAGATATTCTTCCCCATCTTTTCCCCGGTACCATATCGAGTAAGGATGAAAGGCGCCGTGCCTCTGCACGGGTTACCCGAAAACTTCGATTACTCCGGGCGCATGGTATTATCCGCAAGGTGGCTAAATCCAACCGCTATGTATCTACAAAGAGTGGAAGAAATATCG
>CAZBXU010000182.1:5703-6775 GCA_964495755.1 uncultured Spirochaetaceae bacterium | reverse complement strand
TCCATGTCCCCCTTGTCGACATCGGCCGTGCTCAATCCACTCGCTTCGCTCAAGGTCCGTTCGCCGTCCTCGTAGGAACCACTAAGATCCAAAGACCACCGCTGCGCCCGGAGATCCACACCTGTTGAGTAGGACTGTTCCCATCCGTCGAGATAGCGCTTTCGCAAGGCGCTTCCCCCGATATTCAAGGTGGCGGCACTGCCGAGAGGCTGGGCCAGGGAGAAGGTAGAATCCGTGTACACGTCGTAGTCCTGCTCCCCTGCGGCGCTTACACCACCCTGGCCGCCGAGAATAATCCTCATCGAGAACTCCGTTTGCCCCGGAGTTTGTTCGGGCTGAGGACGAGGCTTGGTCCACTGGGCGTCAACCTGGTGTTCCCCCGTATCCGGAATTTTCCGGATCAAAGTTACATCGGTCCAGGCTGAGGAGCAGAGCAGAAGAAGGATGATCGTGATCACGGCGAACTTTCTCACCGGCTATCCTCCCCCTTCTCGGCAACAGCCGTGCTCATCGGGCCTTCGTTTCCGGAGGTGTCGACGGCGGATACGCCGTAGAGGTTTCCGTCGCTGCCCTGGCGGTCGCTGAACGAAGCGGTTTGCAAAAGACTGCGGGTCAGCTTCAGCCACGGAGCGCCGGGGTAGGCCGCCCGGTAGACCAGGTATCCGGCCACATCCGGGGACGGGGACTCCTGCCAGCTGAGACTGAATCCCCTCCTCTCAGCACGGACCTCGAGCGCCCCGGGCCGCTGCGGGGCGATGGTATCGGTGGGAATGACTTCAACTTCCCCGGAAGGTTCGCTTTCGTTGCCCGATTCGTCGAGCTCCGTGATGTAGTAGCGGTACGCTTTTCCCGTTGTCACTCGATCGTCGATCCAGGATGTTTCTGCCCGTTCCAGCTCCGCGATCATTTCTAAGGATCTATCCACCTTCCTGTAGATCCGATGCTTTGCCAGGTCTTTTTCCAGACCGGGCTGCCACCTCAGCTTGACGGCGCCTTCCTCGGTCGAACGGGCCGATATCGACAGGGGCGCTTTCGGGGGCTCGTTGTCGGGAACGGTGACCTCGACGAAGAC
>CAZBXU010000182.1:2013-5603 GCA_964495755.1 uncultured Spirochaetaceae bacterium | reverse complement strand
GAGACTTCCGGCGGCGGTTCGGTGTCCGCCGGTATGATCGATGTGGGACCGCAGGGGGCGCTCTCGTTGCCGCTGCGGTCGACCGCGGTAACCCGGTAGTAGTAGGAGGTCCCGCGTACGATTTCCAGGTCCAGGAAGCGGGCCTGATCCAGAGGAACAGGCTGGGGATTGATCCGGGAGTACTCCCCCTCTACGCGTTCACTTCGCAGCACATTGTACGAGGCCAGGTCCAAATCGGGAGACAAACGCCAGAGCAGCAGAACCCCTTCCTCGCCGTCCACGGCTCGAAGTCCGGAAGGGACCAGAGGGGGTTGTTTGTCCAATGGAGTCACGGATTCGGAAGCCGCACGGCTACTGACCGCTCCGATCAGGTCCACGGCTTCGATCAGGTAGGTGTAGGTCTTGCCATTTTCCACTGCGGTATCGACGAAGGACAGCCAGCCCTCGATCCGCAGCACCGGTGTCGGGGTAAGGTTGACCGCCTCCCCGCCGGCCTCCCGGCGGTAGATCCTGAAACCCACGGTCAGGTCGTCCGCCCGGTTCCGGTAGGGCCGATAGGTCCAGCTCAAGACGACTTCCCCGTCTTCAGCCGCGGCTTCGATATCCTCCGGCGGATCGGGGGTCAAGGGCGGGGCGGCCTGAACTCTCCGTTCCACCCTCTCGATCACCTGACCGTACATGTTGAGCAGCTCCACCCGGTAGCGGTAGGTTGTGCCCGGTGTAATCGTACTGTCGATGAAGGTTCTGCCCATGGCCTTGCGCAGGCCGTGGCTTACCAGGCAGAGAGCCAGAGTCTGGTCCCGGTCCGCCCGCATTTTCCTCCAGACCAGGGCCGGATCCAGGCTGCCTACCTTCTTGGCCACCCACCTGAAATCCGGTCCCATCGCCTCCGCGGCTTGATAGGGATCGGCGATCGGTCGGACCGGTTCGGCGGTCAGAAGGACAAATTCCCGCCTGCCGGGATCCTGGCGGTACACCCGGAAGCCGTCCATCAACCTCGGGGTGTCTCCCAGTACGACGACTACGCTGTTCCCGGCCGGCAGAATGAAGGCGGCAGGACCTTCTTGAGAAAAGGCGAGCGCTGCTGCGAAAAGAAAGAAAATCGCCAAGATGCGGCCTTTGATCCGTCCCATGCTCATTCCTTACAAACCCAACCGCGGCGTGCCGGTTTTCGGCAGGCTCGATCCGCTGCGACCCTTGAGCTGTCTCGGCCGCAGCACATCGATGCTCACGCTCCCCGCTTCAAGGGATCGTCCCGCTCCGTTTTTCACCCAGACTTTGACGCGGTAGACCTTGTTGTAGCTCAGGCGGGGAAAGCCGCTGACCGTGATGTCCAGGTCCACGCTCTCCGGGGGAGCGCCGGTGGTGACCGGGCTCCAATCCGATTCAAACCAGGGTGGCGTGCTCATTTCCAGATCTCCCGCCCACGGCGGAACTTCGAACTCTCCCCCTTCCATTTCCAGGGCGGGACCCGGTCCCTCTCCGGAGAACATTCCGGAGTAGCTGTCGTCGGTGATCACGTTTCCGGTGATGTTCAGCGTGCCCTTGAACTGACCGCCGGTGATGAAGCCGCCTACGGGCAGGTACTCGACAGGACCGTCGGCTTCCGACAGGGAAGTGATTTCCCACAGGGCAAAACGATAGGCGGCGATCCCGGACTCGCTGTCCCGGGCGCTCAGGTGAATCGAGAGAGAGTCTCTGTCGGTCCAGGTATCCGGTGCGCTCAAGGCGGTGTCCACCGGGGCGGTCGAATCGACGATGAAGGCCTCCGAAGCTCCTATTGACGCCAGACCGCTGCCATTGATGCTCTTCACCACAGCGTAGTAAGTCTGACCGGCCGCGAGGGAGAGATCGGTGGCTTCGATTTCCACGCTGCCCGCGCCGCCTGAGCCCGGAGTGGAGCCCTGGCCCAGAAGGTAAGGAGTTCGGGGAGAGCTTACCGGGATCCAGGACAGCACGTTCGCCGTGGCGGCGGAAGTGCCGATGCCGTATTCATAGCCGATAACACCCGATTCCGGGTCCCCGACTGCGGCCCAGATGATGCCGAGCTCCGAACCGCTTGCCAGATACAGGGCCGGATCGGTGGCAACCGTTGCCTGCGGCGGCGGGCTGCCGTCGCCGAACAGGATGGTCAGGTCGGCAACGGCGGTGGTGTCCAGCTCCGCCCCATTGGTGGCTTTCACCAGTAGATAGACCGTCGTTCCTTCGAGCATGGGAAGGTTGACGACCGTAGCGCTGCGCCCACTGACCGGTGTCCAGGGAAACAGATTGTCCAACTCGGGCGTAGTTCCCAGGGCGATCTGGTAGGACAGGACCCCCGATTCCGGGTCTACCGACTCATCGAAGGCGAATTGGACAGAGTTGGCGTAGCCGTCGGCGCTGACCTGCAGCAGGCTGCTAATCGCGGGCTCTTCCGGCGGAGTCGTGTCGATCAGGATCGGTTCGGAGCTGCCCACACTCTCCAGACCCACCCCGTTGGTGGCTCGAACGCTGATTAGGTACTCGCCGCCGTGTTCCAGGGCCAGTCCGCGGATGTTGGCCTCCGTCCGGCCGCCCGCAGAGGTCCAATCCAGGATGTCCGTCGGCACCGAGACTGCAGTCACGGTCTTGCCGAAGGTTCCCTCGATATCCTCCAGGGTGGAGCCCAAGGTGGGTTCTGTCAGGCCGGTGCCCTTGCTCCTGCTGCTCGATTCGCCGGTATGGGTACCCACGGCATACTCGAAGCTCTGAATGCCCGATTCCGGATCGTCTGAATCCCAGCCGGCGTACAGCAGATCCTGCCGGGAGCTGTACAAGGCGCCCGGTGTGACGATCGGTATGGTGGGAGGTGTTTTGTCACTGGCATCGATATTGGACACTACCGGACCGGAGCCGCTGCCCGGGTCGAAGTACTCCAGGCTCAAAGTGGCTCGGCGAACGATGGTTTTCCCGCCGGCCCCGCGCACCCGCAGGTACAGGTAGTAGCTGCCCTCCTCGTGCAGATCGGGAAAGAACGGTTCCAGGATCTCCTCGCGATCTCCAAGGGAAAACCAGGGGATCACGATCTGAAGCGGCGTGAGCAGCATCAGGGAGGGTGCGTCGAATCGAAACAGGGTCTCGGGCCTCAGCATCGTCGACTGCAGGTTTTGAAGGTGATTGTTCACCGCCAGAGCCTGACTCGGCGTTAAGGCGCCGCTCGAGACCAGAGGACCTGTTACGCTGGAGCTGATACCCGAGGTCTGGCCGACATAGGGTAGCGACAGCAGATCGAGCTCTCGCTTCGGCGGATCATCGACCCGGGTTACACCGCTGTCCGCCGGCTCGATGCGGTAGGCGTACTCCACCACCCCGACGGGATGGCTCCCCGTAAAGGCCGCGGAGAGAATCGCCGCATTGGCGTCTTCGCTTCTCACGCTACCGGTAAAAGCTTCCACCGCGGGGATCTCCGTGTACGGGGTAATCTCTGCCCGTTTGGCCGCGAAGTAGCGCGTTACCGGCACCCAGGAGACAGGATCGCTCGGCGGAAGCAGGCCGCTCAGATCGCGGTCAAACGCTCCGGCAGGGGGAAGTCCCTTGGTCTGCGAATCGAGGGAAAGATCGAGGGAGATCGC
>CAZBXU010000182.1:0-1913 GCA_964495755.1 uncultured Spirochaetaceae bacterium | reverse complement strand
GGAAGTGATAGCTGTATTGAGAGTTCCCCCCGGAATTTCGCCTTCCGGCAATTTGCCGCCGCGGGGCAGGGGGATCTCTATACGGGGGGTGGTCCCGCCGGGGGCGCCTGAGCCGGGCCCGCCTTTGGGTGTGAACAGCGGATCGAGGGTGCGGATCTTTTCGGGAATCGAGCCGGGCGGGATATAGGCCCCTTCGCCGGTTAAAGTATCGGCGATGGTGCTGCTCCTGAAGCTGAGACCCGAACCGATCAGACCTTCGAAGCCGGCGGCATTTCCCTCGCCGGTGATCCCTATCAAACCCGAGCCGTAGGTAGCCAGCTGGTCGTAGATCTCGAAGAGTATATCGTAGAGCACGGACTTGCGTTCAAAGTAGGCATCGGTGATCTGGGAAGCCTGGGTCCATTTGACCCGGAAGCTGCGGGCATTGTCGGAGAAGGTCTGCAGGGCGTAGGCCTTCTTCCCGGGAGCGTTGGCGGACATCGAGCTGAAGCCCTGTCTGGGAATCCGCCACCACAGCTGAGCCCCGGTGACTCCGAAGACGGCGATCTGGTATGTATCGTCTGCGGGATCGGTCTCGACGCTGTAGCCAGCCTCCACACCGCCCAGCTTGACCAGGGTATCGATCAAAACGACCCTATCGTCGATCCAGTCGTTTCTGTCGGCAGCGCTGAGAGATGTTCCCTTTGTGATCAGCAGGCTCTCCACATCCTCTTCCGAGGTGGTGAGCTCCATCAGGCCCAACATGATGCCGGCGGTGATCTCGGCGGCATCCTGGAAATCGATGTACTCGTCCAGGTACTGAGTCATCTGCAGGAAGTTGTTCGCGTAGGCCTTGTTCAGGGCGCTGAGATTCTCCGTGTCCTGGAAGAGGATCTCGTCCAGCTGCTGCAGCCGGGCGTCGATCATCCCGGCCTGTTCGATGAAGGACTCCTGGTAGGCGGCAAACTCCTCCCGGACCGAAGACAGGTTGTCCCGCTGAGCCTGGGCCTGAGACTCGTTTACGCTGAAATCGGCGATCTCAGTGACCGTTTCGCCCCCCACGGTTAGCGTGCGGGTTTCCATGTCCAGAGGATTATTGACGCTGCCCAGCTCAGCCACGCTGGGGAGGTCGTCCAACAGGATATCCTCGTACAGCTCCAATCGTTCCGCCACCGCCTCCTGCAGGGTGCTAAGGGCTTCCAAATCGTCCTCGATCTGGTCGGTCCGTTGCGCCAAGTCGGATCGCCGGGCCACGATGTTTTCCTGTCCGGCTCCGAACATCATCTCCCGGATCGTATTCAGCTCGCTGGGCAGACCGCCGGGCTGCCAGTGGTCTTCCTCCAGGAAGGCAAAGCCGATGCTCACAAAGGCGCCTCCCAGACCGGATCGTTCGATCAGGGAAAGGCCCGCCGCCTCAAGCTGCTCGTCGCTCAAAGCGGCCATCTCCAGCCTGGCCTGCTCGAGGGCGTCGAGCAGCTCGTCCCGGGCCTGGCTCATCTGGTTGGCCATATTGCGGGCATCCTCGATGAGCTGATCGTACTTGGAGTTGCGCCCGGTTCCGCCGTCCAGGCCTCTTTCCCCTGCGGAGACCCATAGGCTGCCCTCGAACACCGTAACCCAGCAGACCTTGAATTTGACGCTGCCGACGGCGTAGATCACGAACTCCGGCGCCCCGATCAGGGCGCCTTCCAACTTGGCCGACGCCGAGAGCAGGCCTCTGAGCAGCTCGCCTTTTACCTCCACCATGGCATAGGCGCCCCAGGTGGCCGGGTCGACCGCCTTGTTGTACCAGAACATCCCGCCGAACTTGATATGGCCGGAAACGATTACGATATCCACACCGATGGAGACTTCCGTCTCGAACATGAAGCCGGGCGGACCGATGAACATGCTGCCCGAGGCGATCTTCATGGAAAGGAACTCGATGTTGAACT
>CAZBXU010000181.1:0-6791 GCA_964495755.1 uncultured Spirochaetaceae bacterium | reverse complement strand
AAATGATAATGGCCGATTTGATCCCCTTCTTGCCGATCTGCTCCATGGCGAGGTGGGCGACCGTGCTGGGGAACACGAGGACGGCCATGTCGAGATCGTCATCGATATCGATCACATACTTGTACGCCTTCACCCCGGCAACGGATTTTTCTCTGGGGCTGACCGGATAAACGGTTCCCTGGAAGCCGTCTTTGAGAATATTGTAGAAAATATCGAATGGCACAGTACCCCGACCGCGATTGGTTCCTACCACGGCTACGGATCGGGGATAGAAGATTCCGTGAACCTGCTCTCGACTTTTACGCCTCCCCAAGAAATCACCTCTGCCTCGCCAGGATACCGGCAATGAGCTCTACAGCACCGTCGACTGTCTGGATCTCGAGAGCCGCGGCTTCATCCATTTCGATTTCAAACTCCTCCTCGAAGGCGGCCACCAACTCGAGGCTCTGCATAGAGTCGGCCCCCAGGTCGAAGATGAAGTTGGCATCAGCCGCAACCTCCTCCTCCGCCAGCTTCAACACTCCGCCGATAACCTTTCTGACTCTGGACTGAATCTCCCCTTGTTCCATGATCACCTCCCCTTTCAGGTATACCAGTTTCCAATCATCCTGCCAAGGCGAGCGCCCGCGGGCCACGCTCGCCGGCTCTTGCACGAGACATGGAGACCTGAAGTGCCGCCAAGACGGCTTGCAGCAAGCGGGACAGGCGTATTAGGATTCTCAGGAGCTTATGAGAAGACGCAACCTAAGCCCCGGAGAGCTTGGCCGGGCCCGGGGATTGTTCCTGCTATTCGCCGTTCTCAACGTCATCGCCTTTACCCTTCTCAGCGGCAACATCATCACGCTGTATGCGCTGCGCCTGGGAGCCGGAAATCTGTTGGTCGGCGTTCTCTCCTCGTTCATGTACTCGGCCTATATTTTTCTCTTTGTCGGCCGGCGGATTGCGCCCAAATGGGGGATGATTCGCCTGATGGGCAGGTTCTGGATGCTCCGCTATCTACTGATGCTGCCCATCCTGGCTTCGCCTTTTTTCGCCGCCAGGGGATACATAGAGATAGCCTACGCACTCATCATCTTCAGTATATTGGGCTTCAACACCGCCAGAGGCATAGCCATTGCAGCCTACAACCCGATAATAGGCGAGATCGCCGCAGAAAAGGATCGGGGAGCCTTCCTTTCCCGTGTGCAGGCGATTCAACATTCCGTCGTACTGGCCCTGGCCGTGGCTATGGCCCTGCTCCTGGGTAAAAACGCGCCACTGTATATGTACTCCCTGTTTATCCTTACAGGAATCGCCACCGGATTGATCGCCGCCTCGACGATTTTTCGTTTTCCCGAGCCTGTTCAGTCGGAACAGCCGCAGCAGGGGAATCTTCTCAAGAGATTGAGAGTAGCCATCTCTCAGCGTACATTCCGCACCTTCATCCTCCTGTACTTCTTCACGACTCTGCTCATCTATATGGCAGCACCGTTTCTGGTCGTGTACTTCAAACGGAGCTATCTCCAGCCGGACAACGTAATTTTGTTCTTCCTTGTTTTTGGCAGTGCGGGGGCTGTTCTGATGGCCCTGGTCAGCGGGTTCCTGATCGATAAGATCGGCGCCAAACCTCTCTATTTTCTCTTCTTCGCTGTTTTGACCCTCGTACTCATCCCCATGGTCGTTTCTCCGCCCTTTACAACCACCTGGGGCGTCCGGATCTTCGCCTGCTTGGTCCTGCTGTTCTTCAATTTGGGGCAGTTCGGCATCCTGAATGCGGGACAGACCTACTTCCTGGCCGCTATCAAACCGGAGGATCGTCTGGACCTGGGCGTGATTTTCTTCATGACCCTGGGGGTCGCCGGAGCCCTCGGTTCTATCCTCGGAGGTATTGTTCTGCAGAGCATCGAAGGATGGCTCTCCGCTTCTTCCCTTGCAGCCGGAGATCTGCAGACGCGGGTTTTTCAAATCTACTTCGGTGCTGTGGCTCTGCTCTCCCTCATCTTATTGCTCTTCCTCAATACCATGGGAAACCTCGGCGCTTATCCGATCCGCAACGCGGTGGCGGCGATCTTCTCTCCGAGAGATCTGCGGGCGATCAGCCTGACCCGTCGTCTCAAACGGGTCCAGAGTGTGGCCGAAGAGAAGCAAACCCTGAAGGCTATGGGGGAAGCTCATTCGGGGCTGTCCCTGGCGGATGTTCTTTCCCGGCTGCGCTCTCCCCGTTTCACCATCCGCGCCGAAGCACTTCAGGCCCTCGCCGACCTGCCCCTCGATCAGGAGGCGGAGCAGGCTCTCATCTCCGAGGTGAAAAACCACTCCTACACCACCGCCTATCTGGCAGCCGACATCCTGGGCAACCGCAAGATCGTTCAGGGAGTGCCGGTGTTGCGAAAGAGCCTGGAATCCGATGACTTTTTCCTCCAGGGAAAATCCATGGTCGCGCTGGCCAGGCTGGACGACCGGCCGAGCATAGCGGAAATTCGAAAAAACCTGAGCACGACCACGAACCCGAGAGTCATCATTCACGGAGCCTCCGCCTTGGAACTGTTCAAAGATGTGGAATCGATCCCCGTGCTGCTCGGCAAACTCGGAACCAAGATGCAACCGTACCTCCGGGACGAGATCATCCTCTCACTGGCCGGCATCCTTGGATTCGGCGAATGGTTTTATCCCGTGTATGCCGGCTTTCTTGAAAGCGCCGGCACCGGAATTGCCCTGCTCGGTGATTTTGTGGCGGAAGCGGAGATCCCTCGGATTCCGAGGGAATTGCTGCAGGAGCTTCTGTCCCGATTGCCCCAGCGGAATAAATCCCTGTTTTCGGCGCTGGGGGTGGAGCTGCTGGAAACCGTCGAGATCACGATGGAACAGAGGAATATCAGCGGCTACCTGTCCAACGCCGTGGTCGATCCAAAGTTGATTCGACTGGAACGTTTTCTATTTCTAGTGACCGCGACGATCATTTGGAACGCCTGCGGTCCGAGCAGGCGGGAATGAATCATGGCTGTTCGTCCGTTGGTTTGAATACTACGGAAATTCGTTTCCGACCATCCATCTTTGCAACCAGTGAATCCGCAAATCGGAGGTGAACCAGATGCTCGCTTCTATGGGCCGCCTTGTGAGAGCGCAGCCACTCCCAGTCGATGAAATTGGCGGCGGAGTTGCAGGGAATGTCGAAATAGCCGATGTTCATCGAAGTTACGTTGTGGAAGAAGTGAGACCCGAGGGAAGGATCGACCTTGAAATCGGGCAGCTCGGCTTCCACGATCACTTTCACATTTGAGATGTGGTTCCAGTTTACCGGGATACCCAGCCATGGATCTCGGCTTCCCCATCGACCGGGGCCGATGAGTATGTAGCCGCGGTCCTCCTGTTTCATCAGATTATTCAGCTCTTCGATCTCTCGAGTCATTTCTACAGTACGGGTCTTGTCGAAGCGTTCGGGGTCGACAAAGATGATGTCCTTGAGACCGTCGATTCTCCCGTTTCCCATGGCCCGATCGGAGTATAGAACCAGCTCCTCTCTTCTGACCTCCGACAGGTCCAGGTTGTACTCCTCCAAGTCTCCGAGAAGCGGTTTTATCTGGAGAATGTAGAAGTTGGGCTTTCCGTTTCCCGCTTTGTTTAGATCCACGGCAAACTCGATTTCCACAGGAGTGCCCATGGCCCCCTTGACGATGTCGAGAACCACTTCCAACACCTTGGCGAGGGGAAAGTAATCGTATTTCAAGATATAGGCGAAGTTCACGATTCGCGGACCCGGCAGCTCGTCCCCCACCTGCAGGCGGTTGTTCTGATAATCCCAGGTGGAAACGCAGTACTGGAGGGCTCCGTGTTCCTGAGCCTCCCCCACTGAAAGACGGCTCAGGGTGGCGTCGTCCCCCTCGATCAGGTTCACGTGGTCTTCCATCATATCGATGCCGTAGAACTCCTGCTGGCTGAGCTCCAGCTGCTCCTCCGGGGAGACGAAATCGATCTTTGGGTAGTGGGGACAGAAACGAAAGGCCTTCTCGCCGTCGATCACGTATTTTCCGAGACCGATTCCGATCACGGAGATCCCGTCCTCCGGTTTGAGATAGGCCACGGGATAGTAATTGTAGGATTGGGCGACTCCGGAAAAGTCGGGATAGAAGTACCGATCGTGGCGAGCCCCAACCACCTCCTGGATCAACACAGCCATCTTCTCTTCGTCCGTCTTGTAGCTGATCGCGTCGAAATAGGCCCGGGCGGATTCGGAGAGGATAGAGGCATAGACCAGCTTGACCGCCTCCTCCAGATGCCGCAGCCGCACATTGAAATCCGGATGGTTGTTGGGCAGCAGGAAGGTATCGTAGATCCCCGCGAAGGGCTGGGACAGGGAATCCTCGAACATCCCGGAAGAACGCACCGACAGAGGCCCGTTGGAGTACTTCAGGTAGCGCCTGAGCTTGTTCCGCAAGCCTGGAGAAAGATCCGCCGCCAGGAAACGCGCCTTCACCTCCCTGTAGGCAACGGTCCGGGTAAAAAACTCAGTCAGGCCGTTTTGTTCAATAAAGAAATCGTACTCCTCGGTACCGATCACCGCAGTCTGGGGAATGCGGACATTGACATCGGAAATGATCGTATTGAGTTCGCATTTCTCGATCATCAGGTGCAGGAAAGCCATGCCCCGTCCTTTTCCCCCCAACGACCCTTCAGCCAGGCGAAGCACGTGGTGCACCTCGTCCAGGACGGACTCGTCGAAGGGCACCACCTGGCCCCGGGTCTTGTTCTGCTGTAACTGGTCGTGTACTTCAATGAGATGCTTCCTCAACCCGGCGGTGGAAGGAAAGTCACTGACCTTGATGGGCTGCAGCTCCTTGGCAATCTGGATCTCGCCCCGGGCCATGAGCCAGCCGGAGAAGTGGTTGCGGTTGGCGTGATACACGAGGGATTCGTCAGGTACTGTGAACAGCAGGTCCTTGAACTCCTCCATGCTCCGTGCTCGTCCGATGGGCTGACCCTCGCGGTCCCGGAACACGAAGTCCCCAAAACCCAGATAGCCGAAGACGAAGGCGGTCAGCTCCTTGGAGAGATTCTCGGAGTTCTTGTCTATGTAGCTGGCATTCAGTTCCCTGGCTTTGCCCGCATTGATCGGATCTGAAGACTGAAGCAGGGTGGCCAGATCCGGAACCTGATCGCGGACATAGTTGATGAGCTTCATCCCGGCCTGGTCCTCACGCCTGCCCTCGACGGGAAACTTCATGTCCGTGATCAGACACAGGATATAGTCCTTGTACTTCTCGATGATGCCTTGAGCTTCCTCGTAGCTTTCCGCCATCAGTACCTTGGGACGGGCCCTCATGCGAAGCAGCTTCTTCATATCGACGAGGTGCTCGTCGCTGATGATTCGCTGGGTCTGCTTCATGATTTCGGTGTACAGCAGAGGCAGGTATCGGGAGTAGTAGCGGATCGAATCCTCCACCAGCAGGATCACCCGGACCAGACCGATCCTGGTGTCCTTGACCGCGTTCAGTTTGTCCTCGATGTACTTGATCATGGCCAGGAAGATCTTCGAATCCCCGTTCCAGACGAAGACCTTGTCCAGCGAAGCCAGGCGTTCTTTTTTCTCGGCGATCAGGGAAATCTCGGTGTTGTCGTTCAGCAGCAGCAGGATCGGGATGCTGGGTTTCACCTCGCGGATGCGCTTGCTCAGCTCGAAGGGGCTGATCTCGTCGATGCGCATGGTCAGGATCACCATGTCGAAGGAGCGCCGTTTAAGAATTTCGATCGCTTCTTCGCCGAAGGAGACGCTGGTGATGCGGGGAGCGGTGGACAGATTGAGCTGGTGATACTCCCCGAAGATCTTCTCGGTTAGCTTGTCCTCCTCCTCGAGGATGAAGGCGTCGTAGATCGTGGCGACCAGCAGGATCTCCCGGACCCGGAACTGCATCAGGTCGTGGTAGATGTCATTGTCGGTCTTGTACTGCTTGACCAGCTGCGAAAGCCGTTCCCTGAACTGAACTTCCATTGCTATCTAGGATAAACGAAAACGACAGGTGCGCCAATAGGGATATACAGGCTGGCAGACCTGATCTAACTTGCAGCCATTCCGGTGAACACAAGGATACCGTTTGCTAGTTTACAGGATTTGGGGGATAATGGCTCCAGCATGCTTCTCCATTTGTCCGACAATCTACCGAGGTGAGGTTAAGCAATCCACGGAGGATTCTCTGTATTTTTGCGAGCAATATCAGCAAACTCAACAGGAAATACAGGTCATGAAATCGAAACGCCTGGCCGACCTGTACCAGCGCGCCTATCTGACCATAAGCACCTTTTCCGATGCTGCGGGCGTCCGTAGGATAAATCCCAAGATTGACTTGTGTGTGCTGGAACGCAAACTTCCCCTGGATTACACAATGCTCCAGCGCATGAAAGAGTTCGGCTGCAGGTTCCTGCAGCCTCACCGTCGCGATGTGACTGCACAGTTGTGCCGCCGGATCCGAGAGATGGGTGGCTGGGCCCATCTGTTCTACTCCAACACGGATCGGGACACCCGGCGTGTCATCGGGTATGGAATCCAGGGCATCCTGACAGATGCACCGGATATACTTATCCATACTATCAGAGACCTCGGATTGCCCTTTTCCTGATCGTGGCCCGCATTACCTCTTGATACGGCAAGAGAGTAATTCGCTGCATTGACGCCGGGAACTATCTATCCTGTACTCATCTGATGAGTCGATCTCTGGATCGTAGCCCGAGAAGGATCGAATGTCGCAAGTATTCCCGATTTGCGGGGCAAGCGGATCGCCATGGCGCAATCGGTGGTGAAAGCGGGATGATTGCCAAAG
>CAZBXU010000180.1:0-6844 GCA_964495755.1 uncultured Spirochaetaceae bacterium | reverse complement strand
CGACCTTGGCGGTATTGGGATTGGTATTCACCGGATTTCCGCCGGCCACGATCAAGGCTCGTAGCGGATACGGTCCGTTGCCAAGCATGGCCTCCACGGCTTTCATGGTGTTGCACTCTTTGTAGAAGTCGTAGAGCACCGGGTAGTCCACCGCCCCGATCGGTTCTTCCTCCAGCAGCGGGAGCTCGTCGTAAAGAGTGAGGGAGCGCTCCCCGAGAGCTTCAGGCCAGGGATCCCCTCCTTCGCGATCCACCGCCCCGGTCAATCCCCCAAGACAGGCGATGGCGCGCACCGCGTTCACCCCGTTTTCCTGGTGCTCGATGGAAACCCCTACGTAGTTGATCGTTCGGGGCAAGCCGGCGCTGACCAGGCGCCCGCATTCTTCAATCTGATCCGGGGACAGGCCGGTTATCTCGGCCGCCACATCGGTCGTGAATCTCCCGGCATATCTCGCCGCTTCATCGAAGCCGACGCTGTACCGGGAGATGAATTCCTTGTCGTAGCGGTCGGTTTCGATGAGCTGCTGCATCAAGCCCCAGGCCAAGGCCCCGTCGGTACCGGGCATCGGCCGCAGGTGGAGATCCGCCTTGCGGGAGATCTCCGTGATCCGTGGATCGATAACGATCAGCTTGGCCCCCCGGCGCTGCGCCTCGTCGATCAGATGCATGAAGGTGAAGTGAGACACCGGCGGATTGGTACCCCAGAGGAGGATGCAGCGGGCGTTGCGGAAATCCGGGCAGGCGTTCCAGTATCCCTGGACCAGCCGGTAGGCGATGTAGCGGC
Source organism: uncultured Spirochaetaceae bacterium (assembly GCA_964495755.1). GTDB lineage: Bacteria > Spirochaetota > Spirochaetia > SZUA-6 > DRHE01 > JAFGQJ01. The sequence continues at coordinate 6,061 of CAZBXU010000180.1, read as the reverse complement.
TGACATAGCAGAGGGAGTTCACCGACAGGAAGTTCGGACTGCCCAGGGCGTGGAGAAATCGCCGGGGGTACATCTCCTGCTGGGCGAAGCCCAGAGCTTCGCCGTGCCAGGCGGCGATGGACCGCTTGCCGTACTTATCCCCGATAGCGGTCAACCTGTCGGTGATCTCCGCCATCGCCTGGTCCAGGGAGATCTCGCCGAAGGAGCCGCTTCGGTTCCTCTTGAGAGCTTTGAGCAGGCGCTCGGGGTGGTAGACCGTGTCGATGGCGGCCGGTCCTTTTGGACAGAGTCGGCCCCGGTTCTGGGGGTGGGCTTTCATCCCCGTAATCTTGGCGATCCGGCCGTTCTCCACAACCGCCTCGATCCCGCAGCGCATGTCGCACTGTCTGCAGATGGTGGGAATCGTTCCGTTGTCGATCGCGGTTCGACCGTGCACTGGATGCCTCCGGTTTCGATCCAGGCGTTGGCTGCCTTTTCCCTTTATCCCAGGATAGCCTCGATTTCCTGTTTGATCTTCCCCTCAAGCGGCTCAGGAGTGTGGCTTTGCAGGATCTCCTCCACCCTCTTCTGAGTTCGCCGGCGCAGGGTCAGGCCGTCTTCGGCCAGCCAGCCGTCGTAGTGGTTGCGGTTGAACAGGCGGGGATACCAGGTTTCCTTGTAGTGGTTCACCGTATGCTCGCTGGACAGGTAATCCCCCTCCGGGCCGAGCTCGGCGATCAGGTTCAAAGCAAGCGTCTCGTCGTTGACCTCGATTCCCTGACAGTAGCGGCGGATATAGCCTATGACTTCGTCGCAGATCGTCAGCATCTCCAGGGAATAGCACTTGCCGCTCTCCAGATACCCCACGTCGTGGATCAGATTCGCTCCGCCCAACGTTTCGAACAGCAGGGTCAGGGAGGCTTCCGCTGCGGCCTGCTCGTCAGGCAGTTTTGAGTCGCTGGATCCCCCGAGTCCGAAGATCGGCAGGCCGTAATAGGCGCCCATTGCCGTGCGCGCGCCGTAGCTTTCCGGTCCTGTGTAGGCACCCGTGGTGGTGCGCATGTCGAACACATCCCCGTAGCCGCCGCTGTGGATGATCGGGGCCCCCTCCCGTTTTAACTGTGCCAGAACCATCCCGACCAGCTCCCCTGCATTGGCCAGGGCCACGGCGCCGGCACTGGTCACCGGCCCGCTCGCTCCCCGCAGAACCATCGGGGTGTAGGTGGTGGGCAATCCTTTTTCGGCCAGGAACAGCAGTTTCCGCAGAGAATCCACATTGTGCCGCAGGGGCGCGGTGACGTTTATGTAGCAGCAGCCGTAGGGATTTTTCTCATGGTTCTCTGCTCCGCCTGCAACGATTTCCGCCGCCTGGACAACGTCCAGGCAGCTGTCGAAATCGTTGGTTACGAACATGATCGGTTTGCTGCTGTTCTCGATCATGGACCGCATCTGGAGGCGATTGGCTGCCTCTGTGGGAACATCCGACGGCAGAACCGCGGACATGAGGAAGTCGATATTGGGTAGGGCGTCGGCCAGGCGGATGGCCTCGTTCACATCCTGCAGAGTAGCCTGACGCCGCTCCCCCGTTCGGTGATCCAGGATGAACAGGCAATCCGATCCCAGACCGAAGTAGATCCGCCCCGGCTCCAGGGGCATGACCGGCTGGCCGTTGCGGCTATGGAGCACGATCCGTTTCGGAGCAACCGACAGGGCCCATTCCACCTGCTTCGGCGATATATGGAAGGTCCCGTTTTCAGCTTGCCGAGCGCCTGCTTTACGTAGCAGTGCTGCAGATTCCTCATCGTCGATCAGCGCACCGACTCGTTCCAGGATTTCCAGACTGGCAGCGTGGATCTTCTCCGCTTGAGCCCGGGAAAGATAGGTCAGGTTGGGAATGTGCCCGAAGTTGGCGCCGGTCATGGTTGTTCCTCCTATTCCTTGTACTCCAGCCCAAACCCGGTGAGTTTTTCTTTACATTTGTCATACACATCGAGGTACTCCTGGGTGGGCCGAACCGTTTTCAAGTCGTAACATTCGTCGAAGCGCTTTCCCTTTGGCGCTTCGGGGATTTGGCTCTCGTACTCCCCCAATATCTTTTTCACGATATCGTTGGCCTTTTTTCGAGTGATCCCCTGCTTGGCAATCAGGTGGGCCGTTTCCGCGCCGATCCTGGCCTCCATGCCGCTGGAGCGTTCGGGGAGCTTGTTTCGGGCCACCGCGACCAGGTTGAGGTGCAATCCGGATACCGTAGCGGCCAGAACGGTTGCGGCGATCTCGTGAACCACCATCTCGGTGCACGGCCCGGCCGCAGTGAAGGGGCTGACTCCGATCAGAAGATGGGTGTTTCGGGCCAGCGCCTGTCCTGTAACACTGATCAGCCAGAGTAAGTCCCGGGTGCTGTTGCAGCCCTGCATGAGGTGCAGGGGGAATCCGTCGTGCCACTGAGCGCCGAAGGCCAGCAGTCCGAGAAAATGGTGAGCCACATGGACGATCGCCGTGGCTTCCGGTCCTCCGGCGTATCCACCCATGATCGGGCCGTACAATCCGTAGCGGTTGTATCCCTTGTGGTCGAGAAAGACGACCTTTTTCATTCGCTCGTAATCGGCCTTCATCTCGGCGATTGCAGCTATCCCTAGGCCGTCGTTCGGGTGGGCGCCGAACTCCTCCTGGATCGCCGCCAGGGTAGCATCGGTTTTCTCCGCATTGGAGATCAGGTTGTGGATCCCAATCAACGGTCGGCCCGCCGCCCGGGCTGCCTCCCGCAGCTTGACCACGTTCCAGATTGCGGCTTCGACTTCCTGGGGTGTGCCCGATTTGATCGGCCGCCCCCCCACGGTTTGGCTGAAAGCGCTGGAGAAAGTGTCGCTCAAAGGCTCCTGGGCGTAGCTCTGTACCATAGCCACAAACCGCTCCTCGGCGACGGTACAGCCAACCGGTGTGTTCAGGCAGAACGGAGGCTGCGAGTCCTCGATCTTCCGGTGCCGCATGATACGGGTATCCGGCCCCTGACCGTAGGTCACGGAGGTCGGGGCGTGTTTCAGCGCCCACTGTACCTCTTCCCGGCTGAATTTGATCAGACGGCTGCTGTCACGGCAGTAGATGCCAAGCTCGAGGAACAACTCCAGAGCAGCCTGGTATACCCGGTCGGCCAGCCCGTCGTCCGCCGGGATGACCTGCTCCGGGTCGAAGCGAATCTCGTGCTTCTGTACAAGCTGTCCGGCAACGGTACCGACCTGCCTGTCGAAATCCTGCTCCTTGATAAAGGGGCCCGTTTCGCTGCGTTTGTATACATCCCAAAATCCGATCATCCTATTTACCCCCCTTCTTGGACTGCACCAGAGCTTTGGCCGTTTCGACCGCCTCGGCGGCATTTCCCCCGTACCCGTCGGTGCCCGCTTCTTCGGCGTACTCCGGGGTGACCGGTGCGCCCCCGATCATGACCTTAAACCTGTCTCGAAGATTCATGTCAGAGAGAAGATTCACCAGGTCGGGCATGTAGGCCATTGTGGTAGTCAGGATCGCCGAAGCGGCGATGACATCGGCATCCTGCTCTTCCGCCTTGTCTATAAATGAACGGACCCGGACGTCGCAGCCCAGATCGTGGATGGTGAAACCAGCTGCCTGAAGCATCGTCTTCACGATATTCTTGCCCAGGTCGTGAAGGTCCCCCTGGATCGTTCCAATCACGATCGTGCCTGGAACACCGGCGTTCTGACCTTTTCCCAGGTGGGGTTTCAGAATGTCCATTGCCGCCTTCATGGCATCGGCACAGCGGATCAGCTCGGGAAGATAGTACTCCATGCGGGAGAACTTGTCGCCGACGATCGCCATCCCCTTGGTATAGCCTTGCTCGATAGCCTCCAGCGGATCGACCCCCTCGTCGAGAACCGCCTGAGCCAAAGCCACGCAGCGCTCCTGGTCGCCGGCTACCGTGGCTTCTACAATTTGTTGAAATAGTTCCATCGGTAATTTGCTCCTTACTATAATAGAAGTATGTTGTCGCTCTCCTGGACCGTTTCCGGTGGGTACTCAAGATGTTAAGCACTTGATGTTGAACAGGACAGCGACCCTGTTTTGCTGATTTGAACCAGCCAGTTATCGCGATCGGACAGTGTTGAGGGGTATTAGGGAAACCATTTGGGATACCAGGCTAAAAAATAGTCCTGGAGATACAATGAATTCTGTATAATCTTCAACATGCAGAGCATACTTATCACATTGTAGGGCGGCTGTCAAATCCGTAGGATTTGAACCCCACAATAACACTTCAGTTTCAATAGCTGGAATCCCTTACGAACTCCACGATTTGACAATCATCCTCGTCTGTACTCTAATGGGTGCTGGTAAAGGGGCAATGATCCATCAGCGGAAGGGTTGCCGAAATGAAGGAAAAGATGCTCGATTTTGTTGGAAAAGTGGTGTTTCTCACCGGAGGCGGGGGACAGATCGGGGCTAAGACGGAGGAATTTTTCCTCCGTCAGGGAGCAAAGGTCATCAGCACCGACAGCGATTTTCCCCCGCTGGAAAACCGTGTCGATTTTAACGCCAATCCGTTGAAGATCGCCCTGGATGTTACGAATAAACAGGGCGTTCAACAGCTTATCTCTCAAACGGTTGAAAACTGCGGCAGGATCGACATCGTTGTCAATGCCGCGGGCATTCTCAACATCAAGCCCTTTCTCGAGATCTCGGAGCAGGACTGGGATAGGACCTTCGCGGTGAACGTCAAGGGTATGTTCTTCGTCTGCCAGGAAGCGTTGAAACAGATGATCGAACAGAAGGCCGGCTGTTTCGTGAACTTCGCCTCTATCTCCGGCAAGGTCGGGGGCGTGCTTGCCGGGGCCGACTATTCGGCCTCCAAGGCGGCGGTGATCTGTCTGACCAAATCTCTGGCCAAGGTAGGAGCACCCCACGGCATTCGCGCCAACTCGGTCGCCCCAGGGGCGGTTTACTCGCCGATGCTCGATCTGTACTACCAGGATCACGCCGATGAGATGAAGGGCTTCGAGGAGAAGCATCCTTTGGGCAGATTCGGAAGGGCTGATGAGGTGGCCAACACCGTTCTATTTCTTGCCTCGGATCAGGCTTCCTACATCACCGGAGCCTGCATCGATATCAATGGCGGGACTTTGATGGATTAGCCCTATCGACTATTACTCCGATTTATAATGATAGCGCAGTTGAGCGATCATCAGCTCATCCCCGGAAACCCGATAGACAATTCTATGCTCCTCTGTGATGCGCCTGCTCCAGTAGCCTGAGAGATTATGTTTCAACGACTCAGGCTTACCCAGGCCTGAAAAGGGATCGCGCCTGATCTCTTTGATGAGCAGGTTGATCCTTTTTAGTATTCTCCTGTCATTGGCGATCCAGTACTGGTAGTCATTCCAAGCTTCATCGGAAAATACGATTTTCATTCTACCAGCTTCTTTTCAATTCCTTTTCCACTCTCCAGCTGCGAGATCGAACGCATCAGGCGATCAGCATTGGCCGGAGATCGAAGAAGGTAAGCTGTCTCTTCCATAGCTTCATAATCCTCCAAGGCAATCATAACTACCGCCCGATCGTTCTTCTTAGTTACGATGATGGGTTCATGATCATCTATAACCCGATCGATTGTTTTGGCAAGGTTCTGCCTGACAGTGGTATAGGTCAATGCTCTCATTTCGTCCCCCTGTACATGATCCTGTACATAATAATAGAATAGTAGTTTTGTGTCAACTGACGACCACAGCGGTATTCTTCAGAGAGATAGGTGAGCCGCTTGCCCGAATCACCCAACCCTATCGTCCTTCGTACCAGAAGGCCCTCCGCCAGTTGTGCTTTCTCAAGGGTATAAGCAACTCCTCAGACATGTCGGCCATCTCCGAAACCGCCAGGTTGGCTTCCACCTGCTTGATGTTGCGCATACCGGGGATGGAAGTGCTGACCGCGGAATGAGCCAGTACGAACTTCAGGGCCGCCTGAGGAAGGGTATAGCCGCTTTCCTCCAGGTCTTTTTGAACCTTTTTCACCTCCGCCACGGTGCGCTTGAGGCGATCCCCCATGAAGTAGCGGTTGCGGAAATCCCCCTCTTCGAACC
>CAZBXU010000179.1:2711-6886 GCA_964495755.1 uncultured Spirochaetaceae bacterium | reverse complement strand
TTTAGCGATGACCACATCAACTCACTTATTTTCAGCGTTTTGGATAACCAACCTACAGCAAACGTAATTTCTCTGCAACACGGAGAGCTATCGCAAGACACACCTATAGTGAAATGGGCTCTATCTCGAACGAACTTGAATGTTGTTGGACCTAATGCTGGTGTCATTTCTGGAAAGTGGGGGACATGGCATTTATTGAATCCTGTAGACAATTCGACCAGTGCATTTATGGATCTTGCCTTTGATAGTAATGCTTGGGAGGAAACTGAGGGCGTTGATGTTGACCCTAACGCTGGCTCCCGGATTGGTCAAATGCGTTTGGGTGATTTTAATTGGTTCTGTCAGTTCCTTAATACCATGAGGAGTAGAGCTGAGAAAAAGCCATGAGTATATCGGATTCGACTTTTGTGGGCCATGTTGATTCTGTTAAAGGCGCGGTCGTAACAGTTCGATTGAAAGATCAATTGCCCACGCTAGTAATGGTTAGCGGGCAGTCCTATCGTATCGGCCAGATTGGCGCTTTTCTCCGTGTTCCATTAGGTTACACTCAATTATACGCGGTTTGCACCTTAGTAGGGTCTGCGGCTGCACCCCAGGCAGAAGCTTTAGAATCACCCCTGGGCCGGAACTGGATCTCTATGACACTCTTTGGTGAGGCAGTAGGGGATTATTTCCAAAGGGGGGTAAGCCAATACCCAACCATTGGCGACGAAGTCCACTTAGTAACCCTACACGACATAAATGTAATATATAGAGCCACTGATGTGGAACGGGCTGTCACTGTGGGGCATATCGCTGCATCATCCGGTATTATAGGCAGACTTGATTTAGGCCCACTGGTTACTCGCCATAGCGCTATTGTGGGATCCACCGGAGCTGGGAAAACAAATTTAGTCGCTGTACTCCTTGGGGCTATTGCAGGCCATGACTATCAATCTGCCAGGGTACTTGTTATTGACCCTCATGGTGAATATGGCTCGGCAATTGGAGAACATGGTTATGTTTTCAAGGTTAATCCAAAGGAAGGGAAAAACGAACTTCCACTTTACGTGCCCTTTTGGGCTCTCCCTTTTGATGAACTGAAAGAGATTGCTCTTGGCGACATGCAGCCAGCTCCCGAATCTGCGATACGCGATATAATAATCGAACGAAAGAAGGATGCAGCTAAACATCTGGCATCCCCACCTCCAGATACAACTATAACAACTGATTCTCCAATACCCTTCAGCATCAAACAATTATGGTTTGATCTTGACGACTTCGAAAGACAAACTTTCAATCAACGTGGTGGTGAAGATTTGTGTGCTGTGAAAACACCGGGCGATCCAGAGAGACTTTTGCCTAACGAGTATCCTTCAGCAGGTCTTGGCACCACACCCCCTTTCTTAAATCCGAGTCCACGAAGAATAACGAAGCAGCTTGAATTAATGAAAAGCCGCTTACTTGATTCTAGGTTCAGTTTTCTTTTTGAGCCAGGCGACCAACTTATTCCAGATCTCGAAGGGAGAATCAAAGGAGATTTGAATACGATGGTGGAATCATGGGTTGGGCACGACCGGCCCATTACAGTACTGGATGTTTCGGGTCTGCCATCAGAAGTATTGTCCACGATAGTGGGAACATTACTCAGAATCGTCTATGATATGTTGTTTTGGGCCTTGGAACTCCCTATCAGCGGACGAAAGCAACCATTGCTTGTTATTTTAGAAGAAGCCCACCTTTTCCTCCCAGAAGGTGGAGAGAGCCCCGCCCATAGGACCGTTTCAAAAATTGCTAAGGAGGGTCGCAAATACGGAGTCGGACTCTGTGTGGTGACTCAACGACCCGTAGAGATAGAGAGTATGGTCCTGAGCCAATGCGGGACAATGATTGCTCTGCGATTGACTAACACACAAGACCGCTCGAAAGTGGAAGCCGCAATGCCAGATGACCTTGGCACACTCTCGGCCATACTTCCCTCTCTGCGTACTGGTGAGGGACTGGTAATTGGTGAGGCGATGCCAATTCCATCCCGCATCCAGTTTTACAAGGCGGTGGCTAAACCCGTGGGAGATGATCCGGATGTACCTAGTGCATGGCGTCGGGAACGACCTAAAGGAGAGCATTATATTCAGGCCTTAATAAATTGGCGAGGTCAGTCTGATCTTTCAAAAAAGGAGGACTCTGATGGTTGATATGATCTACGTGGACTCATCGAATATTGAAGCAATTGGCTACAACTCCGATGCGCAAGAACTTTATGTTCAATTCCTTTCAGGAGCTACCTACGTTTATTACGGCGTGCCAGAGCATGTTTATGAAGAAATAATGGAAGCGCCGTCTAAAGGTAGTTATCTCAACCGTGTAATTAAAGGCGTCTACGAATACGCTAAATTATAGGAAGTGAACAATTGGGTCAGCCTTTGTAAAAGCGGATGTCGATGCAGAAATTGTTTTGCGTGCCTTGACGCAGGGAATGAAGGGTTACGTTGGCGCCACAGACTACGATTAGTTTGAATTCCTCTCTCGGTAGCAAGGGATCTATGAGGTGAACACCTTGTGACTATGGGTAGAATGGAGGACCTAAGTGAAAAACTGTTCGCAACTCAGGGGAAAATATGAAAGTTAGGCTAACAGCTTCAGATTTTTATACTTTTTTCTCCCCTTCAAAATGCGAGCTTCGAGTATATCTTAAGCATATAGGTAAGGCAGAGGCCCCACCTGGGCCATATGAAGAAGTACTCTTTCGATTGGGCGAAAGGCACGAAGCGGTACATCTTGCCACCTTTCCAGAATACATAGACCTGAGCAAAGGGCACCTGGAAGAGCGGGAAAAGAAAACCAGGGAGGCAGTAGAACTGGGTGCTCCGCTTATATACCAGGCCGTTTTGAGGACCACTCATAAGCTGCATGATGTAGAGTATGAAATCCTGGGCGAACCTGATTTCCTTATGAGACATCGGGACAGCTACATCGTGCGCGACTCCAAGATCTCCAGAAGGATTACAGAAAGTGACCACCCTGAGATCCTCCGGCAACTGGAGCTCTACGGCTGGCTCTATGAGCGATTAATCGGAGAATCCCCGGTCGGTTTAGAAATCCATGCTGGTACGGGTGAGATCATAAAGATCCCCTATGATGGCGGTTCGGCAGCACTTCAGGTCCTTGAACATTTAGCCCGCCTGAAGATAGCGGCATCTGAACCATACAGCCCAGTTGGTTGGAGTAAGTGCGTGGGATGCCCTTTCTATGGTCATTGTTGGCCCAGGGCCGAAGCAAATCGTGACGTTGCCTTGATTCATGGAGTAGACCAGAATCTGGCTGCGGCCCTCAAAGAGCAGGGTATTACTACAGTCGAAGAGCTTTTGGGATATTTCGATGAGGAGAGCCTTGCTGAATTTCAGCGACCCTGGGGCAGCAGGATGCAGAGGGTTGGAAAAAGAGCGCTATCCATCATAAGGATGGCGAGAGCCATGTCTGAGGGAAAGGAAATTATGATTCAACTTCCCTCAATCCCAAATTACCCGAATTATGTCATGTTCGATCTGGAAGGTCTGCCGCCACAACTTGACGAACTCGAAAAGATCTACCTTTGGGGAATACAGGTATTCGGTGAGTCCCCTAGCGAGTTCATGCCGGCTGTATCCGGATTCGGCGAAGAGGGAGATAGGGAAGGTTGGGAGAATTTTCTCTATAACGCCGTAGCTATTTTTGACAGGTATGGGGATATCCCCTTTGTTCACTGGCACCACTATGAGCGAGTAAAAATCGACCTTTACTCGGAGAGGTACGGGGACCGTGATGGAATAGCAGAGCGGGTAAAAAGTAATTTGTTGGATCTCTTGCCAATAACCCAGCGTTCTATTGCGTTACCGCTCCCTAGTTATAGCCTGAAGGTAGTGGAGAAATATGTAGGCTACGAGAGGACGTTGGGAGAAGTGGCCGGTGACTGGGCCATGGCGAAATACATTGAGGCCACGGAAACCGAAGATCGGAAACAAAGAGACGACCTGATGGATCAAATCCTTGCCTATAATCGCGAAGACCTGGAAGCAACCTGGAGAGTTTTAAAATGGCTGAAATCGAGGGTGCTGTGAACCATCGGCGAACTAGGGCCAGGTCCACACATTTCACAAAACAATAGGCATGGGATTATTACGGTAATGTGATAGATCAACAGGAAACCAAACATTTCG
>CAZBXU010000179.1:0-2701 GCA_964495755.1 uncultured Spirochaetaceae bacterium | reverse complement strand
GGCAAGAGTGTAGACCCCGTTCTCTCTTCAGCGATCGCTGATAGAAAACTATAAGACGCATTTGTTTACGGGTGGAATGCAAAAATCCAAGATAATGTATTGAAATAAGGTGTCTTATCTATTCTGTTCGATTTTTGGGGCGTAAGAAATTACACCTTTTCGCCAGTCCAGTATTATGTTCGGGCAAGGCAAAAAAGGGGAAGAGACATGGCCGAGAGATCCAAGCTTGTGCGCATGCACATCGTTAATCTTGGTCCTGTTGGCTCGGAGGGGCTGACCGTTGAATTAGATAACATTGTCTGCCTCGTTGGGACCAACAACACGGGGAAGTCTACGGTTCTTCGCGCCTATGAACTAGCTTTAGGAACCGAGAGTTTCATTCCAGATAAGGACCTATGCAAACGTGCAACTGAACAAGCAGCTTCTGTGGAGATGTGGGTACATATCCCCAAGGGAACAGCAAACATCGCAGAGAAATGGAAAATGGCGGACAATGGATTGCTTTTGGTCCAAAGTAGGTGGGAATGGACCGAGGGTAATGGATGGAAACCGTTCCGTCAGACGTGGGACCCAGAGATTGGTGAGTATTCAACTGATGACAAAGCAAGTGGGCTCGATACTGTCTTCGGAAGTAGGCTCCCCCAACCATTCAGAATCGGTACTCTTGAGGATCCCGAAGAAGAGCACAAAAAATTGCTCACTATAATTCTGCAACCTGTCGCGGATCGCCTCAAAGCTTCTTTGGCAGATGATCAGTCCCCATTGAATAAGGCGCTCGCAGACTTCAATATCGAAGCACAAGCGCCGGTTAAAGAAGAAAGCGGGAGACTCGATACTTTGAAAGGGGAATTAAGCCGCTCACATGGAGCAATATTCCCAGAGCTTCAGATAGATTTTGAGATAGGTCTGGGCGCAATCGACATCGACCCAGTCAAACTCCTTTTAAAGAGCTCCCACATAAAATTCCTTGAGTGGACAGAAGAAATTGACTGGAACAGACAAGGCACTGGATCGCAACGTGCGCTCTTCTGGACCATGCTTCAGGTTCGATCAAAACTGTATGCCATTGCTAATATCGCACAGAAGACTAAAAAGGATATCGAGGAGGGAGAAAAAAAGATAAATAAATTACGTAAGGAGGCAGAAAATGCGAAAAAAGATGATACAAAACAGAAGAAGGAAAATGAGATAAAAAATATTGAGATGAATCTGGAAAAATTGAAAGGCGCAGATCCAGAGAAAATTATTGAAGAGCAAGGGGCCGAACTAGCACTCCCAGGATACATGTTGCTGATAGATGAGCCAGAAGTCGCACTGCACCCCAACGCCATAAGAGCGGCAAGTAATTACTTATACGGCCTTGCTGATGATCCAGCTTGGCAAGTAATGCTCAGCACACATTCGCCACAATTCCTAGATCCCCTGAAGGACCATACAACCATTGTCCGGTTGGATCGTACAGAAACCAAACCTTCTCCCCGGACCTTCCGGTCTGACGACGTCAACTTCACCGATGATGAAAAAGGCAATCTGAAAATGTTGAACCGGTTTGACACCGGTTTGGCAGAGATGTTTTTTGGACAATACCCTATCCTCATGGAAGGTGATACTGAGTTTGCTGCGTTTCAGCAGATTATCCAAGAAGATCCTGATGGATTCCCGGTCCATAATCGGCCAATTTTTGTTAGAGCCAGAGGCAAATTCACACTCGCCTTAATCATACGCATGCTTCAGCATTTCAAAGTTGACTTTTCCATAATTCACGATATCGATTGGCCCAAACGAAAAGATGGAAAAAAGAACAGCGCTTGGGAGGCAAATAATGCTGTGTATAAAGAAATTCTTTCGGCTCGCGAAGCTGGATTGCGGGTAATACACAGGGTGTCTGTTCCAAACTTTGAGTTAGCCCACTTGCCAGTTGAGATCTCACAAGAAGGAACCCTGCTCGAACCCTCAGCAGTAGATAAACCGTGGAACATGGTTACGGCAGTCAAGACTAGGCCAGCAATACGCCAGTCAGTCCTCAGTGTTCTGTCCAACCTAATTGATAGAGCGGCAGCAGAAGAACCTTTTGATGGCGACTTCGGTGATGAAATAATCAAAGCGCTCGATAAGTGGTCGAAAGAAAACGGGGTTAAGGACGATCGCTTCCATTTCGCATAATGAACCCGAAGCGGGTAGAAGCCACCCCAATCTCGTATCTTGAAGAAGTTTTCAGGAACGTAACTCAGCCAGGTATCAGTAGGGCGCATTGAAGAAGTATGTCGTCAAAAAATGGAAGGAAATCGAAACCAGAATCGAATGTAACCATTGAAATAAATTCATAATTTATAAAAAGACTAACGGGCATGAAAATATTTCGTGCCCCTACAGAAAACTGAATCTTCAATCAGCTCAATTATGATAGATGTCCTAAAACCCCCTTTCGCTAAGTTATGTGCTCATTGAAATAATTCCTAATGAGATAAATACCCTCTGTTTTGCTTCAAAAGAGTTGTCTGAGGTGGTATCCTGTTTACACAGCTTTAAATTCCAATGGCTATGAATTGGCTGCTAGTCTTCTCAGCAAAAAGATCTTTTTGGCTGTAGGATAATACTATTCCTATGTTTCGCTAGACAGAACACGGTAAGGTAAACTGACTATGATCAAGTTACTTCACACCGCCGATCAGCAGCTCGGCGTCAAATTCCTGGGCTTTGG
>CAZBXU010000178.1:0-6915 GCA_964495755.1 uncultured Spirochaetaceae bacterium | reverse complement strand
GACAGCGTTTCGAGGAACAGAGTATTCGGCGAAGAGGAGCGTTCGTTTCTGAGAACAGGAAGGGCATAGGTGGAAACCCTTGCAGCTAAAGGGCCGGAAGAATTCGTTTCTGCATTCCGGGTTGGTGCATGGTTTCACCCTGCGGGCTGTATACGGGCGACTCCCTGTCTATAATCACCGCATGAGATGAAGTTCTCCACCACTTTCGTGATGCGCTCCAGACGGAACCGTCCATGCGCAGGGGCATAGTTCTGCTCATAGGTGTCGGCGAACTCCTGGAAGTGCTTCTTGAAAATGGCCTGAAGCACGTTCGTTCTGCGCTGACTGTACGTCTGGAGGCGGGAACCCGGGAGGCAGCTTCTGATTCGGTGCGGTCATCATCTTTCTGGGCTACTTCGGCATGTCTTCCCACTATTCGTTCTTCTCTCTGTACGTTCATGAGGCCCTGGGACTGTCCACGGTAAGCCTTTTTTGGGCAACCGGCCCTGCGGCGGAGGTTCCCTTTCTCTTTTTCTCCGGCTCGATCATCCGGCGTTTTGGTATCCCCGCTGCAATGATGGTCGCCCTTGGAGCCATCGCCGTAAGGCTTATACTCTACGCCCTGGTCCCGGTGTTTTGGGTCATCCTGGTGGCACAGTTGCTGCATGCCCTCACCTTCGGCTTTTCCCATGCTTCAGGGGTCGCCTTCATATTCAAGACGGTTCCGGAGGACCGAAGGGTCATGGCCATGGCCTTGTTCCTCTCCCTGAGCCAGGGCTGTGCCCTGTTTATCGGGAGCACCGTCGGGGGGTTCGTTATCGAAGCCTGGGGTTTTTTCCGTCCTGTATCTTCTGTACGCCCTTCCACCTGCTCTGGGTTTGGTTCTGCTGATGTTAAATCGACGGCACTTGGAGAGTCCGTAGGCCATTGGTGCTGGGTATCTTCCGATGGCTGTGGGACCACCATGATGACGGTTTCCGGCCGGTGTGGCAGGCCTTCAGGCCCTTCACCCGCTTCAGGACGGCCACACAGTTAGTCACCGCTGCGCCCCCCACGTTTACGGCCACGCCAATCTCAGGCTGTCCCTCCGGAGAAGCGCCGATGGGCTCACCCATCAGCTGCTTCTATAGCAACACGTGCATCGAGGCCCCGGTCGCTCCCACAGGGTAGACTGGTTCACTCCCGGGGGACTCTTAAAATGGGGAGATGGCCGAACCTTCATTCTTGGCAGTGCTGGTACCAAAGGGTTAATTTAGGAAGCTTATGCTGGGCTGCCTCAACCGAACTGAAGAGGCGATGACACAGAGTTACGCCTTTAAAACAGCAGAGTGTACGTTGTCAAATAGTTTCGGACACCGACACTGATTATCTGAGTGACACTATCTCATCTACGATACAATCAACCCTTTTAGATGGCCAGCCCTAATCAACTGATACCGATTTGCTTCTCGTCTTCTTCTGCTTGTCTCCTTCTTGATTCTCCTCCTTCTCGTGAAGATTATCTCTTCCCTTCCGAGATACTTATCCCGAGGAGTAATATTGCCCAGGGACTCATGGTAGCGTCCATTGTTGTAGTACTCAACCCGCTTGCCGATCTCCGCCTCCAGCTACATCGATAGATAGTAATTGTCCAGCAGAAAGATGTTCTTCATCGATCGATGATACCTCTCGATCCTTCCCCGAGTATGTCCCATATCGTGTTCTTCAAGGTATTCCTTCGAGCTCTTAGAGAGGTAGCAGGGCCCGTTGTCACTCAAAAGACGTGGCCGCCATTGGATCCGTTCGCCTTTGACCCCGGTGCGGCGGATTGCCAGCTCAAGAGTCTCCTTCACAACCTCCAGGAGAGGATCAGCCGGGAGTAATCATCCAGCACTGTAGAGAGACAATAGTGGTCGGATGCTGAAACTTATCTTTGGCGCTGGAGACGGCAAATACCGGTGAACGACGAGATTACAGGCCTTCAGGATACGATATACACTGGATTCTGAGACGAAAGCGCCCATCTCGTCGGTGTATTTGACAGCGATCTGTCTGCAGGACAGCTCAGGATGCTCGAGGGCCAGCTCGACGATGCTCTGACGTTCGCTCTCAGGGATCCTGTTCCAGAACTGCCTGGGACAGCGGGTACGGTCTTTCAGACCTTCCAAACCGTCTTCCAGATACCTCCTGTACCACTCGTAGAAAGTACTCTTGCTCACCCCTATTTGCCTGAGGGTTCTCCTCACACCTAAGGAAGAACCTTCAACCATTCGGATGATCTCGTGCTTCTCACCAGGTGAATTCTTCATATAGCGGCCCAACCTTATTCCAAACCCGTCAAGCTTTTTGTTAACACCCGGTTCTTCAAGCTCAGCTCTGCCAATAGTTGCTTCAGTGAATCATTCTCCTGCCGAAGCTCCGTAACTTCCGGCGCCGTTGCCTCCCTCTCCCCGAAACCCTTCGAGAATAATCCGGATCTTCTCTTCCGCATTGAGTACTCTTCGGGTCTTCCGTTTGATCTCTCGGACTATCCTCTCCGGTGAGCTCTTTGAATTGGCCATCGATATTCCCGCCTAAGCTTTTTTCAGCTTATACTGTCGCTTAGGAAATCTGAAGATTGGTCCGAAATGTTTTGACGGGATACACGCCAAGTAGCGGAAAAATTCGTCTTCACAATGAGGCATCCAGTGACACCCCCGGAAACAGAATCGAGCAGACAACCCGCGGCGGCGCGGGACTGGCCTAATATCCCCTTTGCCCCCGCGCGGGTCCCCCTCTACTACGGGTGGGTCGTCCTGATTCTCGGATCGGTGGGATTCGTCATGAGCAGCCCCGGCCAGACCGTTGGGGTTTCCGTATTCACGGATTTCCTCATCCAGGCCCTGGGATTATCCAGGGTCGATTTGAGCCTGGCCTATCTCGTCGGCACGGCCGCATCAGCGCTCCTGCTCTCCTCGGCGGGCAGGGTCTACGACCGCTTCGGCGCCCGGGTGGTGGGAACGGTAGTGGCTGTCGGCCTGGGGTCTGTCCTGATCGTCCTCTCCCGATCGGATGGGATAGTCGACGCTCTCTCTCGCGTCACGGGTGTCCTCTCTAGGGGCCTGGTGGCCTTCGCTTTCATGAGCGTAGGATTCTTTCTCTTGCGGTTTTTTGGCCAGGGGGTTCTGACCCTGGTGTCGCGGAACATGGTGATGAAGTGGTTCCAGGCCCGGCGCGGCCTCGCCAATGGGATCATGGGTGCGTTCATCACATTCTCTCTCTCCTACTCCCCAAGGCTGATGAGCTCGCTGATCGATCGTTATGACTGGAACGGCGCCTGGTTTTCCATGGGCCTGGTGATCGGGCTGGGCTTCACGGGAATCTTTGTCCTTCTGGCAAGGGATAACCCGGCCTCATGCGGGCTCGAGCCGGACGGAAAGGCCGGCACCGCCTCGAAGAGACGGAGGGCGCCGATCCAGCCGGAGCGTGATTTCACCCTGAAAGAGGCTCGGCGGACCTTGACCTTCTGGGCGTACACGGCGACCCTGTTCACCGGCGGTCTGTTCTTTACCGGCCTCACCTTCCACATCGTCAGCATCTTCGCCAATGCGGGGATGAGCCGTCTCACGGCGGTCTCCATCTTTTTCCCGGCCTCCATCATATCGATATCCCTCAACTTCCTGGTGAGCTGGGCAAGCGACTACATCAAGCTCAAGTACATCCTTATCATTCAGATTGTGGGGCTCGCGCTGGGCGCCGTCGCCCTGATCGACTTCGGCCTGGGGCTGCCCTACGTTCTGCTTATCGTGGGCACTGGGATGAACGGCGGAACCTTCACACTGATCTCCACGGTCACGTGGCCCCGGTTTTTCGGACTCTCCCACATGGGCGCCATCTCGGGATTCGTCACCGGATCGATCGTCGGTGGCTCGGCCGTGGGTCCCTACCTGTTCAGCCTCTCGCTGGAGTACACCGGCTCCTACGCCGGAGCGGGGCTCTTATGCCTGGGGGTGGTGGCAGTTTTATTGCTGCTTGCCCTGAAGGCGGACAAACCGGCTCACCCTGCAGGGGCGAAGGCGTAAAAAGGGATCGAGCGGGGCGACGGGAGCGACACTACGGAATCGGAGGACGCATCCATGGATGAGAAAGCCTTCCAGGATTACTACCCTGACGAGCTCGCTCACTGCTACGGCTGCGGGCGGCTCAACGAGCGGGGGCTGGGGATCAAGAGCTACTGGGACGGGGAAGAGACGGTGGCCGCTTTCGTACCCGCTTCGCTTCACGTGGATAATGATAGGAAGAATTAAGGTTCTGACACCTTACTGAAGCGGACTGATGAAGCCCTCTACAGAGCGAAACACCAGGGACGAAACTGTGTGGTCTACGGCTGGTCCCCCGATTGACGCAACACCGGGTGAGCCGGTAATATGCCCTGACATGAGTACCCTACCCTTTGCCCGGATCGATAAGAAGTGGCAAGCTTACTGGGAGAAGAACAAAACCTTCCGGGTCCAGGAAGATCCTGACGTTCCTCCCGAAAAGCGAGTCTATGTCCTCGATATGTTTCCCTATCCCTCCTCGGCGGGTCTGCACGTAGGTCATCCCGAAGGCTACACCGCCACCGATATCTACTGCCGGTTCCTGCGGATGAACGGCTACCATGTCCTTCACCCGATGGGCTTCGACAGCTTTGGATTGCCCGCGGAAAACTACGCTATCAAGCACGGAATTCACCCGAAGATTTCCACGGATGAAAACATCGAACATTTCCGCACTCAGATAAAAGCGTTGGGATTCTCCTACGACTGGGACCGGGAGATTTCCACCCACGAGCCGGAGTACTACAAGTGGACCCAGTGGATTTTCCTGAAGATCTGGGAGAAGGGTTTGGCCTACGAAGCACAGATTCCGATCAACTGGTGTACCTCCTGTATGACCGGTTTGGCCAACGAAGAGGTGAAGAACGGGCGCTGCGAACGCTGCGGTTCTCAGGTTGAACGCAGGGATTTGCGTCAATGGCTGCTGAAGATTACCGCCTACGCCGAACGACTTCTATCCGATTTGGATAAATTGGAGTGGTCGGAGAGCCTGAAGCTGATGCAGCGCAACTGGATCGGTAAGAGTGTGGGTGCCAACGTACATTTTCCCTTGATTGATGGGGAGGGCACTATCGAGGTGTTTACCACCCGCCCTGATACGTTGTTTGGTGCGACCTACATGGTGCTGGCGCCGGAGCATCCGCTGGTGGACACTCTAACCACCCAGGGTCACAAACGGGCTGTTGACGAGTATATCAATCAGGCCCGGCTGAAGAGCGATCTGGAGCGTACCGATCTGGCCAAGGAAAAGACAGGCGTATTCACCGGAGGTTATGCGATCAATCCGGTTAACAAGGAAAAGATACCGGTTTGGATTTCCGACTATATTCTCATCTCCTATGGTACCGGGGCGATCATGGCGGTTCCCGCTCATGATCAGCGGGACTTTGAGTTCGCCAAGAAATTCGACCTTTCCATCGTTCAGGTCGTGTCTCGGGACGGCACGGAATACAAGCTGGACGTGGCGGATGTCGAAGATGGTATCGCCGTCAACTCCGGGCAGTTCAACGGGCTGAGTACTTCGGAGTTCAAAGAAAGAATAGTCCAGTGGCTCGAAGAACGCGGTATAGGCAGCAAGGCGATCAACTACAAACTTCGAGACTGGGTCTTTTCCCGGCAGCGCTACTGGGGTGAACCGATTCCCCTGCTGCATTGTGAAAAATGCGGAATCGTTCCGGTACCCTACGAGGAGCTGCCGCTGAGACTCCCGGAGGTGGAGAGGTACACTCCCACTGGGACGGGAGAATCCCCTTTGGTTGCTATCGAAGACTGGGTAAACACCGAATGTCCCCGCTGCGGCGCTCAGGCCAAGAGGGAGACTAATACCATGCCCCAGTGGGCAGGGTCCTGCTGGTACTACATACGCTACCTGGATCCCCATAACGATACCGTTTTTGCCGCCAAAGATAAACTGGAGTACTGGATGCCCGTCGACCTATACGTGGGCGGGGCCGAACATGCGGTGCTTCACCTTCTCTACGCGAGGTTCTGGCACAAAGTGCTTTATGACATCGGGGTGGTCAACACGGACGAACCGTTCATGCGTTTGGTGAACCAGGGCATGATTCTCGGAGAGGGTGGAGTGAAGATGTCCAAGAGCCTGGGGAACGTGATCAATCCTGATGACGTCGTCTGCGGCTACGGCGCCGATGCCATGCGGATGTACGAGATGTTCATGGGTCCCCTCGAGGTGTCGAAGCCCTGGTCTACAAAAGGTATTGCCGGGATCAAACGTTTTCTCGACCGTATCTGGCGGTTCTCGGAGCGTGAAATCAGCGATGATGAACCTCCCCAGAAACTGCTCAAGGTGCTGCACCAGACAATCCGCAAAGTTTCCACGGACACGGAAACCCTACAGTTCAACACCGCGATTGCCCAGATGATGATCTTCGTTTCCCAGGTAGGGAAACAGAGCAAACTGTACCGCAGTGTTTGGCGATCTTTCGTTCTGCTGCTGGCTCCCTACGCCCCTCATTTGGCGGAGGAACTGTGGGAAAAGCTCGGCGGGAAACCCTCGGTAGCCTACGGGGAATACCCGGCCTGGGACGAAGAGTTGGCCAAAGAGGAGATGGTGACGGTTGTCTTCCAAATCAACGGCAAGATCCGCGGACGGGAAGAGCTTTCCGTCGGTATGTCCAGCACTGAGCTGGAACAGAAAGCCCTCGATCACCCCCGGATCAAGGAGATGTTGGCAGGCCTTACCCCCGACAAGGTGATTGTCGTTGCTGATAAGCTCGTCAACCTGGTTGTAAAATCAGTCTAGAATATTTTACCTTGGTATAATGAGCTATTCTACCCGGTACCGGTCGCGACAACAGCAGATCTGCGATTATTTGGGGGCGGAGAGCTTCGATGTAGGGGTTATCCTCGATTTCGAAGG
>CAZBXU010000177.1:0-7053 GCA_964495755.1 uncultured Spirochaetaceae bacterium | reverse complement strand
GGTTAAGCGTAGCTGTGCAGACCCGCCAGCAGATAGTTCACGCCGAAGAAGGTGAAGATGGTAAAGACGAAGCCCACGATCGGCAGGACCGCCGAGACTTTTCCCCGAAATCGTTTCACGAAGCGGGTGTGCAGATAGGCGGTGTAGACCAACCAGGTGATCAGAGCCCAGGTCTCTTTCGGATCCCAGCTCCAGTAGCTGCCCCAGGCGATCTGAGCCCAAACCGCCCCGAAGATCAGCGCGCCTGCCGTGAAAATCGGGTAGCCGATGGCTATCGTGGTGTAGGTCAGGCGGTCGAGATTTTTCTTGCGCTCCTCGTCCTTTGAGACCAGGTAGTAGATCGAGCAGACGAAGGCAACCACGAAGAAAGATTCTCCGATGAAGGAAAGGGTCACGTGCAGCGCCAGCCAGTAGGACTGGAGGGCGGGAATCGGCGGGAGAATGTCCTTGGGAGCGATCGGCGAGGAGGCGAGGGCCAGAAGAGCTACAGCTACGATCGTAGCCCCGAAGGTGATGAAGGGGATGGTCTTGTCTTTAGCCCGCAGCCTGTATATGAACAGAACCAGGGCAATCATGGCGGCGAAGAACACGAGAGATTCGAAGGTGTTGGTTACCGCGACGAAGCGGATGCGAATACTCCTGTCGATGGTCACGGCCAGCAGCAGCGCCGCCGCAGCCAGATGAATGTAGTGACTGAAGCCGTCGGTCTTACGCTCCCTTCGCAGCAGATAGACGATCTGGATACCCGCCGCCAGGATCAACAGGCCGAAGGCGATGGTTGCAATCATATGTCTTTGTCCTTTCTTTTTTGTATCAGCGTTAAAGTCAGCCCGGCGGCAACAAGGATCAGGGCGATCACGACGGGGATGAAGCCCGGGTCCTTCACCGCCTTCAGGCCGGTCACGTCCCGGCTGCCCAGCTCTTCCACGGTGTATTCTCCGATCTTATCACCGATCCCGACCTGGTAGGCCTCGGTACGGGAGTGGTTCTCCCATTTTTCGAACACGGCGATGTTGCCCTCGACGCCCTGGAAGATCACAACAGCCCCTTCCCACTTGAAACCCTCACCGCTTGATATGGGAGCGCTCGTTCCCTGGGCATCTCTTAAGGTAGCCCGGTCTTCCCGAGCGAAGGAGGTCTGGTAGACATTGATCCCGCCGATTTTCAGCGGTTTGTTGACTTCGATGGGGAATGAGGCAATCAGGAGCTCCCCGTTCCGGCTCACCTCGACCGTGGAGATCCAGTCTTTGGGCCGGCCGTTCTCGTATTCCTCGTACTGGTAATCCAACAGTCGCACAGTGTATTCACCAGGCAGACGAATCTCGTCCCCCTCCCCCATATAGACCAGGCCTTCTCTACGGCCGAATACGGAGAACATTGCTCCGATGACGAGGAGGAGCAGACCGATATGAACCAGGTCGGGACCGTGACGTCGCCGCGCCTTGCGGCGTTCCCGATTGACCAACCGATCGACAGCGCATACCGACAGATTTATGAAAAACAGACCCGCGGGGATGAGGAAGAGCAGTGAGCGGAAGAAATCGTTGAAGCGTAGCTTCAGGATCACCTGGGCCAAAAAGGCGCCGTAGGTATGGAAGTAGAAGGCCGTGTCCTTTCCCTGCGGAATCAGGGTGCTCAGGATGGAAAGACCGGCGATGATCAGGATCAGGACCACCGCCAAGCGGACAGACCGGAAGAAATTATACAGAGCGGACAATGTTTTTTTCTCCTTTGGGGTCGGCCGTTCCATCCATGGACAGGCAGGCCTCTCGAAAGTTGTTGACCCCTGTGAAAAACTCTCGCATCAGGATGATCAGAAAATAATATCCTTTCCGATTTAGTTCAAGAACCCCTGAAGGAAGCCCTGCTTGCCCCGTCTGATCGCCCCGGCTGCGGCAGAGGGCGCCGGTGAGTCGGAAGAAGAGCAGCTCCTTCCAGAGCTCAGCCCGCAGGGACCCGTCGTGCTTCTTCCGCAGCTTTCCCATGTCGAGACCGCCCCCAAACATCTTCATGAGAAAATCGTAGCGGATCCGCTCCGGCCGGCTGAACCTCTTGGCCGCAATGACCGGCAGGTCGCCATGCCGGAGAGCTTCGATGTACCGGGGGATTGAAAAGGTGTTGGCGTAGATACTGCCCCGGAGGTAACCGAAAGATCCGGACCCCAGGCCGGCGTACTCTTCGTTGGTCACGATATACTCATCGATGAGGTGATTTCCACCCTTTTCGATGCGAGAGAAACACCAGGCCGAGGAGGGGCGGTAGATCCCGGTCAGCTCCTCCCAGATCCTGCTGTAGTAGCGCTTCTCCCGGCTGTGGCTGATTTTACCGTATTTTTCCAGCTCTCTCCTGACCTGCCTGGCCGCCATAAGAGGATAAAACGTGACCTGGTCTGCTTCGAGGGCTTTTAGGATGTTCAGGTCTCGAACGAGCATCTGCTCATCCTGCATGGGAAAGTTGAAGATCATGTCGATATTCACCGTATCGAAGCTTCCCCGAACAGCCCGAAGCTGCTCCTGTATCTGAGCGCCCGACCCATACTTCTCGTACCTGCCGATGGCACGGAGGATCGAATCCTGGAAGGACTGTACGCCCACGGAAAGGCGGTTGACCCCCAACCCCTTGAGCAGGTCGGTTATCTCGGCGCTCAGATGATTTGGATTCGTTTCCACGGAAATCTGACGGATCGGCCACAGATCCGTGACCATCCGGATAACGGAACCAAGCTCGTCGGGAAGCACCGTCGGAGTACCCCCGCCGACGTAGATGGAATCGAACACGTAACCTCGCTCGTGGTATATCCGAATTTCCTGCTCGAGGGCCTGAAAGTAGGCCTCGGCCAGAGGGCGGTCAAGGCGCACTCGGTTGAACGAGCAGTAGGGACAGAGTTGCTCGCAGAAAGGAACGTGAAGATAGAGCAAGTAGTTTTTATCTTGTTCCGGCTGCGGCGGGACGGATAGAGCGGTCGGCGAGCCATGGTCGAAGGTGAGGATGGACTTGGTTTGGCTTTCCATAAAGCGGCTCAGCAGCGTTTCGACAAACATTTTTTTCTTCCGGTTCTGCTTGATTAAATATTTCGTATATATTACAATTTTAATCTATTAAAGCCCATATATTGACGTTTATTGATATTATTTGCTTTCGGGCTGAAATCAATTTCAACTCTACCATATTGGAGGATTTTGCATGAGAGCTGCAACCGCGGTCCAGGCCCGGAGTCTGGAAGAGCTCATGCCGGGTCGGGTGAACTTCGACCGGCGCGAACGGAGCATGTACAGTCACGACGTGGGATCCCTGCCGGGGCTGATCAAACCCTTTCTCGGCAACACCCTGCCCGCCGGAGTAGTCCAACCGGTTTCAGAGGAGGAGATTGCCCGGCTGGTGCAGTGGGCATCCCTTGAGAAAGTGCCTCTGGTGCCCCGGGGGAAATCGACTTCGGGCTACGGCGGGGTGCTGCCCGTGCAGGGCGGCCTGGTCGTCGATTTCGTACGTATGAGCAAGGTCGTCTCTCTGAAAAACGACGAGGTAACGGTCCAGCCCGGAATCTCCTGGAAGAAGCTCGACGAGTATCTGGGCAAACACGGGATGACCCTGCGCCTGTATCCCTCCTCCTATCTCTCCTCGACCGTGGGGGGGTGGCTGGCCCAGGGCGGCGCCGGTTTCGGGTCCTGGCAATATGGTTGGTTTCCCGAGAACGTTGAGTCTGCCCGGATCGTGCTGGGAAACGGCACGGTCAAGGAGATCTCCGGGCACGAGCTTTCCCTGATCGCCGATGCGGAAGGCATCTCCGGACTGATCACGGAGATCACTCTCAAAGTCATGCCCGCCCTGGAGGCGGCGTTCAGTCTGGCTGCTTTTGAAACGGCTCGGGACCTGGCCCGATTCTTCGGTTCCCTGGGGGAGATGGATATCTGGTCTTTATCCTTCGTGAATCCGGACATGGTGCGTCTTTCCAACCGTGCGCCCCTGCGCACCCACCACGATCATCCGGCGGAACAGCTGGTCCTATTCCCGGAAAAGTACCTGGTCCTGCTGGCCTACGGAAAAGATGCCTCCGCCAACGGCAAAGGTATCGTGGCTGATGTGATCGGTGAGGTGGTGAAAAACTCAGGCGGGGAAATGCTCTCACAGGAGCTGGCCGAGCACGAATGGGCGGAGCGCTTTCACATTATGAAGGTGAAGCGACTCGGGCCCTCCGTAGTTCCAGCGGAGGCTGTGCTGCCGCTGTCGGCATTGGCCGAGGTCCTGGAGGAGCTGGAAGCGAAGATTCGCCAGCCCCTGGCCCTGGAAGGAATGGGCGTTTCCGGTGATGAAATCGTGCTGCTCGGATTTATTCCCCAGGACGAGCGTCACTTTGGCTACAGCTTGACCTTTCCCCTCTACCTGACCGTTGCCAAAACGGCGAAACGTCACGGCGGCCGGGCCTATTCCACGGGATTGTACTTCGCCGGTGAAGCGCCGTCGGTTTTCGGCAAAGAACGGCTTCAGGCCATCAAGGCTTTCAAGGCCGGCACCGATCCTGCGGGAATCCTCAATCCTGGGAAGGTCATTCGCAGCAAGCTGTCCGGGATGATCAGCCTGGCCATGCGTTTCGAGCCCCTGCTGCGGCCATTCGGCAATCTCTCTAAGGTCAGGCTCGAGGAGCGCATCGGGAAAAGGCCGATCAAAGGCATTCCCCCCGAGGTCGTGTGGTACGCCTACGCCTGTTCCTCCTGCGGTTTCTGCGTGGATGAGTGCGATCAGTACTATGGGAGGATGTGGGAGAGTCAATCTCCCCGGGGAAAGTGGTTCTATCTCAGGGAGCTCGTCGAAGGACGGGAAAAGCTCGATCAGGAAGCGGTGAATACCTTCATGGCCTGCACCACCTGCGAGATGTGCAATGTGATGTGCTCGGAGAAGCTGCCCATAGAGCCCTCCTGGCTCAAGCTGCGAGAGCTTGCCATCGACAAAAAGAAGAAGATGACCATCCCGCCCTTCGAGATCATGTCCGCCTCCCTGGAGGACAATCTCAACATCTGGGCCTACTACAAGAAAAACCGTGCTGATTGGGTGCCCGAAGATGTGAAGCCCCACATTCAGGAGAGGGGCGAGACCCTCTACTTCGCCGGCTGTACCGCTTCCTTCGTAGAGAATGACATCGGACAGTCCGCGGTCCGGCTGTTGAAAGACGCGGGGATCGAGTTCACCTATATGGGTGAGGATGAGAGCTGCTGCGGACTGCCCATGCTGGTAGCCGGGAAGTGGGAACAGTTCGGCCGGATCGTCGAGCATAACCTGACCCAGGCACAGAAGCGGGGTGCCAAGACCGTGATCGCCAGCTGTCCCGCCTGCTGGCTGTCCTGGTCCCACTTTTACAAAGAATGGGCGGAAAAGCTGGGCCTCAAGTTTGACATCAATGTGCTGCACTACTCCGAGGCCCTGCAACCCGCCCTTGAAAGCGGTAAACTGAAGTTCAACAAGGTGAATAAGAAGGTCACCTGGCACGACTCCTGCCACATCGGTCGGGCCGGCGGTATATACGAACCGCCGCGGGAACTGATCAAGGCGGTCCCCGGTGTGGAGTTTCGCGAACTGGAGCACAACCGGGAGAACGGTCATTGCTGCGGATCCGTCCTGAGCATGGTTTCCGAGCCGGAAGTGGCCTACGACATTGGGGCCATGAAGCTCGAAGAGGTCAAGCAAACCGGTGCCGAGGAAGTGCTGTCCCTCTGCCCCTGCTGCCAGTTTCAGATGCGGGTCAGTTCAGAGAAGAGGAAGATGGATGTCAAGGTCACCGATCTGGCGAGCTTCTTGGCAAAAGCCCGTGGCTATGAGGTCAAGGAGGACCTGGCGCACGTGCTTTCCTCCTGGGCGACCTTCGAGGCTATGATCGAGCTGATGCTTCCGGAGAACATGGCAGCGTTGATGGAGGAGCTGTTTCCCCAGCTGGTCGACGCCATGCCCCTCGGCATGGGCGGCATGATGCGCTTTATCGGGAGGCTCGGCCCCGTGGGCGGGCTGCTCCTCGGGGCTATGAAGCCCCTGTTTCCCACCCTGTTTCCGATGCTCATGCCCGCCATGATGCCCAAGGTCATGCCGGACATGCTCGGGGCGGTGGGCAAGCGGGTCCCCATGCCGGATTTCATGCGGGAGCAGATGCCCGATCTGATGCCGCGAGCTTTCGACAACCTGCTTCCCCACATGCTGCCGAACATAGTGCCATTGATTTCCCAGCCCCTGGTCGACTATCTGCGGGGCAAGACACCGGCCAAATCCAACAGCCTCGCCGCCGCAGCCGAGAAAGAGCGTAAGGAGTCGGCACCGGTAGGGTAGCCAAGATTACGGATCCTGGGTAGAGTGGGGGAACTCCGAAGACACACCCGTAGAGTAGAGCAACTGTTCGTACTCTTTGGCGCTTCCCGTTGACAGGATTTCGCGAATCAGAGCCCCGGCTTTACCGCTGATGCCGGGTATTTGTTTTTCCCGCAGGTCTGAAATCGGTCCTTCCCAACGGGCAACCGCCCGGGCAGCGTATCCGTAAGCGGAAATCTTGCCACGGAGCCGAAACAGGTAGTCCATCTGCTCCAACATCACAACGATCCTGTCTCTATCGTCGAGCAGATCGCTGTACAACTCAGGGGGCATACGGAGGGGAATCTCGTACTTGGCGGCGATCTCCCAAAAGCGCTCGTGCAGGCGCCGGTAATACTCCGCCCCGACATCCTTTGCCTGCCGCAGCGTCTCTTCCAGTACCTCGGGCCTATCGGTCACGTAGGGAATCACGGGCAGAAGGAACAAGCCGCAGGGTCTCGAGGCGTTCGCGGGGAGCGGGCACACCGGGCTCAAATATCCGGCTGATCCGTTCATCTACAGAAGAGATGCTGAAGCACACCAGGGCCCTGCGCTGGCGGTTGATCTGCTGCAGTAGATCCAGCTCCCGCCTCAAGATTTCGGGGGCATTGATCTTCACGCCTACATCCCGGCCGAACTCTCCATCAACGTAGTACCGTACGGCTCGGCCGCCACAGTAGGCGCAGTTGTGCTGGCAGCCCCGGTACAGATTCATTCCGTAGCGGG
>CAZBXU010000176.1:0-7262 GCA_964495755.1 uncultured Spirochaetaceae bacterium | reverse complement strand
CAACAATGTGGGTTATGATCATTCTTCTCCTCATATCGTGGTTGATTATAACTCTACTATATATGAATGTCAATATCTATGGTGAGGGAATAACACAGAGGACTGATAATGAAACTCCTATCGTGGAACGTTAACGGTGTACGGGCGGTTCTCCGCAAACAGGGATTCACCTTCCTCTCAGAGGAACGGCCCGACATACTGTGTCTGCAGGAAACAAGAGCACGACAGGAGCAGGTAGGGCCGATTCTACCCGACTATCCGTGCCAGTACTGGAACCCCGCGGACAAAGCGGGCTACTCCGGCACGGTGTGCTTCTCGAAAACCGAACCCCTTCGGGTGCAACGGGGCATGGGTAAAGCTCAACACGACACCGAGGGTCGTCTAATCACCCTCACCTACCCCGAGTACCACCTGGTCAACGTGTATACTCCCAACGCCCAACGGGGTCTTTTACGTCTGCCGTACCGGCAGCAGTGGGACAGAGAATTCAGAGCCTACCTTCGGCTGTTGGAACGGAGCAAGCCCGTTGTGTTTTGTGGCGACCTGAATGTAGCGCATCAGGAGATCGATTTGACCCACCCCGCGGCGAACAGGTTGAACGCCGGCTTCACCGAAGAGGAGCGCCGGGGATTTACCGAACATCTGGCCGCCGGCTTCATCGATAGTTTTCGGGAGTTCTGTAAAGAGGGAGGGCACTACACATGGTGGAGTATGGCGACTCGGGCCCGAGAGCGGAACGTGGGATGGCGGATAGACTACTTCTGTGTCTCTAAGCGCCTTCGACCTGTCCTGGAAAGTGCCTCCATCCTACCGGAGATAATGGGCTCGGATCACTGCCCCGTGGGTATAACCCTGGATCTGTAGCCAAGGACGCTTCGCCTCAGATCCGTCACACCCCGCCGACACCGGTTTACTCAATAAAAGAAGCGGCGACTGCCTTGAATTTTTCGTATTCCTCTTGAAGTTTCTGGAATGCGATCCTGACTGCATCACGGTCCCCAGCCTTGGATGTATCTTCCAGCTCAAGGGCGGCATCACCCAGCGGGCGGGCTTCCAGATTCCAGGCTCCGCCCTTGATCGAATGGGCTTCCTGTCTGACCCGTTCCAGATCCCCGCTGTCCAATGCCGCGGGGATCTGGGATAGCTGATCCTCCACCTTTTCGAGAAACGATGAGATCACATTACGTACGACGTCCTCCCGCCCCATGAAGGCATCGACAGCTTTGCTGAAATCAAATACCGTAACTTCTTCTTGCGTTGAGGGACCCCGCAACCAAGCCTTGAGAACCGGGACAAGATCTTTTTTCTTGAAAGGCTTGGTCAGACAGTGATTCATTCCCGCGGCTATTGCTTTTTTCTGTTCTTCCTGCAGCGCGCTGGCTGTGACGGCAATAATCGGCGTCTGCACCCCCATCTCCCGCAGTTTTCTGGTAGCGTCATAGCCGTTCATATTCGGCATCTGGATATCCATGAAGATCAGATCGAACTCCGCCCGCCCGGCCGCTTCTACAGCCTGTAGGCCGTCCCCGGCCAGAAAAACCCGATGGCCTAATTTTTCAAGAATCGCTTGGCACAGCTGCTGATTCACCTCGTGATCCTCGACCACCAAGATGCGGCCTCCCCGAGGCTCCTCGATCTCCGCCGCGGCAGCGGGAATTTCCTCGACTTCTCCGACCCCTTCCAGCTCTTCCGCCGATTCAAGTTCCGCAAGCTCCGGCTCGTGTTCTATGGCTAGGACCCTGAGCACCTCCGCCAGCAGCTCCGCCCGCTTCACGGGCTTAGTCAAATACCCGTTGAACCACCTGAGCAGCTTCATCTTCGCTTCGCCGCTGCCCAGTCCTTCCGGTGTAAGCAGGATCATCCTGGTGCCGCTCAAAAGCGTATCCGAAATCACCCTGCTGGCCAGCTGCCAGCCGTCGATTCCAGGCATGCGCAGGTCAACGAGAACCAAAGAATAGGGATCACCGTCGCTCGCGGATCGCCTCATCGCGGACAGGGCTTGTTCGCCGTTTTCCGCCTCAACGACCCGGCATCCCCAACCTTCGAGATAGATCTTCAGGCCCTGGCGTGCCGAAGCGTTGTCATCCACCAGCAACACCCGGAGGTCGGCAAAAAAGTCATTCGGAACATCCTTGAACAGATTGTCCTTATCCTGCTTGTTCAGCGATACGGTGAACCAAAAGGTCGAACCGGCCCCCTCCCGGCTTTCAACACCGATCTGTCCATTCATCATTTCCACCAGGCTCTTCGAGATCGACAGACCCAACCCGGTGCCGCCAAACTTGCGGGTGGTAGAGGTATCTGCTTGGGAAAAGGATTGAAACAGGCGGGCTATATTCTTCCGGCTAATCCCGATTCCCGTATCCTTTACCGTGATTTTCACCGTACACTGTGACTCATCCCCCCCGACTTCCTCCACGACGATTTGGATTTCCCCTTCCGAGGTGAATTTGACTGCATTGTTGAACAGGTTGATCACGATCTGACGCAGCCGGGCCGGATCACCCCGCAGTCGATGCGACAGGTCCGGAGCAACGTTGAGGATAACTTCCAGGTTCTTTTTATGCGCCTCGAGAATCACCAGATCGACGGCATTCTCCAGCATCTCGTATAGGTCGAAATCAGTCTCTTCAAGATTGAGCTTGCCCGCTTCGATCTTGGAAAAATCCAATATGTCGTTCACCAGACTGAGCAGGACGTCCGCCGAAAACCGGACCTGTTCCGCGTACTCCGCCTGCTCCATATCCAATTCCGTGTCAAGGAGAAGCTCGGTCATCCCCGTAATCGTGTGAATCGGTGTACGGATTTCGTGACTCATGTTCGCCAGGAACTCAGACTTGGTGCGGGCCACAGCCTCGGCGAGTTCTTTCGCCTCCTGCAGATTGACTTCGCTTTTCTTCCACCGACTGATGTCTTTGACCAACCCATAAATGAACTGGGGCTGTCCGGCTTGCTCCCGAAGCAAGGACAGGGTGACACGCCACCAGGCCTCCTCGCCGTTCTTGCGGTGAAATCGGTTCTCCGCCTCGAAGAAGGGGACCGCCCCTTCCTGAAGGGCAGCCAGGTTTTCCACGTAGCTTAGAGAATCTTCGGGATGTAAATAAATCGACAGGTGCTGATTCTCCAACTCAAGCGCCGTGTAGCCAAGCATGGTCTGCAGGGCGGCATTGCTGCGCAGTACTCTTCCCTCCAAATCCATGAGTACCATGCCCACCGGAGAATGAACGAAGAAGGAATGAAAAGGACTGCTGTAGTTCTTGTAACGCTCGATCTGCCCGGATAGAGCCGCCACCGCCTTGGTGGTCTTGTGCAGCTGTCCCGAGTAGCGAACGACGCGCTTAAGAACATCGTCGCCAAGCAGCTCTTTTATCAGGAAATCCTGGGCGCCCGCCGAGATTGCCTTGGAGCCGCCAGCGGGATCGTCTACCAGAGCGACGAGCGGCAGATCCGCGTTCTGCTTGAGCTTGTGTATCCTGTCCCGAAGATCTCTCTCCGACGCGCCGCTACAGTCAAGTACGACAACGTCGATATCGTTATGGACGACAAACCGCAGTGCCTCTTCGACATCCTCTGCGAACAGGAGCTGACACCCTTCCTGCTCTTCGATCTTGAAAATTGCTCTATCAACTCCCACCAGAAGTACTTGCACGAGTTTATCCTAATCTCTCCGATCGAGGCCGTCAAGAAAGCTTGTCTGATAGTGATACCTATCCTTAAAAAAAAAATTCTATTGCAATACCAACAGAGTCCATGGCAATATCAGTGTATGCACAAACCCAAAACTGCGGTCCTAATCGCCGTATTGGCTGTGATATTTCTGGGGAGTTCCTGTTCCATCAACAAACTGGCCGTCAATTTCGTCGCGAAAACCGTCTCCTCCGGCGACAGCACCGTATTCACCGGCGAGGAGGATCCTCAGCTGGTGGCGGATGCTCTGCCCTTTGCAATGAAGCTCTACGAATCGCTCCTAGAGCAGACGCCGGAAAACGAAGATCTTCTGCTTACCACCGGCAGCATATTCACTATGTACGCAAACGCCTTCATTCAAACCCCGGCGGGCATGCTGCCGGACAGCGAGTACGAACAAAAGCAGGAAATGCTGCAGCGGGCGAAAAAGATGTACCTCCGTGGACGAGGATACCTGCTGCGGGCCATGGAGCTGCGCTATCCCGGATTTGGGGAACACCTAAAAAACAATGAGTTGGAACAGGCCCTGGCGCCGACCGATGTCGAAGATGTGCCCTTTTTGTTCTGGACCTCCGCGTCCTGGTTGGGGGCATTCTCCACGGACACCTTCGACATGGAACTGCTGCTCAACCTTCCCAAGCCGATTGCCCTGTTGAACCGCGCCCTGGAGCTGGATGAATCCTACTCGGGAGGCATGATTCACGATACCCTTATTTCGATTTACGGCGCTCTGCCAGAGGCCATGGGGGGAAGTCAGGACAAGGCGCGCCATCATTTTGAGAAGGCCGTCGAATACTCAGAAGGTCTTTCCGCCTCTCCCTACGTCGCTCTTGCAAGCACGGTGTCCGTAGCCAATCAGGATCTTGAGGAGTTCCGGCAGCTCCTCAAGGTGGCAATCGCTATCGATCCGGACGCTAATCCGGACAATCGTCTGCAGAATCTACTGAGTCAGGAAAAGGCTCGCTGGCTCCTCGACCACGTCGAGGATTTCTTTCTCATAGATCTGGAAGAAGAGCCTTACGAGGAAGAGATCGAGGAGGGAGCATAACCTTGCAAACATCGAACTCTCGAAGATACAAAGTTCTCGCACTGCTGTTCATCCTGGCGGCTGGTATCTTCTTCAGCGCCTCCCAAGCCTCCGCCCTGGTGATCAAGGTGGGCAGCGTCGCCCCGGAAGGCTCGCCTTGGGACAAGGCTCTGAAACGCATCGCTCTAGATTGGCAGAAGATATCCGGCGGCCGGGTGACCATGAAGATCTACGGCGGCGGCATCGCCGGGGACGAGCCGGACATGATCCGCAAGATGAGAATCAATCAGATTCAGGCTGCGGCCATGACCGGCTCCGGATTGGGAAAGATCAATCCGGATTTCCTGGTCTATCAACTTCCCCTCTTGACTCAGAATGATGAGGAGTTGGACTATGTTTTCGAGAAGCTCCGTCCCAAGCTGGAGGCGCTGCTCGAGCAGAAGGGATTCACTTTCCTGGCTATTACCGAGTCGGGTTGGCTGCGCTTCTTCGCCAAGAAGAAGGTCATCACTCCCGCGGATTTCCAAAAGCTCAAGTTTTTCGTCATGGAGGGCAGTCCGGAGATCGATCAGGCCTGGAAGGCGATGGGATTTCATATCGTTCCCCTGCCGCCGAACGACGCCTTCGCGGCCCTGCAGAGCGGGATGGTGGAGGTGTTCTCCGCTTCCCCGTTGAGCGCAGCGGCGATGCAGTGGTTTGCTCTGGCGCCCCATATGACGGATATTTACTGGGCGCCCCTCACCGCAGGTTTGATCATCTCCAACCAGTCCTGGCGACGGATTCCCGCGGATCTGAGGCCGAAGCTCAAGGAGGCCACCCAGCGAGCCCTCGACGACCTGCAGGACGAAGTCATGGCCGTGGAGACACAGGCCATTGAAATCATGAAAGAAAACGGGCTGGTCATACACGATGTACCCCCTGCAGCTTTTAAAGAATGGGAAAGCCTGGTTGAGACCGGCTTCAGCATTCTCATCGGAGATGTCATCTCCCGTGACCTCTACGAGGAAGCGAAACGTATCGTCGAAGAGTTTCGGCAAAGATAATGCCTTCAGAAGAACCTCAACACCTGCCGGAAAACAGAACAATGCGCGGGCTCTTCCGTTTCGAAAACGGGGTCGCAGGGATCATCCTGCTGCTGATCGCAGTTCTGCCGGCGCTGGAAATCATCGCCAGACTGTTCTTTAAAACCGGAATCCACAGCTCCGCGGATCTGACCCACCACTTGGTACTCTGGCTGACCTGTCTTGGCGGAGCCATTACCTCCCGCGAGGGCAAGCATATCACCCTGTCGGCGGGTCTGGAGATGATTGGTGAACGGGTGCGAAGCTGGATCGTCACCCTTACCACGTTCATCTCCACCACGATTTCTTCGGCCATGGCCTGGAGCGCCCTCTCCCTTGTGCTGATCGGTTTCGATCCGACAAAAAAAATCGCCTTTATTCCCATCCAGCTTGCCGTAGCCGTCATCCCTCTGGGGTTCCTGCTCATCACCGTACGCTTTCTGACTCGTTCCCCCGTTCAAGGAGCAAAGCGGGGCATCGCCGCCTTGGGATGTATCCTGGGAACGATCATCGCCTTCAGCTCGGTGATGAACATCCTCTATACCCTGCTTCCCGAAGTTCCGGTGGTGTTCAGCACCCTCGAGGAGGTGTTTTTCCGTATCGCTGAAAGAGTCGCCCTTGTGGGCGTCGGCGTCCTGATCGCCTCCATCTTCTTCGGTACTCCCATATTCATCGTGCTGGGCGGAGTCGCCTACCTGCTGTTCGTACGTTCCTTCGGAGCGCTGGAAGTGATTCCCAGCGAAGCCTACTCCATGCTCACCGGCTACAGCATCCCGGCGATCCCGCTGTTCACCTTCGCCGGGTTTATCCTCTCGGAGAGCAAGGCGGGAGAGCGCCTGGTGCGGTTGTTTCGGGCCTGGCTGGGTTGGCTTCCCGGGGGCCTGATCATCATGGCCGTTTTGGTCTGCACATTTTTTACCACCTTCACCGGCGCAACCGGAGTCACCATTTTGGCCCTCGGCGCCCTGCTGGCCTACGTGCTGGTCGAAAGCGGCCGTTATACAACGGACTTTGCCAACGGACTGATCACGAGTTCCGGAAGCATCGGATTGCTGTTTCCGCCCAGCCTGCCGATCATCCTCTACGGCGTGATCGCCCAGATCAACATCAAGCATATGTTCGTCGGCGGCATCCTGCCGGGCCTGCTCATGGTCATCACCCTATGCGGGATCGGCGTGATCACCGCCGTGACCCACAAGGTCAAGCCGGTTCCCTTTGAGATTAAAGAAGCGGCATTAGCCGTCAAGGATTCTTTCTGGGAGATCCTGCTTCCCGTAATCATCCTCCTCGGCTATTTTCTCGGGATCACCACCCTGGTGGAAACCGGCGCCGTCGCGGTGATCTATGCCCTGATCATCGCGGTGTTCGTCCATAGGGATATCTCTCTCAAAGACCTTCCCGGGGTTATGCTCAAGTGCATCCCCATCGTCGGCGGGGTTCTGATCATTCTGGCTGCGGCCAAGGGGTTGTCCTACTACATCGTGGAC
>CAZBXU010000175.1:0-7386 GCA_964495755.1 uncultured Spirochaetaceae bacterium | reverse complement strand
GGAGGCTCGGAACGACTTGCTCGTGAATCCAGAGCCACTCCGATGATGTTCATACGGCTTCATAAAGACGAAGCAGGGAGAGAAGGCGCAATGTTCGCAAGGATCGCCACGGATGAAGGAAGAACAGAAGTGAGCACGGTGGTGGATGGCATTCTTGAAATCATTATGAACCTAGCGTCGCCGACGGTCTTCTACGTTCGATTGCTGAATAAGGAACACGAGGCCTACGAACGTGTCGAAAGGTTTTTCCGAAAAGTTGTTGACCCGCTAATTTTAAAACTTGGCCTGGTCCGAGTCGATCTGGGCAAAGATGAGGTAGAATCGGGTTTCATCAATACAGAGATCTTCAGGCGGTTGTACCATTCCACGGTCGCGGTTGTGGATGTGACAGGCGAGCGTCCAAACTGCTTCATCGAGTTAGGGTACGCTCTTGGGCTACCGGTTCGAGTGATCTGCACGGCAGAGAAGGGTACAAGACTACCGTTCGATCAAAGCGCCATCCCGTGCTACTACTGGAGATATGATGAGCCCGATGAACGACGAAGGGATGGCCTACGTGAATTCTGGGAGCAATACATAGATAGGGCACCTATAGGCGAGAGCGCATAACAATCGGTTCCAGCATACGGGGCTAAGTACTGCCGCTGAACTGATGCGTTATTATCAACTAGCTAATACATAATTGAATTGTATCTAATGAGGAAAAAAGATGGCACAGAGCAATTACGAACGAATCCGGCAATCCCTAGAGCTGTTCAATCAGGCACTTCGGCCTTACATCGAACGGGAGCTGAAAGCTGCTTTCAAGGGGGACTGGAAGGTAGAAACCTGCCGGTACATTCCTGATCATGTTCCTGCCGATGTGCCTAAGATCGACATCGATTCCTGGGACACACAGATGCTCGGTACGGTCATGTGGAATGCCTGGAACGATGTGTTCGCCAAAACTTTGGGCAAGACTGAACGGAACCTCATTGCGGAAATCCGGGATATCCGAAACCAATGGGCTCACCAGCAGTCCTTCTCCGGAGACGATGCCTACCGGGCTCTCGACACGGTTGAGCGACTGTTGAGTGCCATCTCCGCACCTCAGGCTATGGAGCTGGCTAAGAACAAGCAGGATCTGCTGCGGCAGCGCTTCAACGATCAGGCGCGAAAGTCTACGGCCAAGATTGAAGGCTCTCCATCCTCGGGATTGAAGCCCTGGCGGGAGGTGATCACTCCTCACCCGGATGTGGCTTCCGGGAACTTCATTCAGGCGGAGTTCGCCGCGGATCTCTGGCAGGTGTACCTTGGCGAGGGAAGCAGCGAGTACCGGGACCCGGCGGAGTTCTTCCGCCGCACCTACATCACCGAGGGGCTGCGGCATCTGGTTGTCGGTGCACTGAAGAGGCTATCGCTCAATGAGAGTGATCCGGTGATCGAGCTACAGACGAACTTCGGCGGCGGCAAGACCCACTCCCTGTTGGTTCTCTACCATCTGTTCTCGAAAGTCCCGGCCGGAGAACTCACCGGAGTCGACGAGATCTTGAGCGCAGAAAAGCTCACCATTCCGAAAAAGGTCAACCGTGCGGTGATCGTCGGGAACAAGATCCAGCCGAGTGAACCCGGCGTGAAGAAGGACGGAACCAAGATCAACACGCTGTGGGGCGAGATCGCCTGGCAACTTGGCGGAAGCGAGGGCTACGCCCTTTTAGCTAATGCCGACCGCACCTCGACCAATCCGGGGGACGCTCTGAAAGAGCTGTTCAACCGATATGCTCCCTGCCTGATTCTCATCGATGAATGGATCGCTTATGCGCGTCAACTGTACACGAACCAAACCCTCCCCGGCGGAACCTTCGACACCCAGTTTACCTTCGCCCAGACCTTGAGTGAGGCGGCAAAGAATGCCAGGAACACCTATCTGGTGGTTAGCGTCCCCGCTTCGGACAATGAGATCGGGGGTGAGGGCGGGCGCGAGGCTTTAAACCGTCTGCGCAACGCCCTTGGGCGCGTCCAGTCACCCTGGCGTCCAGCCAGTTCCGAGGAGGGTTTTGAGATCGTGCGCCGGCGGCTCTTTCAGCCGGTGTCCGGAAAGAATCACGCCGCCCTCGACGCGACGGTCCGTGCTTTTTCCCAGGTCTACCAGTCCCAACCGCAGGATTTTCCGGCCGAGTGCAGGGAGGGAGAATACGAGCGGCGCATGAAACGAGCGTATCCGATCCATCCGGAGCTGTTCGATCGTCTCTATAATACCTGGTCCACCCTGGATCGATTTCAGCGCACCCGGGGAGTCCTGCGTCTGATGGCGAAGGTGATCTACTCCCTGTGGTCCAAGGACGACCGCAATCTGCTGATCATGCCGGCCAGCGTTCCCATCGACGATCCGACCGTCCAGAGCGAGCTGACCAAGTTTCTCGAAGAGAACTGGATTCCGGTGATCGAGCAGGACGTGGACGGGGATAGCTCGGTGCCGCGCAAACTCGAGCGCGACAATCCTCATTTGGCGCGCTATTCGGCTGTCCGGCGTGTAGCCCGCACGATTTACATGGGCTCGGCCCCTTTGCAGCAGGCGACCACTCGGGGGATCGACGAACGCTCGATCAAGCTCGGTTCCGCTCAGCCGGGGGAGGCCATTGCTACATTCGGCGATGCCCTGCGTCGCCTGACCGATAACACAACCTTTCTTTACGTGGACAATAAACGCTTCTGGTATTCCACCCAGCCCACGGTGCGTAAAACCGCCGAGGATCGGGCTGCCCAGCTCGATGAACATGATGTATGGGAAGAGATCCACAAACGACTGAGCAGCCAGGTGCGCGATGCTGGAGAGTTCATCCGAGTGCATGTTGCGCCGAAGTCCGGTGCCGATGTGAGTGATGAGTGGGGCTGTCGCCTGGTGATTCTCCCTCCGGAGCAAACACACATGGCCAAGACTGAGGACTCTCAAGCCCTCGCCTTGGCCCGGGAGATCCTGGAATCCCGAGGTACCGGACCGCGGATGTACAAGAATACCCTCGCCTTTCTGGCTGCCGATAAAACCCGACTTAGGGACCTGGAACAGGCGGTGCGCCACTACCTAGCCTGGTCGTCGATTCTAGCCGACAGGGAATCGCTCAACCTGGATGCCTTCCAAACCAAACAGGCCGAAACCCAGAAGACCCACTCGGATCAGGCGGTGACCATGCGTGTTCCGGAGACCTACCAGTGGCTGCTGCTTCCGGAGCAGTCGGATCCCAACGGTCCGGCGGGCTGGAAACAGGTTCGTCTGCAGGGGCAGGATGCTCTGGCGGTTCGTGCTTCTCGCAAAATGATCTCTGAGGAAGACCTGTTCGTCACCATGGGCGGTTCTCGCCTGAGGCTGGAGATCGACAAGATTCCGCTGTGGCGATATGACGGTCGCCACGTGGGCGTCAAACAGTTGATGGAAGAGTTCGCCCAATACACCTACCTTCCGCGTCTCAAGAGCCCTGCGGTTCTGACATCGGCGATAGAGGACGGCGTGCCCCTTCTTACTTGGGAGAAGGATTCGTTTGCCTTTGCCGAGTCGTGGGATGAGGACGGCGGTCGTTACCGCGGCCTGAAGGTCAACCAGAACGTTGTCGTCTCGGTAAACAACGAAGCACTCATCGTGAAGCCGGAAGCTGCACTCGAGCAACTGGAACGGGAGCAGAAGCCGGTCGAAGCTCCTGTCCCTTCCGGCGAGGGTCCGGAACTACCGGAAAGTCCGCCAGAACCCGGGGAACCACCCGAGCGAAAGGTTACGCGCTTCCACGGCACTGTGGCCCTCGATCCGCTTCGGTCCGGCCGCGATGCAGGCCGGATCGCTGAAGAAGTGATCCGGCATCTTTCGGGACTGGTCGGCGCCGACGTCCAACTGACAATGGAGATTCAGGCGGAGGTGCCCGAGGGGATTCCGGAGGACCGCCAGCGCATCGTGAACGAAAACTGCCGCACTTTGAAGTTCCGGAACTTCGGATTCGAGGAGGAATGAATCAGCTAGCAGGAGCGAAGCAGATGCACATTTATCAGATAGACAAAACGTGAGGGAGCGACTTCCGATGGACGATAGTATCGAAAAACTGGAATACACCGTAGGTAAAATCAGGATTAACACAGAAAACCGGATAGACTTCAACGAAATCGACGATTTTGTACGAGCCGTGAAAACGCTCCATCCAGGCCTGATAATGGTCACAGCGCCAGAGCGGAATCCGAAGCCCACGTGGTTTGAATTTATCCACCAGGGTTTTGCATATCGGATTAATTCAAAAGGATATCGGCGGTTGGACGATCTCCTCGATGGATTTTCCCAGAACATTCAAGACGGTTCGAAATATTATGAAATGAAAAAAGGCAAATTCACCGATCAGGACCAGCTGAATCGGGCGAAACAACTTGGATACCAATCACAGGAGGAATTGGAGAAATCAAAAGCACTCGGATTCTATGGCTGTATTCTTACCTATAACGAAACGTATCAAAATCTTAAAAAGGGCAATCCAGACGTACATCTGGAGATGTTTCCGGCGGGAGCGAAGGAGGGATATGTTTTCAGGTTTGCAGTAGAACATGGTTTCGCAGATTTCGGCGAGTTCATTGAGGCGATGACCAGTGGATTCGTCGATGCTGCCGATTACAAGGAGGCGAAGAGCGCCGGTTTCGACACTTACGATGATTATTCGAACGCGAAGTCGCTGGATATCGAAACTTGGGGAGAATACAAATGCTACTTAGAGTTGGAAGACACGCGAGCAGCTAAT
The DNA here is from genome assembly GCA_964495755.1 of uncultured Spirochaetaceae bacterium. Taxonomy (GTDB): domain Bacteria; phylum Spirochaetota; class Spirochaetia; order SZUA-6; family DRHE01; genus JAFGQJ01. Next base: position 2,641 of record CAZBXU010000175.1, on the reverse strand, counting down.
GGACTTGGTTCTCATCATGAAGCTTTTATTCTTCATACTTTGGCCGCAATGGGAGACAACGAGCGGATTGAACTTGATGAACTGTGGAGAATGAGCCTACATCCCGGGAAATACCTCACAGCGCTGTCATCTGAGTCGCCTTCTTGGTATACGAGGAAAATTGAAATCAAGACTCACTTCAAGGATTTTCTATGCAACCGTAAATTCCTTGAAGATTTGGGAACCTTGTTTGTCGACGAAGCGGCTTTCCTTCGTATTCTCGACAAGCCGGCCAACAATACAGTGGTTATCGTGGACGGAAGTAATGTCGCATGGGGAGACGGGTCCCGTGAAGAGAGTGATACGCCACGGGCGAAAAACCTCGAGTTAGTCCTTGGTGCGCTTCAAGATGAGGGATTCGAAAAGATTATTTCCATTGTGGATGCGTCTCTAAAGTATGAAATTGATGAGCCCGAGATTTTCGATCGGCCGGGAAAGAACTTTGAGATACTCGAAGTGCCGGGGGGTACCTCTGCAGACGAGTTCATCCTTAAAGAAATGGTGCGACAGAATGCCCGTGTGATCACAAACGATAGGTTTGAAGAATGGAAACAACAAGATCCATGGCTCGATCAACACGTTGAACGGTTCAGGGTCCCATTCGAAGTGAGGGACGATAGTGTGGTTTTCCACCTTGATTTTACTATTGGAAAGTGAAAAAACCGGGAGAGCGGGAGCTCCGCGGTTTCGGCAAGGTGATCCACTTTATACGTCCCGGTGCTTAGCCGGGAGCGAAGCAGCTCCTGCGAGTAGGGGCGCACCGACCGCTAGCTGGAGACCGAACGGGCCTACAGCTACGATGAGTACAGCGACGTGACCGTCCTGGAGGACCGTGGTCAAAGCTCCACGGGTGCCGATGACCTTCAGGCGTGCGACGACTATGCTTGGCTTCCCGCTAAACTGAAGCACGGGCCGGCGTGTCGTGGCAAACACCTTACGACGAATCGAGGTAGGCTGGCAGGCCCAATAAGCCTTGTAGTGTGCTTGGATATTTTCCTAAAAAATACTATTTTCTTAAACAGGAATATGAAAAGAATCAGGAAAATCCTAACCGAACGAGAGATACTCGAACAGCTTCGAATGGGAAAGCTCTCATTCCCTCCGCTTTCTTTTCGTTTGTTGCAGGCAGATCCGGGCTCAGGGGGAAACTTCGGATTCGACGCACTGCTGGAAGCATCGTGGGGTAGAAGAACAGCAATATTTTGCGTAGAGATCAAATCCCTCTCGACGCCCAAAGCATTTCAGGATGGGCTGAACAAATTAAAAACATCGACGTTCCCAAAGGGTTGCCGGCCACTGCTGCTGGTGCCTTTTCTCGGTGAACAGCGATTGGAGGAGCTGGATCGGGAAAAAGTAAGCGGAATCGATCTGTGCGGTAATGGCGTGGTGGCGGTGCCAGAGGTGTTCGCCGTGTTCCGCGGTGGTAAAGAAAACCGCTTCATCTCCTCTGCCCCGATCAAGAATATCTATCGGAAAAACAGTTCCATGGTCGGGCGAGTTCTGCTGGTTCGCTCACGCTATGAAACCGTTCAAGACGTCCGAGAAGAGATAAACCAACGAAACCTGCTTGTGAAGCGCTGGGATAAAAAGGCGATGAGCCTTTCCACGGTCTCGAAAGCATTGAAAGCGCTTGAAGAGGATCTAATCATCGCCCGTGAAGGCGCTATTCGCCTGTTGCAGCCGGACCGGCTTCTGCAAAAATTGAGTGAGAACTACGTCCCCCCACACATCAATGAGAGAGTCCGTATGAAAGTTCCAGAACCGATCGGAACGATTATGCAAATACTAATGAACGAGTCTATAGAGATGGGACTGCCTCTGGTAGCTACCGGGAGGTCTTCGGTCGGACGGTATGCAATAATGCAGCGCGGGAATCTTATCTCCATATACTGCCCGCGCTTGGACATGCTGGTTGAAAAGCTGCCGGGAAGTCGGCCGGATCGGTTCCCGAACCTCGAGCTCCTGGAGACGCAGGATGAGACAGTTTACTTCGATAACCGGCAAGAGGAGAACTTCCAGTGGGCATCCCCCGTGCAGGTATACCTGGAGTTGATGGCCGGCGACAAGCGCGACCGGGAGACCGCCGAACAAGTGAAATCACACCTGATGAAACATCTTGAGACAGTACATCCATGATTACCATACCTGACCTCGAAACTTCACTGCTGGACATTCTTGATGAGATAGAGGGCACGGACATCAAGCTTATTGTCGGCGGCGGCTTCGGTATATATCTCAAGACGAACTACGTGCAGCGGTTGAACAGGCATACGCTCTTGCAAGAATGGCCGGAAGCGCGTTCCACCAACGACATTGATTTGTACCTCCGTCCGGAGTTGCTCATCGAATCTGGGAAATTGAGACCCCTGTCAGAAGCCATTTCCAGGTTGGGATATCAGGCTTCGGCAAGTTGTATTTCGCCAAAGAAAGCTGGCGCCGGGAGTACTGCTCATTCGACTCCGTTCACTATCACCTGCTCAAAAGGAGATACTCTTGATCGCTAATATACCTGCTTCAGGGTATGGGACCTACCGGACATACGCCCTTATTTCGAGACCGCCAGTCGAGCAGTTCTCCCGTATCTGCACGATCGTCTCGGCTT
>CAZBXU010000174.1:5214-7445 GCA_964495755.1 uncultured Spirochaetaceae bacterium | reverse complement strand
CGGCCGGTCAGCTGTGAGACCATGCAGGGCCGGGTAGCCGTGGCTCACTGGCTGATGTCGACAGCCAACCGGATCTACCAGAACAGCTTCCTGAAGCTCGACGAACCGGTGATGGCTGTAGTGGAGGCCGGAAGGATTGTTGATTTCGAAGGACCGAAAGATCTCGTCGGAAAGGTTCGCAGCCACTACCAGCGTGTCGGGGATCTATTCGACATCGAAACAGATGTCGTGCATTCCTGGCATGCCGGGATTCATCCCAAGGCGTTCTACCCGTTCAAAGCCGCTTCGGACATCGACCGCTGGGGATCTGTCGCTTTTGCTAATCCCCGTTACCTGCACTTCCACACCTGCGGCAACTACGCTCCCGGGGAGATCGCCTGGTCGATCTTCGATGCCACCGTCGAGCTCGACGGTAAGACCTATTGGAACAGGGGTCGGTTCACATTTCTCGATCGTCCCGATCTTCGCAAACGCCTCGATCATTACGATCTTGATGATTGGGCTTTTGAACAGCGCTTCGATATCGGCATCTGATCACCGACCTGGCCGATAGTATAGGAACCTACCTAGCCAACTGGGCGATATCCGACGCCTCCCGACGGTACTACATTATTGCTATGACAATGCGAGAATCTTGCTTTATTGCAGGATTCTCGGTGGGAAGAAGAGATCGCGACCGAAGGGAGCGACCTTCTTCAGAGAGTGCCATGATCATGGCAAAGTTTACCAACAAGGAGTATTTTCTATGTCTGATACAGGGAATAGTACAAAGGACCTTTCTATAGGCATGAGCCAGGCGGTGAAACGGGCCGCCGAGCTCACAGTAGGGGTGGACGGCCGGGGAGGATACCCCTCCAGCGGCGTGTTCTGCGGCCCGGGCCTGGTACTCAGCGCTGATCACAGTGTAGAGAGGGAGAAGGATATCGAGATCCTGCTGGCAGACGGGACAAAACAAGGCGCGAAAGTTGCAGGTCGAGATCCGCTCAGCGATCTGGTTCTCCTTGAGCTCAAAAACAAGACGGGCAGTCAGATAGAGCGCTCTGAGGAAAAGGCCGAGGTGGGACAGTTAGTACTAGCCCTTGGACGCCCCACCGAAGAGGGAATCCAGGCCAGCCTGGGGATCGTAAGTATCGTAAACGGTGTATATAGGACGAGAAGGGGCATCGCCTTGGAAGGAGTGATGCGCAGCGACGCTGTACGTTTTCCCGGGTTTGCCGGCGGTCCCCTGGTAGACGTGGAAGGCAGGTTGGTGGGAGTGAACACCTTCGGTAGCAGTCTGGGCACATCAATTACCCTTCCCGTGGAAATGGCCTGGCATGTCGCTGAAAAACTGCGGACTGAAGGAAGCGTCAAATCCGGATACTTGGGGATCCGCAGCCAACAGGTTGCTCTGCCGGATGCCTCCCCGCTCGGGCGGGAGCAATCCACGGGACTTCTGATCATGGGAATCGAACCGAAGAGTCCCGCTGACGCAGCCGGCCTGATGGTCGGCGACATCCTGGTGGGGATTGACGGTCAGGCGACAGCTGATCACGAGAATCTGCTGGCGAAGTTGATGTCCGGAATGGCTGGGAAAAACATCTCGGTTGAGTTGCTCCGGGCTGGAAAACGGGTGGAGATTTCGTTGACCGTTGGTACTCTGGACCGTCCGATCCACGGTCGTTCCCGCGGGTTGCACCGAGGCGGGTGCCGATGACAAGACATCCCGACGATTCGGTTGTATCGATACCGGAAGGGCATGGCTGAAAGACGCATGATCCACGTGGGTATCCTCTGTGACAACACCATGGTTCAGGCGGGATTGCGGGCTCTGTTGCAGAAAGAGACGGACATCGAATTCGTTGAGCACCCCGATCAAGACTACTGCGACGTTCTTGTGTTGTGCGGTCCTCCGGGTTTGAGGAGTTCCGTCGATCCGGAGCTCCCTCTCTCGGAGCCCGCTCCCGTCCTCCTGATAATCGCAGAGGAGATTGACCCGTATCAATCCCGGATAGACTCGGTTTCAGGAGCGATCGGTCTACTCAACGAAGACGCTTCGGAAGAGGAAGTTCTGGCAGCCATTCATGCCCTTGCCGCCGGACTGGTGACGGGAACCCCGCAGTTGATACAAAAGCTGTTCGTCGGCGATCAGGAGGGAGGAAAAACAGCAACGGCCACTCCGGAGCTAACGCCGAGGGAAACGGAGGTGCTTCGCTTCCTTTCCCTCGGACTTGCCAACAAAGAGATCGCCT
>CAZBXU010000174.1:0-5114 GCA_964495755.1 uncultured Spirochaetaceae bacterium | reverse complement strand
CTGGATCTTTAGCCTCCGCGGATGAGTCGCCAGTCCGGCGTTGTCCTTCCAATTCCCGCCAACGGGTAATAAATCCGCCGTCAGACTCGTCTAAACATTATGGAAAGGCTCATATATATACTCTTCCTAATACTGGCTTTCCAGCCAAAACCAATGGCCGGACATGGCGATTCAGTCACGACAGGACCATACGAAAAATCCGAGATCGTGGTGGGAAGCTTCAACATCCACTACGTCTCTCCCCGCCAGGAAAAGATGATCTGGGAGGATAGACGGGATGCGGTTGTCGAAGCACTTCGGCTGGGAAACCCTGACGTAATCGGCTTTCAGGAGATTGAGACCTTCGTTGGAGGTCACTGGAACCAGGAAAACAAGCAGCTTGACTGGGTGCTCGAACATTTCCCCCAGTACACCGTTACCTCCTCCGGACACCCCCGCACGTATCCTTCAACTCAGCCGATCCTGTATAGGAGGGATCGCTTCGAGGCTCTCGATCAGGGGTTTTTCTTCTTCTCTCCGGATCCGGACCAGATCTATTCCCGGCCGTGGAAGGGTCGCTTTCCCGCTTGGTGGCGCAGCGGATCGCTTCCAGGGAGCACGTCGAGGATGGGGTGATCGTAGTAGGCGATTTCAACGCGCCCCGTTTCTTTCGCCCGGTGCGGATCGTTGCGGAGGCCGGTCTGACGGTGACGGAGACACGGGGAAGCACCTTTCATTTCAACAGGGGGATCAACATCCAACCGGCCATCGACCACGTTCTCTATTCGAAAGAGTTTGAGTATCGAAGCACGAAAGTAATTCGAAACCGCGTCGAAGATAAATGGCCTTCGGATCACTATCCCCTGTTCGTCACTCTATCTATTCCCCGTTGAGCAGGAGTGCCGCCCGCGACTTATGCTTTAATCAGTGACTTTCCGATCTCCACGGCCGATGCAGCGTCGGCGGCGTAGCCGTCAGCGCCAATCTCATCGCAGTAGTTCTGGGTAACCGGCGCACCACCGATCATAATCTTGGCTTTCGAGCCCTTCTCTTTCAGGCTCTCGACAATATTCTTCATCTGCACCATGGTGGTGGTCAGCAGAGCGGAAAAACCCACGATATCGACTCCGTCATCAGCGGCCTGGACGTATCTCTCCGCCGAAACATCCACGCCCAGATCCAGGACATCGAACCCGGCGCCTTTATACATCATGGCCACGAGGTTTTTCCCTATATCATGAAGGTCGCCTTTGACCGTACCAATGGCCACCTTACCGATCATCTTGATACCGTGCGCAGCCAAAAGCGGTTCGAGGATTGACATCCCGGCGTGCATGGCCCGGGCTGCAATCAACACCTCGGGGATATAGATCTCGTTTCGTTTGAAACGGCCGCCGATAATATCCATTGCGGCAATAAGGCCCTCTTCGAGTACTTTTTTGACATCAACCTTTTCCTCTAAAGCTTGAGTTACCAGGGTCTTTACTTCATCCGCCTTGCCCTTCTGCAGGGCCTCGGAAATAGTGTTCAGTGCAACCACGTTTCTCCTCCTCTGGCAAACATATAAATAATAAGACCGAGTATACCTTAGAAACGCTCTCGTGGTTAGTAATATGGCACTTTTTTTAGGTATTTTGGTGTTCACTAACTGTGCCGATTCTGCTATCCTCGAGTCGAAATGCCGACAAAAAATTGGAAACACGTGCTGACGCCGAACGAATTCGAAGAGCTCGCCGAGCGATACATGCTCGCCACTCACTTCGGTGCCGCTTTGGTAAGCGGAAACAGGGTTGAAATCAACCGCTGCATCTACTACCCGTGGTATCGGGCTCAGGAGAGAAACCTGGACCTGTCCCAAATGGCCCAGGAAGCCCTGCGCTGGGGCGACCCGAATATCAGCCTGGACAACCAGGGACTCTACGTCTGGTGTGTTCCGATTTGCCTGAATGACCATATCGTAGCGGGCATTTTTTCCGCCGTGGATCCCGGACGAGCCGGTGAGGAGTGGGGCTCCATGATCAGCCAGGCAGCCTGGACCCTACTCGAACTGGCCTGCCAGTTCAACGCCTGTAATTCCAGCCTGATGCAGTTGAATCGGGAACAGGGAAGAGCAAATGCTCACAAGGCTGAGGCGATTCATTCCGTTAAGCAGAATCTCTTTCGAGACTCCCGCGAAATCTATCTCCAGGAGGAATTCGGTCTGCTCTCGGCAATCCGTAAAGGAGACAAAGAACGGGCCCGTTCGATCATCAACAGGATCCTGATCCGAGTGTACAGCCTGGAAAGTGAAGATCTGGACATATTGAAGACTCTGGTTCTGGAAATGGTCGTGCTCATGTACCGCACCGCCGTGGACAGAGGAGCCAACCCGCGAGATCTGCTTGGTGTGAACAGCTCTTATCTCAAAGAGTTTCACGAAATCAACGACGATGTGGAGCTGAGCCACTGGCTGACCCGCTGGTTGGAGGACTTCATCTCCACCAGCCTGGATCAGGTAGCACCTACACCCCCGGACTCTATCGCCCTGGCTATCGAGTACATGAAAAATAATCTCGATCAGCCGATTACGAGGGATGACGTAGCCAGGGCCTGCAATATGTCCTACGGCTATTTCTCGAAGGTTTTTCACCTCAGAACGGGCCATACATTCACAGATCTGTTGAATCACTTCCGGATCGAAAAGGCCTGTGCTCTGATGGATGAAACCAACCTGAACATCAATCAGATCGCTCTGGACTGCGGGTTCAACGACCAGAGCTACTTCACAAAGGTCTTTCGCCGCTATACGGGGGCAACCCCGAAGGGTTATAAAACCAAAACCGCGGGGGTCTTCCTGGCCCCGTCGCGCTGATTTTTTTTCTCCACATCGAGTTGTCGATTCACATAACTTGACACATAGAATTGCAGCCTCTATTCTGGTGCTACTTTTTAGAATCTCAAATATCGTGGAGGATATTATGTCAAAACTGGATCCCACAAAAATGAAAGACTGGGAGATCGCTGAAGCTGCGGAAGCCAATATGAAGACCGTCTACCAGCTGGCGGAGGAGATGCAGCTGGAAAAGATGGAACTCCTTCCCTACGGGCACTATGTAGCAAAAATCGATTACATGAGCATTTTGAATCGATTGAAAGATAGGCCTGATGGTAAATACATCGAGGTGACCGCGATCACCCCTACTCCATTGGGAGAGGGAAAAACCACCACCGCTATGGGACTGGTTGAGGGGCTGGGCAAAATCGGCAAAAAGGTGATCGGGGCGATCCGACAGCCCTCGGGCGGTCCGACATTCAACATCAAAGGATCCGCCGCCGGCGGCGGATTGGCCCAGTGTATTCCCCTGACCGAGATCAGCCTAGGTCTCACCGGAGACATCGACGCCATTACCAACGCCCACAACCTGGCGATGGTGGCGCTTACCAGCCGCATCCAGCACGAGTTCAACTACGGCGACGATATGCTCGCCAAAAAACGACTGAAGCGCCTGAATATCGATCCCCGGAACGTGCCTATGAACTGGGCGATGGACTTTTGCGCCCAGGCTCTGCGGGAGATCATCATCGGCATCGGCGGGAAAATGGACGGCTTCATGATGAAGAGCGGCTTCCAGATCACAGTCTCCTCGGAGATCATGGCAATCCTGGCGGTGGCCCGGGATCTTGCGGACATGCGGGAACGCATGAGCAAGATCGTCGTTGCCTACGATAAATCGGGAAAATCGATTACCGCCGGCGATCTTGAAGTGGATGGAGCCATGACCGCCCTCATGACCAAGGCCATCAATCCCAATCTGATGCAGACCGTTGAAGGCCAGCCCGTGATGGTCCATGCCGGGCCTTTTGCCAACATCGCCATCGGACAGAGCTCGATCATCGCCGACCGGGTCGGATTGAAGCTGGCCGACTACCATGTGACCGAAAGCGGCTTTGGAGCCGATATCGGCTTCGAGAAATTTTGGAATCTGAAGTGCCGCTTCAGCGGACTGAAACCACACTGTTCGGTGATCGTGTGTACGGTACGCGCCTTGAAGATGCATGGCGGCGGGCCCAAGGTTGTTCCGGGCCACCCTCTGGACAAGGCCTACACGGAAAAGAATATCGGACTGGTTGACGAAGGTGTGGAAAACCTGCTCGCTCACATCGAGACGGTGAAGATGAGCGGGATCTCGCCGGTGGTGTGCATCAACCACTTCTATACCGACACCGATGAAGAGATAGCCCTGATCAACGAGCGGGCTGAGGCTCATGGTGCACGAGTCGCTGTGAGCAAGCACTGGGAACTGGGCGGCGAAGGGGCAAAGGAGCTGGCCCAGACGGTCGTGGAGGCCTGCGAGCATGAGCCGCGGCTGGAGTTCCTCTACGGCGACGACACTCCCCTGCGCAAACGGATCGAGTTGATCGCCCGGAACGTATACGGCGCCGATGGGGTTTCCTATACTCCCGAGGCTGAGAGCAAAGCCAAAGCGATCGAGGCGGATGGGGACTTGAGCAAACTGGGAACCTGCATGGTGAAGACCCATCTCAGCCTGACCCACGATCCCGCCATCAAGGGACGGCCGAAAGGCTGGACCCTGCCCGTTCGAGATATCCTGGTATACGGCGGCGCCGGATTCGTGGTTCCCGTAGCCGGGGCGATCAAGCTCATGCCTGGCACGGCATCGGATCCTGCCTTCCGCAATATCGACGTAGACACCAAGACCGGGAAGGTGCAGGGACTGTTCTAGTCCGGCGACTCACGCTCTAAGGGGATCCGGCTAAACAGCAATCACCTGGAAGGCAAGAGGCTGGGGCCACCGTCAGAAGGTGGGCCCGGCTTCTTTTTTTTCTTCCAGAATAGACCGTGATACCCGTTTGGCTTCGGACAGGAAACTCTCTGCTTTGGCCAAAAAATCCCGCGCTTCGTCCTCGGTAATCTCCACGTAGTCCCCGTAGGAGGAGGCATCGAGGAGGGTATCACCGCGAACCCGGGAGCCGAAAACAACTATCCTGACAATTTCCGCGTACACGATCTGCGAGAACTCACTTGAAGGACTCCGGTATTACAAATAGTATGGGGCAGCAGTTTTTCATGGAGGTCCTTACCTTGACCTTTCAGCCGCAGCTCAGAGTACTTTCTGAAGAGCAGATCAACGAAA